>DATLPC010000064.1:0-51875 GCA_035535975.1 Gemmatimonadaceae bacterium | reverse complement strand
GATGCGCGAAGCCGAGTGACGGAACGACGCACGGGTCGGAGCGCCGGAAGGCAAAGGCCGCGACGATGATCGCCGCGATGGCGACGAGCTTGAGCGCGGTGAACGTCGTTTGAACCAGGCTGCCCTGGCGGACGCCGGCGTAGTTGACGGCCGTCAGGATCACAACGGCTGAGGCAGCGATTGCCCGGAGTCCGACGTCGCCTACTGGGAAAAAGAAGCCGACATAGCGCGCGAATACGGTGGCGATCGCGGCAATGATGCCGGTGTGCATCGTCCAGAACATCGCCCAGCCCCAGAGGAATCCGACCGCGGGCGAGTAGGCCTCACGGAGAAATACATAGACACCGCCCGCCTGCGGATAGGCCGACGCGAGCTCGGCGGCGATGAGCGCCCCGAACAGGGTGAGCACGCCCGAGATCGCCCAAACGCTGTACACGCCGGCGACGGTCGGAACCGTTCCGGTGATGACCGACGGCTGCACGAAGATCGATGCGCCGACGATGATGCCGACGACGAGGGCCGTCGCATGAACCGTGGTGATCGAGCGGGAGAGCATCGCGCGGGAAGATACACGAATCGAAGCTCAGCCGTTGTCCACTGGAGCCCTCGAAAAGTGTCCGATACAACGGACGGTTTTGGGCCGAATCCAGGGCCGTGGCGTAAAGATTTTTGACGGCCCGATCCACCGGTCGCGGCTCGCAAGTGCCCGTGCAGGCTCGGCTTCGGCCGTCGAGCCCGAAGATTGGACTTTAGGGGCATGCGTGGGCACGGTCGGTGCCTTTCCAAAGGCTCGCAGACGGGTCGCGCGGGGCGCGATCGATTCTTCAAGGAGCAGGGATATGAAAAGCCAAATGTGGGTGGTGCGAGTGGTTCCCGTGGCGTCGGCGATGATGCTGGCAGCGGCGCCGGTCGCCTTCGCACAGTTCGGAGGGGTCGGGAACGGGCGGTCGGGCAATGAGCTTTTCGAGTGGGCGGGCCGCGTGGACCGTGAAGTTCAGGTCGTGATGCGCGGCGGACGGATCTGGACGAACGACATCGGCCGCACGGAGCCGGGACGTGAGCGTTCGCGGGTGATGGATAATTTGCCGCGACGCGACGGTCAGGTTTCGATTCAGGTCCTCAACGGCCGCGGCGACGTGGAAGTGATTCAGCAGCCGTCGGCGCAGAACAACTTCACGACGATCGTGCGGATTCAGGATCCGCGAAGCGGGTCCGACAACTACCGTCTGACCGCGTACTGGCAGGCGTACTCGAACGGCGACGTCTACGGACGGAACCGTGGCCGGGACCGCGATGACATCTATCGCGGACGGGACCGCGGCAATGGCAACGCGCAGGGCAATTATCCGTCGAACGGCAACTACTACCCGGGCGGCGTCAACGGAAACAACTCCATGATGCACTGGAGCGGCAACGTCGATGACGACCTGGAGATTCGCATTCAGAATGGACGCTTGTTCTATCGCGTGTTGAGCGGCAAGGATCCGTCGAGCATTCGCGCCGACCAGGCGAACTTGAACATCCCCAGCGGCGCGCGCGGCGTGTCGGTCGTGCAGAACCAGGGGCGTGGTACGGTGGTGGTGACACAACAGCCGTCCTCGTGGAACGGATACACGACGGTGATTCGCATCCGTGATCCGCAAGGTGGCTATGGGTTCTACGACTTTAGTCTGATGTGGCAGTAAGCCGTTTCGAGTGAATCGTGACGCGCGGTCGGCACTGATGCCGGCCGCGCGTTCGCGTTGTCGGACTACCGTCGACGGGACGCCATCGGCATTCTTCGATTCGAACATTCACGGGTTCTTCGATGCTCGTCCTCCGAACGTTCGCTCCGCGTCTCCGGCGCACCGTTGTCGCCGGATTGTTTTCATTCGCCGTCGTCGCGCGCATCGACGCGCAAACGCAGTCGGCACAGAGCACCGCGCCGCAAGCAATTCCCACGAAGCTGAGCGACAGCGCGTTCTGGAGATTGGTGACCGATTTTTCCGAGTCCAATGGATTCTTTCGCTCGGACAACTTCGTCTCCAACGAAAGCTCCTATCAGTGGGTGATTCCCGATCTGGTGCGTACGACGAAGCCGAGCGGCGTGTACCTCGGCGTGGGACCGGATCAGAACTTCACGTATCTGGTCGCGCTCCGGCCGAAGATCGCGTTCATCTTCGACATCCGCCGGCAAAACATGTTGACGCAGTTGATGTACAAGGCGTTGATCGAGCAGTCGACCGACCGGGCGGACTTCGTCGCGCATCTCTTCGCCCGCGCCCGCCCGGCGCACCTCGACACCGCATCCTCACCGGAATCGCTGTTCGTGCGCTTTCAGGCGACGGCGCCGGACAGCGTCGCGTCGAAGAAAAACCTTGCCGTGCTCCTCGAGCGCCTGACGAAGCAGCACGGGTTCAAGCTCAGTGAGGAGGACACGGCGACGATCGGCTACGTGTATCGGTCGTTCGTGGCCGCGGGCCCGGATATCACGTACAACTTCAATCAGGGCCGCCCCGCATACGCGCGCGGCCGCATGCCGAGCTACGCCGAGTTGCAGCTCGAGAGCGACAGCGCCGGCGTCAAGCGCGGGTACATGGCGACGGAGGCCAACTTCCGCGCCCTCCGCGCGCTCGAGCTGAACAACCTCGTCGTCCCGCTCGTCGGAGATTTCGCCGGCGCGAAGGCGATTCATGCCGTGGCCGACTTCCTCAAGGAACGCAACGCCACGGTCACGGCGTTTTATCTCTCGAACGTCGAGCAGTACCTCTTCCAGTCGGAAGACGAGTGGCGCCGGTTCTACTCGAACGTCGGCGCGCTGCCGCTCGACAGCTCGAGCACCTTCATCCGATCGGTATTCGACGGCATGGGCTATTCGCGGGCGCCGGCGGCGTACAACTCCTACATGCGTTCGCGACAGCTGCTCGCGTCGATGCTCGATCAGCTCCGGCTATTCAACGATGGAAAGCTGACGTCGTACTCGGACGTGATTCAAACGAGCCGAGAGTAACTCGGCGACTCGGCGACTCGGCGACTCGGCGCTAGGGTAGCAGCTTGTCGGCCGCGAGGACAGATCTCAGAAGGACGTTGGCGCCATTCGTGATGTCGGCGGGGCGGGAAAACTCTTTCGGCGAGTGACTGATTCCGCCGACGCTCGGGATGAAGATCATTCCCATCGGGCCAAGGGTGGCCATCGCCTGGGCGTCGTGGCCGGCGCCGCTCGGCATGAGGCGTTTGGTGAGGCCGAGACCCGCGGCGGCGTCGCTGATGATCTTGCGCATGCGGGGGTCGCTCGGAGCGGCGACGTTCACGTGAAGCTCGGCGAAGGCGAACTGGGTTTGATTCAGGTCCCCAATGGCCTTCGCTTCGCGCTGAATTCGCGCGAACATCGAATCGATCTTCGTATCATCGAGGTCGCGCAGCTCGAGCGTGCAAATGACCTTTCCCGGGATCACGTTCGGCGCCCCGGGGAAGGCTTGGATGCGGCCGACGGTGCCCACCTGTCTGCCTGAAATGCCACGAACGACGCGGTTCACCATCTCGACGAGGCGCGCAGCCGAGAGGAGCGCGTCGTGCCGGTCGGCCATCGCCGTGGTGCCGGCGTGATTCTGGAAGCCGGTGACCGTCACCTCCCACTGCTTGATGCCGACGATGCCTTCGACAACACCGATGTTCTCTTTGCTGTTGTCGAGCACCCCGCCCTGTTCGATGTGGAGCTCGAAATAGCCGGCGATGTCGCCCTTGGCGCGCTTCACACGATCGAGCTTCGTCGGGTCACCGCCGATGAAGGCGATCCCCTGCTCCACCGTCTTGCCGCTGCTCGACACGGTCTGCAATTCGGCCGGCTTGAGCTGGCCGCTCACCGCGCGACTGCCGAATAGGCCGCCCTCCTCGTTCTGCCAAATCACGATCTCGAGCGGATGGCGCGTGACGATGCCGTGTTCGGCGAACGTCTGCGCCACTTCGATGGCGGACAGCGAGCCGACGTCGCCGTCGTAATTGCCACCGCCGGGCACGGAGTCGAGGTGTGACCCGAAGAGCAGCGGCTTCCGCGAAGCGTCAGTGCCGGCGCGGCGCGCGATGATATTCCCGGCCGCGTCGATCACCGGATCGAGCTTGGCGGCCTTCATCCAGTCCATGACTGCCGCTCGTCCCGCACGATCGGCGTCGCTATAGGCCACGCGCGAGACGCCGCCCTCGGGATTCTTCCCGAACTCGGACAGCGCCTTGAGGTGCGCATTGATGCGGTCGCCGTTGACCTTGACGTCCGCCTGCGCAAGCGACGCTCGCGGACGGAGCGCCAAACCGGCGAGTCCGCCGATCGTCATCGAAGTAAAGTCGCGTCTGTTCATGGCGTGAAACTGCGACGGTATGGTGTGGCGTCAAGCGGGACGCCGGGCGCGGTTCGCGCCCCTCAGGACTCCGACGCCCGGGCGAAGGTGTGGTAGAGGTACCGCAGCGATGGAATGAGGATGACAAATCCCGCGCAAAGCCCGACGAGAAGCAACGTGAGCGTCTCGCGCGGCGAGGCGGCGTCGCGGAGTGTGAGCGTCGGCGGAACGAGATACGGAAGCTGCGCCAGCGCCCATCCCCACAGGACGAGACTGACTTGCGCGGCGACGGCGACGCGGGCGATGCGATAGCGTCGCCGCCAGAGCGCGACGATCGCCGTGATCGCCGCCGCCGCTGTGCCAAGATGAAGCGGCAACGACCACCAGGCTCCCGCTACACCGTGCGCAACCCGCGGCGCCGCCTGGAACGAGAGCGCGAGCGCAACGGCGGCGAGCACGAACACGAACAGCGCGGCACCGAGTGCGCGACGGCGGAACGCCTCGCGTAGGTTGTCCGTGTCGGCGGCGAGAGTGAGGTAGGTCGCGGCCAGGAATGCAAAGAGCGCCAACGCGAACGCGCCGACGGCAATCGTGAACGCCGAAAGCCACGGTCGCACGAACACCTCGACGAAGCCAGACGTTCCGACACGTGTCGACGCGACGCCGACTCGATCGCTGACGATCGCACCGATGATCATCCCCAGGATCACCGGCGTGATGAGGCTCGTCACGGCGAATAACGTCCCCCACTGTCTGCCATGCGCGCGCCCGCCGTAGCTCCGAAAGACAAACGCTGATCCGCGCAGCACGATGCCGACGAGCAACAATGAGAGTGGAATGTGGAGCACCATACCAAGCGTCCCGAATGCCGGCGGGAACGCCGAGAAGAGCAGCACGACGACGACGATCAGCCAGACGTGGTTCGCTTCCCAGATCGGCGCGATCGACCGCTCGATGAGCGATCGTTGCTCGTCGCGCGACGACCCGCTCGCCAGAAGGTCCCAGACTCCGCCGCCGAAGTCCGCCCCGCCGGTGAGCACGTAGGCGTTGAGCGCGAGCAGCATGATGCCGGCGATGATCTCGGGGAGGCCGAACGTCTCGAGGGGCATCATGTCGTCTCGCGAACCAGGGAGCGAACCAGCGTCACCACGATCGCCGACAGGGCGAGATAGAGGAGCGCGAAGATCGTCATGGGAACGACGAGGCCCGGCATCGGTGTAACGGCGTCCGCCGTTCGAATGACGCCCTGAACGACCCACGGTTGCCGTCCGACCTCGGTGACCGTCCACCCCGCTTCGGTCGCGATGAAGCCGAACGGCGCAACGATCGCCAGCAGGCGCAGCAGCCACGCGCGATCGACGATCGGCCTATGTCTCACGAAAAGGAACAATACGCAAGCGCTCACCAGTGCCATCGCGGTGCCGAGACCGACCATGATCTGAAACCCGAAATGCACCGGGATGATCGGCGGCCACAGGTCGCGAGGAAAAGCGGTCAGGCCCCTCACTTCCGCTGAGGGGTCGTGGAACGCGAGCAGCGACAGACCGCGCGGGATCTCGAGCGCGAACGAGGTCTTCTCGCGTTGCACGTTCGGCCATCCGCCGATGCGAAGCGGCGCTCCACGCTCTGTCGCGAACTGCCCCTCGAGCGCGGCAAGCTTGATCGGTTGCCACGCCGCGACGGTACGCGCGCTCAAATCACCGGACACGGGCTGGAGGATTGCCGCGGGCACACCGACACCGAGAGCGATTGTGAAGGCGGCGCGGTGAAAGGCGCTGTCGCGTTTTCGAAGAAGAACCGCGGCGTGAATGCCGGCAACGGCGAGCCCGGTCGCCGCGTACGCCGCCAGGAGCATGTGAAGGGTCTGCTGCACCGTGGACGGATTGAACATCCCGGCAATGGGATCGACCGCACTGATCGTTGCTCCCGACAGTGTGATCCCCGCCGGCGTGTTCATCCAGGCGTTCACCATGACGACGAACACCGCGGACGCGGCGCCGCTCACCGCGACGATCACTCCCGCGGCGAGGTGCGCGCGCCGCGAAATCCGATCCCATCCGTACAGGTAAACGCCGAGGAAGATCGCCTCGGTGAAAAACGCGAAACCCTCGAGCGAGAACGGCACGCCGATGATGGGCCCGGCGAGCTGCATGAAACGTGGCCAAAGCAAGCCGAGCTCGAACGACAGCACCGTGCCGGACACCGCGCCGACGGCGAACAAGATCGCCGTGCCCTTCGCCCACCGTTTGGCGAGCTGGAGAAAGACGGCGTCTTCGGTGCGGGTCCACCGCCATTCGGCGAGGACCATCAGCACGGGCATGGCAATTCCGATCTCGGCGAAGACAATGTGAAAGCCGAGCGAGAGCGCCATCTGGGTTCGCGCGGCGAAGAGATCGGACATGCCTAATCTTACGCCGATCACCCGAGTTGCCCACCCTCGTAGAATTCAGAATGTCTGAGATTTCCGGCATCCATCACATCACCGCCATTTCCGGCGACGCCAAGCAAAACCTCGAGTTCTACACGCAGGTGCTTGGCATGCGGCTCGTGAAGCGGAGCGTCAACCAGGACGATCCCGGCACGTACCACCTGTTTTACGCCGACGCCGATGGGCATCCTGGCACCGACCTGACCTTCTTTCCCTTCCGCCATTCGCCGAACGGGCGGCTCGGCGTCGGGCTCGGTGTGGAGATCGATCTGGCGATTCCGGCGGGCAGTTACGACTACTGGAATGACCGGCTGATCGACAACGGTGTGAAGATCACCGCCACGGAGATGCGGCGTGGTGAGCGTGCGATCGTGTTCGAGGACCCGCACGCCCAGCATCTCGCGCTCGTCGAGACGCACGATGAAAGGGAGTTCAGGCCGTGGGAGAAGAGTCCCGTGTCGAGCGACCGGCAAATCGCCGGACTGCACACGGTGAGGCTGTGGGAACGGGATCTCAAGATCACCGGCGATTTCCTGCGCGAGGTGCTCGGCTTCGAGCACGACGGAGACGAGCGCGGGTGGCATCGCTTCTCCGTCGCGGGCGGCGGGTCGGGGAAATTCCTCGAGGTGTGCGAGATGCCGGATGGCACGCGCGGCTCGTGGGGCGTGGGAACGATGCATCACGTCGCGTGGCGCGTGCACGACGAAGAGGTCGAACTGCGTGTTCGCGAGCGTGTGGCGAAGGCCAATCGCCGGCCGACCGAGGTGATCGACCGCTTCTGGTTCAAGTCCGTCTATTTTCTCGAGCCGGGCGGCGTGCTGTTCGAGTTGGCGACGGATGGGCCGGGGTTCGCCACGGATGAGACGCCCGAGCACCTCGGCGAGCGTCTCGTGCTACCACCCTGGCTCGAGGCGCATCGGGACGAAATCGTGGCCGGGCTACCGCCGCTCGACTGACCGCTTAGAGCGCGATGTCCCCGCCGGGGTCGTTTTTCTGGCGGGTTCCTTTCTTGGTTTGGACGGCCGACGCGGCGAGTGCTTCGCGCGTCGCGACTTCGTCGACCTCGATGGTCAGCGACGAGCGCCTTCCGTCGGCGGCCGTCTCGCGAACCACGCGCAGCACGTGGCCCTGCTTCGCGTCGCTCGGCAAGAGCGATTGCGGCACCGTAATCATGCGATCGCCGTCCACCTCGATCGACGCGACCGATTCCTCGATCGAGTCGATGACCCAACGGTGCTCCGACGGGGACTTCTTCGGCGTGTCCGGTTTCATATCATGGGATCGGCCTGCACTCGGCCTGAGTAGACCGTCCGTCCGACGGACCCGAACGATTCTTTCCGTCGCGCACAGTGACGCTGTATGCGCCGCCTGGTGTCCCGGGGCTGCGAATGATGATCGTGCCGTTCTGGTCCGTGCGATACCATGGGACGTTGTGATTGCGGAAGAGCGTCTTCGCCTGCGTGTGCATGTGCTTGTAGCCGTTCACCGCGCCGACCGACGCGACGATCACGTCGGGCTTCAACGTGTTGATATACGCGTTGGTGACGCCATTGCAACTTCCGTGGTGGTCGGCCTTGAGGACGTTGACGTGCATGCCCGGATTGCGGGCGTAGCCGGCCGGGCCGAGAAACCACCCGATCGCCTCCTGCTCGGCGTCGCCGGCAAGCCACATCGTGAACGACGCCGAGTCCGGTCCGACGAGCTTGATCGCGACGGACCGGTTGTTCGGGCTCGCTGACGACGGAAAGGGACGCATGATGTGCAGCTTCGCGCCGCCCTTCATCGTGATCGTGCAGATCGGCCGGCCGTTGGCACAGGGATCGTCGGTGTCACGATAGATGAGGTTCGCGTTCGCCACACGCGAGTTCACGGAGTCGCGCAAATAGCGGAGATTGGCGGTGGTGTAAGGATCCTTGTTCTCGAAGAAGAACCGGACACTGATGTGCCGGCGAGTTTGAAAGAGCTCGCGCAACCCGATGAGATGATCGGCGTGCGGGTGGGTGAGAATGACGACGTCGAACGTCGAGTCGTTGAGCTGAAGTGAATCGAGCAAATGGCCCAGGCGCGAGCGTTCGGGCCCGCCGTCGATGAGCACGCGACTGCCGCCGTTCTCGATGAGGATGGCATCGCCCTGCCCTACGTCCAACACGCGAATCACCAGCTCGGCGGGCGGCGCCGCCGCGATCAGCGCCGCCGCGGCCAAACTGGCGAGGATCATTTCGCCATCATCGAGTCGCGCTTCGCCTTGAACTCGTTGCCGGGCTTCCACTGCGGAAGCGCGTCCCCTTGCGCCACGGCGTAGCCGACATGAAAGAGGACGCGCGCGTCGTCGACCGCGCCGGAGAGATCCCAATCGGATTTGATCTCGTCGGACGGCTTGTGATAGTCGTTATTGGTGTACTCGTCGCGCTTCTGCATCCCGTAGCCCTTCGGCTTGCCGACGAAGTCGGTGCCGGGTTCGATGTCGAGCGCGGGGACGCCTTGCTTGGCGAACTCGAAGTGGTCGGATCGGTAGTAGAAACCCTTCTCCGGCTCGGCGTCGGGCCTCTCGACACGTCCTTGCGTTTTGAGCGCGTCGGCGAGCACGTCGTCGAGGGTCGAGTTCCCCAGGCCGATCACCGTGAAGTCGCTCGTCTTTCCCCACTGATTGATGCCGTCGACGTTGATGTTGGCAACCGTCTTGTTGAGGGGATACAGCGGGCGCGTCGCATAGAACTTCGCGCCGAGCAGGTTCTTTTCCTCTGCGGTGACCGAGAGGAACAGGATGGAGCGCCGTGGCGGCGACGGGAGCTTGCTGAACGCTTTGGCGATCTCGAGGATCGCGGCCGTTCCGCTCGCGTTGTCGATCGCGCCATTGTAGATCTGGTCACCTTTGAGCGTCGTGTCCTTGCCGAGGTGATCCCAGTGCGCGGTGTAGACGACGTATTCGTCTTTCTTGTCGCCGCCGTCCAGCTTCGCGACGATGTTGTGCGACTGGATCTCGCGCGAGTCGATCTTGATGTGGAAGGTCGCCTTGGCGTTGAGCGGGACGGGTTTGAAGTCCTTCCGCGCCGCGGTCGCTTTGAGTGAGTCGAAATTCTTGCCGGAAGCGGCGAGCAGCTCTTTCGCCTTGGGCAGCGTGATCCAACCTTCGACGGGAACTCGCTTCTCGGCGTCGGGCGATGGGACGTCGAACTGCTCGGTCGAGTAGCTGCCGCGTACGACTTCGTAGGGGTAGCCGGCCGGTCCGGTCTCGTGAATGATGATCGCCGCGGCGGCGCCCTTCTGTGTCGCGATCTCGTACTTGTAGGTCCAGCGGCCGTAGTACGTCATGGCGCGGCCCTTGAACATCGTGCTGTCGAGCGCCGTGTCGCCGGCGACGCGCACCGCCGGATCGTTGACGAGCATTAAAATCGTCTTTCCCTTGACGTCGAGGCCCTTGTAGTCATCCCAGCCGTATTCGGGAGCGACGACACCATAGCCGACGAACACGACGTCGGAGTTGTCGATGTTCGTCTCCGGCCGCTTGTGGCGGGAATTCGCGACGTAGTCGTCGGGAAACTTGAGCGAGATCGTCTTGCCGCCGGCGGTGAACGACGCAGTGGGATGTGCGACGTAGCCGATCAGGTCCACATTTTGGAGATAGCTGCCGTCCGGGTTTCCCGGCTTGAGACCGAGCGCCTTGAATTGCGATTCCATGTACGCCACGGTCTTCTGCTCGCCCGGCGTTCCGGGACCGCGTCCTTCCATTGAATCGGCCGAGAGGTCGGCGATGTGCTGCAGCAGCCCCTCGGAGGTGATCGCACCGGCAGCGGCGTCGACGCCGGCGGTCGATGAGGCGCTGCTCCCGGAGTTTCCGGATTTGTCAGTCGCGCATGCGGCGAGCGCCGCTCCGGCGACGAGCGCGGTGGCGTATCGCATCACGGCGAAACGAGAAGGAACGCGAGCGGGCACGAAGCTGTCTCCTGTTGGACGGTGCGCTAACTTGCCGTGACAACGAATGTAGCAACGCGCCGTCGCAGCCGCCGCCGCCATGCCACACACGACCCATACCTACGCTACGCACCTCACCTGGACCGGTAATCGCGGGACCGGGACGAGTCACTATCGCGCCTACGACCGCGCGCACGAGGTGCGATTCGCGAACAAGCCGACGCTTCTCTGCTCGTCCGATCCCGCCTTCCGCGGCGATCCGTCGCGTCACAATCCCGAGGAGCTTCTCGTCGCCTCGCTGTCGTCCTGCCACATGCTCTGGTTGCTCCATCTCGCTGCCGACGCGGGGATCGTCGTGGTCGACTACATGGATGACGCCCGCGGGACGATGGAGGAGACCGCCGACGGAGGCGGACATTTCACCGAAGTCGTGCTTCGGCCGACGGTGACCACGACGACCGAGGTCGACGCTCGGCGCATGGACGAGCTGCACGAGCGCGCCCACGCGCTCTGCTACATCGCGAGCAGCGTGAACTTCCCCGTCCGCTGCGAGGGGCGGCTGCGTTATCGGTCTTCGCCGCGATAGTCGGCGAGGATTTGCCGAGCGGTGTGAAGCCGGGTCGACGGAACGAAGACGTCGACGCCACGAGCGGTCGCGCCGCCGAAGCCCGGTCCAAAGATCCCCGTGATGTCGTTGCCGCGTGCCACGGCTGGAATGCGCGCGGCGCGCAGGTGTTCGACGAGTATGTCCGCTTCCAGCGCGCTCGCGACGTTCGTCAGCTTGACCCAACTCGACACGAGGACTCACCCCCACGGTTCCGATCGAAAGATGCGCGGGTCCAACGCTTGCCGCAGCGGGATCGCCGAGCGCAAACTAGTGCGATGAAGACCATCAGCGTCGGACCCATTGTTGGGCGGTTGGGCGAAAAGGTGTCGGGATTCATCGACGTGCCGGCGGCGTCGGACCCGGGGACTCGCATTCCCGTCTCCGTCATCACGGGCACGACGACCGGCCCGGTCCTCGCACTCGTCGCCGGGACGCACGGATCGGAGCCGTCGCCGATCGTCGCGCTCCAGCGCGTGCGCGCCGAGCTCAATCCGGCGGAGCTCAGCGGAACGGTGATTCTGGTGCAGGTCGCGAACCTGCCGTCGTTCGTGCATCGCACCGTGTATCGCGGGCCGTGGGACCAGAAGAACCTGAATCGTGTTTTCCCCGGGCATCCGCATGGCAGCAGCTCCGATCGCATCGCGTACGCCATCACGACGTGCGTGATCGACCAGTGCGACGCGCTCGTCGACATGCACTCGGGCGACGCGAACGAGGCGCTTCGTCCGTACGCGTATTGGAACAAGCTTGGTGTCGACGACGCCGTCGACGCGCGAGCGCGCGACTTGGCGCTGGCCTTCGGCCTCGATCATATCGTGATCGATCGCGGCCGCCCGCGCGAGCGTAATGCATCGGTCTTCTGCGCGAACACGGCACAGGTGCGCGGCAAGCCGGCGCTGACGACCGAGGCCGGCGAGGTCGGCGTGCCGACGGCGGAGACGGTGGAGGTCAACGTTCGCGGCGCGTTTCGCGTGATGCGCCACCTCGGCATGCTTCCCGGCGCGCCGCAGATGGTGGCGAAACCGAAGTGGATCGAGCCGTCGCAAGTGTTGACCAGTCCCGCCACCGGCACGTGGCATCCCCTGGTGAAGCCCGGCCAGTACGTGGAGCGCAACACGCTGCTCGGCCGCCTCACCGATTACTTCGGCGACACGATCGCCGAAATTCGTTCGCCGATGGAGGGTGTCGTGTTGTACATCGTCGCGTCGCCGGCAATGAGCGAGGGCGAGCCGATCGGGATGGTCGGGCAAATCAAGGAGACCGTCGATTGACGCGCGGCGTGCGATGAAGACTCCGGCCGCACCAATCCGGGCGCTCATCGGCCTCGGGCTCGGCCTCGTTGTCGGCGGAGTCATCGTCGCGACGGGCTCTCCGGCGGGTATGTCGCTTAGCCAACGGATCGAACCGCTCGGCACGATGTGGGTGAATGGGTTGCGGATGACCGTCGTGCCGCTGGTGATGTCGCTGCTCGTCGCGACACTCGGATCGAGCGAAGGCGCCCGGATGTTCGGCGTGCTCGGCCGCCGAGCGATTGGGATTTTTCTCACGCTGCTCGTCGTAATCGCGATCATCGGATTGATCGCGGCGCCGCCGATTTACAGCATGATGCACGTCGATCCGGCGGCGGCGGCCGCGTTGCGCGCGTCGGCCGGCGTCGCGCCGACCACCGTACCGCCGACATTCGCGAGCTGGATCGTGTCGCTCGTGCCGGCGAACGTGATCGCGACGGCGAGCGACGGGGCGATGCTGCCGCTCATCGTGTTCGCGGCGTTGTTCGGACTCGCGCTGGCGAAGCTCGACCTCGAGTACCGTGCTCCGGCGGTCGCGTTCTTCCGCGCGATCGCCGACGCGATGCTGGCGATCGTGCGATGGGTGCTGCTGCTCGCGCCGATCGGTGCGTTTGCGCTCGCGGTGTCACTGGCCGTCCACCTCGGGAACGCGACGGCGAGCGTCATCCTGTTTTATCTGGTCTCGCATTCGGGCTTGCTGCTGATCGTGCTCGGCTTACTGTACGTCGTCATTCCAATCGTGACACGCACGAGCGTCGCTCGGTTCGCGCGGGCAATGCTACCGGCGCAGATCGTCGTCGTGAGCACGAGGTCGTCCCTCGCCGCGCTGCCGGCGATGCTCGACGGCGCGCAGCGTGAGCTGGGCGTCCCGACACCCGTCGCCAGCTTCGCCCTCCCGCTCGGCGTGTCGTTGCTGCGGGCGAACACCGGACTCTCTTGGGTGGTGTGCGCGCTGTTTCTTGGCAAGCTGTATGGCGTACCGCTCGGTTTTGGCCAGCTCATCGGACTCGCCGCGGTGTCGATCGCGTTCAGCTTCAGCGTGCCGGGAATTCCGAGCGGCGGCCTCTTGATCGCGGCCCCTTACTACGCCGCGCTCGGACTGCCCGTCCAGGGGATCGGCATCCTCATCGCCCTGGACGCAATTCCAGACATCTTCAAGACGCTGATCAATGTGACGTCGCAGGTCTCCACGGCGCTGATCCTGAGCAAGACGGCTGCTGTGCCCGCAGTCCCGGAGTTCGACGTTTCCCCTGCAACAGAATGACCTTCCTCGGGTTCCAAACCCGCCTTTGGGGTCAGACTCCAATTGCCAGATGGGGTCAGACTCCAATTTTTTGATCGAGTCTGACCCCAATGGCGCCCAATCGCGCCAATTCGCGGGGTGTTGGTACCGGGTGTATCGTTTATTGATGATGCGATATGCGGGGTTGGTGCTTTTGGCGACCGTCGCGGCGACGGCGTGTGGGCCGAGTATGTCGGACGCCGGCGCGACGAATCCGGGGAACGGATCGGCGGCGATTCGCGTGATCAACGCGAGCCAAGGATTGGTCGACGTTATCGTCGACGGCCAGACGGTGCTGCACGGCCTACAGGTCGCGACGGTCTCCGACCGGATCAGCGTCTCGTCGGGCGGTCACCAGATCCGCCTGGCCGCGCCGAATGGATCGAGTGCGCAGCTACAGGTCGACGCTGCCACCGGCGCGACGCGAGTGGCGGTCGTCACGCCGAACGCCTCGAATCTCTCGGCAAGCGTACTTGCCGACACGGGCGCGATCGTTCCGGCCGGCAAGACGAAATTACGCGTCGCGCACCTTGCGGCCGGCGCGGGCTCGATCGAGATCTGGCGCACTCAACCTGATTTTCAGACACCCGTTCACATCTTGACGCCGTTCGACTACCAAGCGACGTCACCGTATCTGCAGAGTGATCCGGGCAATTGGGAAGTGTTCGTCACTCGGCCCGGCACCACACCCAAGCTGGCGACGACCGGAGCGGTCACAATCCCAGCCGGTGAAAAGCGCACGGTCGTGCTGCTCGACAGCGCCGGTGTGATGCGATTTCGCGTGATTGTCGACTAGAGCGTCAGCCCGTCCACTACGGCAGCACTTTTCGGTCGAGCTGTTCGATCGTCGCGTTCGACGGCTTCGTCGTCTTCTTGAGGCGCGCCGAAACTCTTTCGGCTTCGGCGAGCACGCGCAACACATTCCCACTCGCCAGTTTTGCGAGGTCGGCGTCGCTCCAGCCGCGACGGGCCAGCTCGGCGAAGACCGCCGGGAATTTCGAGACGTCCTCGAGGCCGACGACGGTCTCCGTGATCCCGTCAAAGTCGCTGCCGATGCCAACGTGATCGACGCCGGCGATCTTGCGAATGTGGTCGATGTGGTCGGCGACATCCGCGATGGAGGCGGTCACGCGCTTATGCTTGGCGAGCCAGGCTTTCACCTCGCCGCGGGCCGCCGCCGAGTCATTGGGATGACGTTTGGCGGCGGCTGCGGTGACGGCGACGAGTGAGTCGTCATCCGCTTTCACCGCGGCGGAGACGAAACTGTTCACGAACGGCACCATGACCACGCCGCCGTTCTTGGGCAGACGCGCGAGAATCGAGTCGGGAACGTTTCGAGGATGGTTGACCAGCTCCCGGGAAGCCGAGTGCGAGAAGATCACCGGTGCCTGCGTCACGTCGAGCGCGGAGCTCATCGTGCCTGGCGACACGTGCGAGAGGTCGACGAGCATGCCGAGTCGATTCATCTCCCGCACGACTTCGCGACCGAACGGCGTGAGGCCGTGATGCTTCACGCTGTCGAGCGCGGCGTCGGCCCAGTCGAGCGTCACGTTATGCGTCAGCGTCATGTACCGCGCGCCCATGTCGTAGTACTGCCGGAGCAGCGGGAGCGAGTTCTCGATCGCGTGACCGCCTTCGAGTCCCATCAGCGACGCGATCTTGCCGTTTTTCATCGCGGCGCGGACATCGGCTGACGTCGGCGTCCACTGGAGCTCAGAGTACTTGGCGATGACGCGGCGCGCGATGTCGATTTGCTCGAGCTGGACGCGAGCGTAGCCCGGCGTGCTGGCAACGGCGCCTTTCGATTTGTACGCGCCGTCGGTGGGCTCGCCCGGAATGTAGATCGACCAGAACTGCGCGCCGACGTGTCCCTGCTTGAGGCGCGCGAGGTCGGTCATCCCCGGGGTTGGCTTCCGGAGGTCGTACGCCTCGACGTCCATCGGGTGCACGCTGTCCTCGCGGATGCGCCAGGGAAGATCGTTGTGCCCGTCCATGACGGGCGCTGTGCGGAGGACGCGAAGCGCACGCGCCATATTCGGGTCGCCCCCGGCCTGGGCATATGCCGCGCGAGGTGCAACAGACGACGACAGGATGAGCGAGACCGAGAGGGTCAGCGCTGCGGGGCACGCGGGGAAGGTGCGTCGGTGGGTCATTAAGGCTCCAAATTCACAGAACGTAAATGATCAACGATGAAAAAGGGGGGAATCGAACGAGAGGCCAGCCAGGAGGGACCACGATCGCGGCGCCGAACAGGGCTCTGGCGGAAAGCACGTTCGCGATTGGGTCGTGTGAATGTCCTGCAGGAACACGCGGCGCGGGAACATGTCATCGGGAAGCTGGAAGCCCAGCGTCGAGAGCCAGACGTCGTGGTAGTCAGAGCCTGAGGCGTATCCGCCGACCCGAGCGCGATTCATGTGGCCGACGGTCGCGACCCATCCGGCTCCGCGCGCGTTGAGACCACCCAGCACTGCGTACGGCACCACCGCGCTCGATGCGGTCGCGTATTGCGCGCCGAACCCAAGGTCGAGCCCGAGCGTCGCCCGCCGTGGCACGTGAACGTACAGGTCCGGCTCGGGAAGGAAGAGGAAGAAATTCGCGCCGACCTCGATGCTTGCTTTGCGCTCAGGGTCACTGGCCCAGCCATAAGCAATCCGCGCGACGCCAAACTCTGGAATGGGGGCGGTGCCAAACTCGTCGGCGTGGCTTCGCAACGGCAGCGCTCCCGACACGCTCCCCCGCAGGCCGGGACGAACTTGGGGATCACGCGTGATGAGCGGCAGGCACGCCCCCGATACGATGTCGAGCGCAGCCGCGCAGAGGATCGCCGCCAACGGCAGCAAGCGGCGGCGCCGCCCACCGTCTAGCGACCACCACGCGACTTCCCGCGGCGCGAGGCGACCGGCGTCGCGAGCGCAGTAGGCTGCTTCGGTTGCCGATCGCGGCGTTTCGGACATCTCGACTTGGCGGCGCGAAGAGGGAGGAGGAGGGGGGAGGGGGAGGGGGAGGGGGAGGGGGAGGCATGCTTCGAGGTGGAATATAGGCCGCGCGCCATGATCGGGCGCCCGCGAGCGAACCGTTCTGCCAGGGGCGTTGTCCAATGCGCATGGTCTTCGAAAACTTGATGCAGGACATCCAATACGCCATTCGCGGCCTGCGAATGAAGCCCGGCTTCACGATCGCGGTCGTGGCGACCCTCGGCCTCGGCATCGGGGCGAACTCGGCGATGTTCGGCATCGTCGACCGGCTGTTGTTCCGACCACCGGAGCTGATGAAGGACCCGGCGACGGCGCACCGTATTTACCTGTTCCAGACGTTCCGCGGCAAGGAGCGGGCGTCGTCGGGCGGCCAGTACGCGCGGTACAAGGACATCGAGCGGTGGACGACGAGCTTCTCCGACGTCGCCGGGTATGCGCCGCGGGATCTCGCGGTGGGTGTCGGCGACGCCGCGCGCGATATGCGCATCGGCGTCGTGAGCGCCAACTTCTTCAAGTTCTTCGACGCCCCGCCGGTCCTCGGCCGGTACTTCTCGCGAATGGAGGACTCCATCCCGAATGGCAGCCCCGTCGCGGTTCTCTCCTACTCGATGTGGCAATTGCACTACGGCGGCCGGAACGACGTCCTCGGCTCGAAGATCCAGATTGCCTCACTGATCTATACGGTCATCGGCGTGTCGCCGCGCGGATTCGTCGGGCTCTGGTCGGATCGGCCGCCGGCGGCGTTCATCCCGATCACCACGTACGGCGCCGAACAGGGGAACACGCTCAAGTTCACGAAGGTGAGCTGGTGGAAGACATATAGCTGGGGATGGATGTCGGTGATGGTGCGGCGCAAACCCGGGGTGTCGATCGCCACGGCGAACGCCGATCTCACCCAGGCGTTCATCAAGAGTTACCAGGCGCACCTCGTGGAGCAGCCGAAGAACACGCCGCTCGCGCTGACCAAGTCGCATGCGAGCGTCGGTTCGATCCTCGCCGATCGTGGGCCGAACGCATCGAGCGTGGCGAAGGTGGCGACGTGGGTCGGTGGCGTCTCGGTGATCGTGCTGCTCATTGCATGCGCGAACGTGGCGAACCTGTTGCTCGCCCGCGCCCTACGCCGCCGGCGGGAGATCGCGCTGCGCATCGCGCTGGGCGTGAGCCGGGGACGCCTCCTTTCGCAGTTGTTCACCGAAAGCATCATCCTCGCTCTGCTGGGTGGCGTCGCGGGGATGATGATCGCGCACTGGGGCGGCGCGGCGCTGCGGGCCGGTCTGCTCGACAAGAGCGAAGCGGCGGCGGGTTTCCGTGATCCGCGGACGCTTCTGTTCGCGTTCGGCGCGGCGGTGGCGATTGGTCTGCTCACCGGCCTCGCGCCGATCTTCCAGGCACGACGCGCCGATCTCACCGGCGATCTCAAGACCGGATCGCGCGAAGGAACCTACCATCGGTCACGGGCGCGGGTGGTGCTGCTCGTCTTGCAGGGCGCGCTGTCCGTCATCCTGCTCGTCGGCGCCGGGTTATTCGTGCGCAGTCTGCGCAACGTCGAGTCGATTCGACTCGGCTACGACGTCGATCCGGTGCTCATGGTGAACCTGAATATGCGCGGCGTGAAGCTCGACTCCACGGCGACCGTCAACCTGCGACGCCAACTGCTCGCGGCGGCGAAGACCATCCCGGGCGTCGAGAATGCCAGCATGCAGGCCACCGTGCCTTTCTGGAGCTCGTCGAGCAGGGGGCTGTTCGTTCAAGGGATCGACACGGTGAGCCGTCTCGGCCAGTTCGACCTTCAGACGGTCTCGCCCGAGTTCTTCTCGACGTTCGGGACGCGGATCATCCGTGGTCGCGGCGTCACGGACGCGGATCAAGCCGGAACGCCTCGCGTCGCCGTCGTGAGCGAAAACATGGGGAAGCTGCTCTGGCCGGGGAAGGATCCAATCGGCCAGTGCATGCGCGTCGTGTCGGATACGATGCCCTGCACGACGGTCGTCGGCATCGCCGAGAATATCAAGGAGAACAGCTTCGGCCCAGACTCGGGCGGATTTTACTATCTCCCCTGGACGCAGCACCAACCGGGGAACGGCGGGCTGTTCGTGCGCACGCACGGACACGCCGCGACCATGAAAGAGACGGTGAGACGGCGGCTGCAGCGCGAGATGCCGGGTGCTTCGTACGTGACGATCTCACCGATCTCGGACATCATAGGCTCGCAGACTCGCTCGTGGCATCTCGGCGCGACGATGTTCGTGACGTTCGGCGTGCTGGCGTTGGTGCTGGCGGCGATCGGGCTGTACTCGGTGATCGCCTACAACGTGGCGCAACGGACGCACGAGTTGGGGGTGCGCGTCGCGCTGGGAGCGCAGGTGCGCGACGTCATCAGCCTCGTGCTGACTGACGGGCTCCGGCTCTCGATCGCCGGCCTGGCGATCGGGATGGTCGTCGCCCTGTGGGCGTCCAAGTGGGTGAAGCCGCTGCTCTTCGACGAATCGCCGCGTGATCCGTACGTCTTCATGATCGTCGGCGGAACGTTGCTCGGCGTGGCGATCCTGGCGAGCCTGATTCCGGCGCGCCGGGCGGCGAAGGTCGAACCGACCGTCGCGCTCCGCAGCGAATAGTTGCGGGGCGCGACAGCGCGGCGCAGACTTGGCGCATGCGTCGACACCTCATCGCAATCGCGCTGTGCGCCGCCGTTCCCGTCGCGGCGCAAGCTCCCGCCGGCTGGCCCGAGTTCACTCGGGCATTTCAAGCGTACGCCGACAGCGACAAAGTCGTCGGCGCGAGCGTCGTCTACGTCCGCGACGGTCGCGTGGCTCAGCGATACGATGTCGGAATGCAGGACAAGGGCGCCAACGTCCGCGTGGATTCGCAAACGATCTTCCACTGGGGCTCGATCACGAAATCGCTCACCGCGATCTCGATCATGCAGCTGCGCGATCGCGGCAAGCTGTCGCTCGACGACAAGATCGTGAGGTGGGTTCCCGAGCTGCGCACGATGCATGATCCGTACGGCATGATGGACAGCATTACGATTCGCATGCTGCTGTCGCACACCGCCGGCTTCCAAAACGGCACGTGGCCGTACAGCAAGGGCAGACCGTGGGAGCCGTTCGAGCCGACGACGTGGAACCAGCTCGTGGCGATGATGCCATACCAGCAGCTCGAGTTCCGCCCCGGCTCGCGCTACGGGTACTCGAACCCCGGATTCATCTATCTCGCGCGCGTCGTCGAGCAGATCAGCGGGGATCCGTGGGAGGATTACGTCCAGAAGAACATCTTCGCGCCACTCGAGCTCCGGTGGAGCTACTTCCGCTCGACTCCCTACTACCTCGCGCCGCACCGTTCGCACAACTACTACGTCGAGCGTGATTCCTCGCGCCGAGAACAGCTCGTCGACAATGGCGCGGAGTTCGATCCCGGCATCACGTCGCCGAACGGGGCGTGGAACGCGCCGATCGGTGACCTCGTGAAGTACGTGGCGTTTCTGACGAACGCGCTGCTCCCCGGAATGTCGCGCGAGCGATACGACGTGGTGTTGTCGCGACCGAGCCTCGACGAGATGTGGAAGCCGGGGAAGCCGATGTCGCAGGGCTACGAATCGTCCGCCAACGAGTGGATGGGGTTGGGCTTTTTCGTGCTCGATCGCGGCGGAACGAGGATCGTCGGCCACACCGGGAGCCAAGCGGGCTTCCGCTCGTTCTACTTCTTTAATCCCGCGACGAAGGCCGGGGTGATCGCCGTGTTCAACACGACGAACGAGGCGTCTCCGGCGACCGCAGCGCAGCGGCGAGTGCAGGAGATGGCATTGTCGTTGTTATCGGCTCCCTGAAAGCCGATCGCCGACTGCATATGCTTGGTAGTTAGGGACGATCCGGCAGGTGGAGTCGCGGCCTAACGCGGACACGCGCGGCTAACGCGGGCTCGGGCCGGCTCCCTTCCCAACGAGTCGACAATGACTTTGAGACAGGCCCGGGAGAGTCCAATCACCAGGGCATCCCGGCGCTGTTCATCAAAAAAATTCAATCTCTATTTGCGAGTTGAATCCTGAAAAATGGCGCCTCGCGGCATCCCGATCCGCGTTAGCCCGCGCGTGTCCGCGTTAGCCCGCGATCTTTTCCAGCGCTGCCCTGTCGCACCTGTACCACGTCAGTCAGTGGTCCGGCGCCGAACCAGCTCAGGCACGCATTTGCTCGCGAATCTGGTCCGCATGCCGCGCCGCGTGTGCGCCGACGAACGCAAGCCAATCATAGCCGCACAGTGGCCCGAGCGCCGGATGCGGCGCGAAGACCTTTCCGAGCGCTAAACCGTCGCACGTCGCGACGATCTCTTCGAACTCGCGTCGCACCGCGCCGAGATCATCCCAAATCCGCGAGGGGTCCGTCTCACGCGGCTCGCTCGCTTCCGAGGTCTTGAATCGGCGATCGCGCGTCGTCACTCGCGGCGCGATCGTCGCGACAATGGCCGAGTCGTCGGATTCGGGCGGCAGCGCGCGCGCTTCCTCGATCAGCGACCTGAGGCGCTGATTGATCCGCCGGTCGACGATCACCAAATGATGAACGATCTCGGCCGGCGACCACCGCTCCGGCTCCGGCCGCACCGCCCGCCGTTCAGGCGGCACGGCATCGTACGCGCTCCGGAGGTCGTCCGTCTGCGCGTGAACGTAGTCGAGGAGTTCGGTCAGGCGTGGATGCATGGCCGAGACCTAGCCTCAGTAGGTAACGCTCGGCCGTGGCCCGTTGAAGAGCGCGGCGCCCTCATTGCTGAAGAGCACCCACAGCGTGTAAACACCGAGCGCCGTGCCGAACGGGAAGCTGAACAGAGCGAGGATCCCGAGGACGATCGTCAGAATGCGCGCCCACGGCCGAAGGTTGAGCAGACCCCACCCCGCGATGAGCCCGACCGCTCCACGCGCGCCAAGAAAAAGGCCGAGAAAGCCGCCAAGAATGCTGCCGCCGATCATTCCCATCACGCTTCCCGAAAACATGCTGCCCACCATCATCCCGCCGAAAACGAGGAGCGCGATGCACACGGTGAACAGACCGTAAATGATGTGCAGCCAGCCAATGACCTTCACGTGTGTCAGCATGACCTCTCCGGTTACGGGATAATTGGGCCGGCGCGCTGCGGGACGATGACGTGCGGTGTGCCAGACAAGGCTTGATTGATCTTTGATATGCGATTCTGCACGATGGCGTCAAGACGCGCTTGCGCCTGATCGGCTTCCGTCTTGAGCTCACCCATGCGCAGCAGTTCGCCCGCGGTCGGCGGCATCAACGGGCGGCTGACCATGCCGGACACCGTCTGTACTTCTTCTCGAAGCCTCGGATACTGGCGGTAGCCGAGTCCCGCCAGCGGGCGCGCGAGCACGGAATCGCGGAAGTGACGGAGCTCGCCGATCGTCGAGCCGATGTCGCTGAGCAGTTGCTGGGGCGGCGGCGGGGTCGTCGCGCTGCGCCGAATCTGGCCTTGCAAGGACGTCAGCTGCGTGAGTAGATCGTCGACGCCGCTGATGACGCGGTTGACGCGGGCAGCGAGATCATTGAACTGCGTCGCGGTCTCGAATTGCGCGGTCAGTTGCGTCGGCGTCATGTCCGAGCGCGGATCGAGATCGACTTGCACCGGCTTCGTGAGCTGCTTGCCGTTCACGGAGAGCGAGACCGTGTAGACACCAGGAAGCACATCGAGTCCGCCGCCACCACCGCGTCCGCCGAATCCGCCCTCTTCAGGGCCGGGCTGGGCTTCGGTTTCGCCGAGCGCGGCCTCGGCCGCACGACGCGCGCGGAACGCGGCGAGCGACGTATCCGGCGCGGCGCCACCCTGCGGGCCCTCGGTTGAAGCGCCCGCGGCGCCACCGCCACCGCCGCGACCACCGCGACCACCACCGCCTGCTCCCGCCGGTGCGTCGTGGCGCAGATCCCAGACGACGCGGTTGATGCCGGCGTCGTCGGCGACACGACGCATGCGTCGCACAACGCGGTTGTTCTTGTCGGTGATGGTGATGTTCACTTCACCGGGCGGCTGTGTCTTGAGGTAGTACGTGATCAGCGCGCCGGCGGGTGGGTTTTCTCCGGTCCATTTCTTCTGGCCGAGGTTGCCGTCGCGGTTCCACATCGACCAGCGCGTGGCCGGACGGACGTCGAACAACACCGCGTCGCTCGCCTGCGCCGACTCGAGGCCTTGCAACGCGGAGATGTCGTCCATGATGTAGAGGCCGCGGCCGTGCGTGGCGAGCAGGAGGTCGTTGTCGCGGGGATGGACCTGGATGTCGCGTACTTGGACGACCGGCAGATCGCCGCGCAGCGAGACCCAGTGCGCCCCCTTGTCCCATGACGCCCAGGGACCCATCTCCGTGCCGATGTAGAACAGATTCGGATTCTTCGGATCTTCGCGGACGACGTGCACCCACGCGGTCGAATTCGGGAGATCGCCCGTGATCCGCTTCCACGTCTTCCCGTAGTCGGTCGTCATGTACGCGTACGGCGTGTAGTCGTCGTCCTGGTGGTGATCGGCGGCGACGTACGCCGTGCCCGCGTTGTAGTGCGACGCGTCGACCGTCGGGATCCACGCGGCCGGCTTGAGCCCCGGCACGTTGGTGAAGACGTTGCTCCACGTCTTCCCGCCGTCGCGCGTTACCTGAACGTTGCCGTCGTCCGTGCCGACCCAAATGACGTTCGAGTCCACCGGCGACGGCGCGATCGTGATGATCGTGCAGTGGAACTCGGCCGCCGTGTTGTCGACGACGATCGGACCGCCGGAGCTCTCCTGCTTCTTCGGATCGTTGGTCGTGAGGTCAGGCGAGATCGGCGTCCACGAGTGGCCGTAGTCGGTGGATTTGAACAGCACGTTGCCGCCGAAGTACACGACCTTCGGATTGAGCGGCGACAGCGCGATCGGCGAGTTCCAATTGAAGCGGTATTTGTGCGAGATCATCGCGTCGCCGACGGAGCCGACGCGGTTCGGGTATGGGTAGATCGACTGCTGCGTGCCGGTGCGCGTGTCGGTGATGCTGATCATGCCACCCTGCGCGTCGGAGTAGACGAGCCAGGGTTTGTCCATCACCGGGACGGTGAAGAATCCGTCGCCACCGGACACCGTATACCAATCGTTCTTGCGATTTCCCTGCCCCGACAGCGTCTGGCTGGCGCCGCACCAGTTGCCGTTGTCCTGCAAACCGCCGCACACCGTGTACGGCTTCTGCATGTCGTAGTTGATGTGATAGAACTGGGTGAACGGGAAGGTGTTCACGACCTCGAAGTTGCGGCCGCCGTCGTAGCTCACCTGCCAGCCGCCATCCGATCCGCTGAGGATGTACTTCGGGTTCGTCGGATCGATCCAGAGCGCCTGATGGTCGCCGTGCACATCGCGCGCGATCGTGCGGAAGTTGGCGCCGCCGTCCTCGGACATGTACAACGATCCCGAGAGCGAGAAAACCCGGTTTGGATCCTTCGGATCGACGCGAATGTCCGAGTAGTAGAAGGGACGGAAGTTGATGTTCGGATCGCGGTTCACGGTGCGCCAATGATCGCCGCCGTCGTCGGAGCGCCACAGCTCACCTTCGTTCTTCGTCTCGCTGACCACATAGAGCACGGCGGGATCGCTCGCCGCGACGGCGATGCCGATACGGTCCATGTCGCCCTTCGGCAGCCCACGCTCGCGATCCTTACCGGATAGACGTTCCCATGTGTCGCCGCCGTTCACAGATCTATAAACCGCCGTGTTTCCGCCACCGGATTCGAGGTGCCAGGCCCAGCGACGGTACGTGTACATGCCGGCATAGACGATGTTCGAGTTGCCCGGGTCGATGGCGACATCCGAACACGCCGTCTGCGGATCGACGTAGAGAATCTTTTTCCACGTCTTGCCCCCGTCCGTCGTCTTGAAGACACCGCGCTCCTCGTTCGGCCCCCACTCGCGACCGAGGCCGCACACGTACACGAGATCGGGATTCTTCGCGTCGATCGCGATGCGGGCGATCTTGTCGGTCTTCTCGAGGCCGATCTTGGTCCAGTGCTCGCCGGCGTCGACCGACTTGTACATCCCGTCGCCGATCGACGCGTTGTTGCGGGGATTCTCCTCGCCGGTGCCGACGTAGACGACGTTCGGATCGCTCGGCGCAATAGCGATCGCTCCGATCGACGCGATGTTCTGCCGGTCGAAGATGGGTCTGAAGGTGGTGCCGCCGTTGGTCGTCTTGATGATGCCGCCGTTCGCGCCCGCGACGTAGTAGACGTCACGGTTGCCCGGCACCCCGGCGACGACCGAGATGCGGCCGGCGTTGTTGGCCGGACCGACCGAACGCCAACGAAGGCGACGGATAGTGGACATCGGACTGGATGTGTCGCTCGTCGCACGAGTAGCGGGGCCGGAGGCCTGAGCGGCGCGATCGGCGGTAGAAGCGTTACCTCTCTGCGCCCGCATGGGCGCAACCACGGCTGCCGAGAGGAACACGGAGAGGACAACAGGGCGGGCGATCATTGCGCGGATCTCCGAATGTCGGGGCGCGATGCGCGTCGGCGACAACAGGTGTTCATGGCCGCATCGCCGCCGCCAACATACGCTCGCCGCCGCATGCAAGGAAGCGTCGGAGGAATTTCCCGACGCAAGGAACCGAGGTGTTCATTCTGATTGGCGAGTCCGGACGCCTTGCCCTACGGAGCGGCGACGGCGCCCGTCGGCCAGACGCCCCGGGCGAAGGCTCCAACCGCGGCCAGAACGACCTCGGCCTGCTCGACGAACGGGTAGTGACCGGCGTCTTTCACGACCAAGAGTCGCGATTGCTGAAGCGCGACGAGCCACTCGCGTGAGGCGGCGACCGGTAGCGGATCCTGCGCGCCGTGGATGATCAGCGTCGGTATCAGCAGCGCTTTGGCTTCCGCGGTCCAATCCCAGCGACCAATCGACGCGAACGTCCAACGATTCACGCGCGTGAACGCGCGCACGCCCGCCGCCGATCCGACGCACCACTCGCCCTTCATCGGTTTGTGCTGGCGCGGATTCGCGAAATACCCGTTTTGAAAGATCGACCAGTACTCCCGACACCCCGCTATCGGGTCGCTGCCCGAGATCCAGAGCTGGTTCGCCGCCGCCACTTTCGCGCGCGCCGCGCTATCCATCCAGGCCGCGACATTTCGTGAGAATTCCGTGATGAACGTGCCGCGTCGCGGTGGGACCGGATCGATGAGAATCAGTCGCTTCACGCGTGTCGGGTGCGCGAGGGCATAGCGCACCGCGAGTCCGCCGCCCCACGAGTGCCCGACCAACGTCATCCGGTCGAGATGCAGCTGCGAGCGCAACGCCTCGAGGTCGGCGACGTGCGCTCCCACCGTGACCCGCGTCGAGTCATCGACCAGCGTCGATCGGCCGGCGCCGCGCTGATCGTAGCTGACGACGGTGAACTGGTCACCGAGCGCCGCGAAATCGGGCAGCACGTTGGCGGCGGTGAGCCCTGGGCCGCCGTGGAGGAGCACCAGCGTGTCCTTGCCGCTCCCCAGCGATTCGACGTAAAGCGATACCCCCGGCGCAACACCGATCGTCCACGACTTCGGCGCTGACGGTGCGGGCGGGGGAGCATTGTGAAGCCCGCCTCCACCACAGGCGCCGCAGCAAACGGCGAGGGCGATGGCGACGGGCTTCGGGACACGGACGCGCATGAGCCGATATTCTACTCGCGCGCGGGTTCGGCGGAACCCCGCGCGGCGTTCCGGCTACGGCTCTATCGTGATCTCCGTCGCCATGCCGTGCGAGGAGTGCGGCCGGCCGTCCTTGACGTCCGGGATGAAGCAAAGCAGCACATATTTGCCCGGTTGGAAATCGCCCGTTACGAACATGTGACGACCCTTCGCGATGCCCGAGGCGCCGCCGAGCATGGCAACGGGCGCCGGACCGGATTGCCCCGAGTTCATCCAGACGATGGCCTGGAGCATCGTTTTATCGGGCAGCAGGCGCGCGATGACCGCTTCGTGCGGCTGTGTCGCCTGATTCTCGAAGCGAATCGTCCGCGTTCCAGCCTTGAGCGGGCCGCTCAGTCGGAAGCTGTAATCGTCGAGGGTCATCGTGACGTCGGCCGTCGGCTCGTCGGGCGAGCTCGCACCCTTGGCGGTGATGGTCAGCGGCTTCACCATTCCCTTCATCACGTGTGGGCGGCCATCGGGAGACGGAACCCAGCACACGAGCATGTATGTCCCGGCGTCGAGCGTCATCGTCGCGCTCGCCGTCTGCCCCGCGCCGACGTTGTTCGGCCCCCCGACGTCTGTCGCCCAGTCGGGCATCTTGAGCGCCGAGCCCCAGGAATTCATCGCCTGGAGGAAGTCGGCCGATGTCTTTCCCTTGTCGAGCTTCACGACCCAGAGGTGATGAACCTCCTTTCCGGCGTTCTTCATTCGCAAAGTCAGTGTCCCGGCGGGGACCGTCGCCGGCGACTCGAAGCGGTAATCGTACGCGGTGACGCTCACGACGCGCGGTTTGGCGTGCGTGCTGTCTTCCGCGGCGACGCGGACAGCCGGCGTCATGAGAATGCCGAGGGCGGCGAGGCCGCGGACCAGGCGCAAGTTGTGGTTCATGGTGAGCCTCGAGTACCGATGTTGGGTGTCGGCCCGAAGCTATGCGACGTTTTGGCGAAAGCCGTGAGGTAAACCCCTACTTTTCGCCGGGAATTCTCAGGGACTTTCGCGTCCTCACATCCAAAAACCCCACTGACGCGTTCCGATCACGTACGCCGACAGCGCGAGATTGGTCACGCCGTGGGCAAGCATCAGATCGCCCAGGGAGCGCGTTCGGCGCATCCACCAGTTGTAGATCACCCCGGTGAGCAATCCGACCTCCCAGAATGGACCGTGCTCCGCGGCAAAGAGCACCGCCGTCCCCCAGAAGGCCAACGGCGTGTATTGCCCCATCGGAACGCGATCGATATCGCTGTCCTGAATCCAACGAGGCAGCCAGCCGCGCCAGAACAACTCTTCGAGAATCGGAACGATGAGCGCCGCGCGCGTCGTTCGCAGCACGAGCATCAACAGGGTGAGCTCGCTCGGAGGGATAGACGTCGTGATTCGCCCCGTGACGCCGTTCTGAAAGACCACGCTCTGTCGCCAGCCCGGGATCAGGAAATCCGGCGCCACCCACAGGACGAACACGCCGAGGCCGACCGCGATGCTCGCGAACCACCGCGGCGCCGCGCGCGGCAACACGCGGCGTGACAAGACGACGATCGCGGCGACGAGCACGAGATCGCGAACGATCTCTTTCGCCGGATTGGCGATCGGCAGTCTCTTGTCGACGAGCAGCCAAATCGCGAAGATCGCGAACGGTCCTACCCACTCGATCGTCTTCGTCGCCGGTTTGGCGTCCTCGACGGCGACGGCGGCAAGAGAGTCGCGCATGCGGCAAGTATAGTGTGGATGCACACGGTCTTGCGCACTTGACGTCCGCAGGACGCCTTTGCATTCTCGGCCCTCCCCCTCCCCCTCCCCCTCCCGTGGTGTCCGGTGAAGCCAATCGCACTTTGCGCACTCGCTCTCGTTCTCGTTGGCGGCGTCACAGCCGTCCAAGGCCAGCAACACCTCAACCCCGTGGTCGACCTACTCGCCCAGAGGAAGCCGGTGTTCGGCGTGTACGCGCCTCGAAACCCGCGAGCGGGCCGCGGTGGCGCGGCCCCCGAAGCGACGCCGCAGGCCGCGAAAACGCCGGCGCAACTCGCGCAGGACGCTCTCCAGTACAAGGCGGGTGATTACCTCTTCGACGGCAGCATGGAAGGGGACATCGATGCCGCGCTGCCCGCGTTCGCCGAGTTCATGAAGGGGCTGACGGCTGCTGGAACCGTGGACCGGTCGCCGTCTTTGCGCCTGCATCACCCAGTGATCGTGAAGACGCACGAGATCGCCCCGGATCCGGTGCTCGCCGCACAACGCATCGGCAAGCAGCTCGACCTCGGCGCGAGCGGCATCGTGTTCGTCGGCGTCGAGAGCGCGGACGAAGTCAAGGCAGGACTGGCCGCGATGCGCTTCAAGTCGAACGGTGGCACGCGGCCCGACTCCGTTGGCTCAGCGCCGGCAGTTTGGGGGATGACGGAGCAAGAGTACCGGGCGAAAGCGGACGTGTGGCCGCTCAACCCGAATGGCGAGCTGACGAACTGGACGATCGTCGAGAGCAAGGAAGGCTTGAAACACGTCCGCGAGATCGCGGCGGTCAAAGGCATCGCCGTGCTTTTCCCGGGTGCGGGCACGCTGCGCGGCGTCTTCACGTCCGTCGATTCGACGGGCAAACGAGTCTTCGACGCCGTGGGCTGGGAAGCCGCGATCCAGCAAGTGCTCGCGGCCTGCAAGGAGTTCAAAGTTCCGTGCGGCTATCCGGCGAACGCCAACGACATCGAAGAGCGGATGCGACAAGGCTTCAGCGTCTTCGTGATCAATTGGGGCGAGCAGGGGTTCAAGGCGGTCGACATCGGGAAGAAGGCAGCCGGCCGCTGACTACAACTCCAGCTTGAGCTCCGTCGCCCGGGCCTCGAGATCGAGCAGCTTTTTCTTCCGCCACAGTCCGCCGCCGTAGCCGGTCAACGATCCGTCCGACCCGATCACGCGGTGGCAAGGAATGAGGATCGCGATCCGGTTGTCGCCGTTCGCCCGCGCTACGGCGCGCACGGCGGCCGGCCGGCCGATGGCCGACGCGACGCGCGAGTAGGTGGTCGTCGTTCCGACGGGGATGCGCAGCAACTCATCCCAGACTTTCATCTGGAACGGGGTGCCTGGCGCGTAGAGCGGAACGGTGAATTCGCGGCGCTCTCCACGAAAGTATTCGTCGAGCTCGCG
Source organism: Gemmatimonadaceae bacterium (assembly GCA_035535975.1). GTDB lineage: Bacteria > Gemmatimonadota > Gemmatimonadetes > Gemmatimonadales > Gemmatimonadaceae > JAQBQB01. The sequence goes on along the minus strand of DATLPC010000064.1, from coordinate 22,275 downwards.
GCGAAGCTGGGCGATGATCGGCGATTCGCCGGCGACCAAGTCGCTTCCCAGCGCGGCCTCGAGGCGCTGAAGCTGCAATGGCAGCATCCGTCGATGGCCAAACTCGAACAGGACGAGGTGCGTCCTCGTCGCCGCCGCGACCATCTCACCGATCGGCGTCACGATCGTCGTCAGCGCTCGCTCGACATCCGAGCCATTGGTCGCCGCGGTCACGAGCGTTTCAGCGCGTCTTGGCGATGAAGCCCTGAATCTGCTTCACCGCGTAGTCGACCTTCATGTCGAAAATCATCTTCCCCAACTCAGCGGTCGAGCGGCGCGCGTCGCCGGAAATGCCGTTGTTCACGCGCGGCGCGTTGGGATCGCGCGTCGCGCCACGCGGCGTCGTGTCGCCCACCGCCGTGGGAAGCAACGCCGAGCGCACCCACGACTCGCCGCCGAGATAGAGCATCTCCGAGGTGTCGGGAATGCCGGCGTGCGAGCTCGTCGGATAACCGTGATCGGTCAGCCATTTGTCGAAGTCCGCATTGGCCTTCGAGTACACCGAGTCGCAGAAGAAGACGTGGACGCCGTCCTTCGCGTGTTTCGCATCGAGCCGTTTGGCTGCGTCGCGGTACGCGTTCGGTTGTCCGCCGCCGTGATCTCCCATGAGGACGACGTTCTTGAAGCCCGTGGTGATCGCCTCTTCGGTGACCCGCTCCAGAATCGCCGTGAGCAGCGTGTCGGTGAGACCGATCGTGCCGGGGAGCGTGGCCGACGCGCGATTCGGCGTGTACGGCAGCACCGGCATCGCGATCGCATTGCCCAACCGAAGCGCGATCGCCCGCACCGTCGCTTTCCCCATCAGCGTGTGGCCGCCGTTGACATTCTGCGGGCCACGCTGCTCGGTGCCGCCGGTGTAGAAGAGCGCCGTCGTCTTGCCGGCGGCGAGCGCGGCCTTCACCTCCGGCCACGTCATCATCTCGAACTCGACGAGCGGCCCGTTGTCGCGCCGGCCCGCTTGCGTTACCGGCGACGGGAGCGTGGAGCCGCTCGAGGACGCCGAGGAGCACGCCGTGCCCAGGGTCGAGGCGAGAACAGTTGTCGCCAGCGCGATGCGACGAGCAATCATGATGTCATGCTCCGATGCAAGTGATTCGATCACACGACTTCGAGCGGCCGATGCGGTTCATCGGGCAGCTCAATTTCGATTTCGTCGCCCGGCCGGACCACACCGGACGCGACGACGACGCTCATTACGCCTGACTTGCGCTGCACGGCTCCACTCGCGTCCCGTCCGACGACCGCCGCGAGCAAGCCGGCTTGAAAGCGATCGATCTGCACGCACGGGTTCCGCAGCCCCGTGACCTCGACGATCGCCGACGATCCAAGCTTGAGGCGCGTGCCGGTGGGCAAGGCGAGCAGCGAAATGCCCGTCGTCGTGATGTTCTCGCCTAAATCCCCCGGCTGAACCATGAAACCCGCCGCAGCCAGCTCTTCGTGGAGCTCAGCGTGAATGAGATGCACTTGGCGAAGATTCGGCTGCGTCGGATCGCGCGTCACGCGCGACAGGTGCTTCACGGTGACACCCTGATGCGCGTCGCCTTCGACGCCAAGACCTTCGATCAGCCGAATCGATGATTGATTCTGCTTGCTGAAGCTGTGCGAGCCGCTTCGAGACACTGCGACGACCGTTGCGCTCATACCCGGTTCAAAAGAGAACCCTCCGGACCATAACCGCGGCGAATGGGGTCAGACTCCAATTTGTAATTGGAGTCTGACCCCTTAGGAAGCGATTTGATACCGGTGAGTGGTCATTCACCCGGGTGATAGACTCGTTCCGTGTGGCCTTTCAGCTGAGACGGATAGAAGTACACCTCGCGCAAATTGCCCGTCGCGTATCGCTCGGCTTCGTCATTGAAATGGCGCGACTTGGGATCACCACTCTCGCCCCCCGCGGTGACCGCACGCGCGCGGACGCTGTCGCCGAACTCGACCACCGCGACGAAGCTGTTGCCACTCGTGCCGTACCACTTCTTCGTGCCGGGATAGGCGCGCGCGCCGAATGAGGCGAGTGAACCCCAGCGGGACGACGTGAAGCCGACGGGAATGCTCGGACCCGCGTCGTTGAAGGGCTGCACGATGTCGCCCGTGAGACGCTGATACCGATTGATGTCACCCCACGGCGTATTCCACTTTCCGAAATCGGCCGTGAGCTTGTCGGACGCCGCGGCGAGCGCCTGCAGCTGTTGGTCGGCGGTCGGCTCCGACGGCGGCCCACCGGACGCGGCCCCGCCACGTCCGCGACCGCTCGTACGACGGCCGAGATCCTCGCCGTAGAACACGGCAAGCGACGTCGGGATCGACGACACGGACCAGCGATAATCCCAGCCGCGAAGCGCCGCGATCTGGTCGGCGAGCTTCGCCTTGAGCGGATTCGATGCGGGCGCGTCGTCATAGGCTTTGAGCAGCGGCGGAATCATGCGCTCGAACGCCGGCAGGTAGCTGTCGTACGCCGCGTCGATCAGCGTTTGGAGCGTGAAGTCTTTTCTCGCCGGCAAAACCTTGAGCGCGTGATAGCCGCGCGGCGACTCTTCCCTGCTCGTCTCGACGTACACCGGGAAATCTTCGCGCTTGCGGCTACTCGGTCCCGCGGCGGACCACGGCCAATTGTTCGAGTTGTACAGCCATCCGCTCGCCGGATTGAACAGGTTCGGCGACTCGTCGACGGACAACAAGCCGTGCCAATCCGTCGCCGGATCGCTGCCGTCCACCGGCCGCGTCCAATCGAATTTCGGATCGCGCTTCGGGATGAAGTTCGCGTGGAAATACGCGATGTCGCCCTGGCGATCGGCGAAGATCGTGTTGTTCGACGAATTGGTGTGCAACTCCATCGTCTGCTTGAACGACTTGTAGTCGGTCGCCTTCGTTCGCGAGTACGACTGCGTGAGCGCCTTCACCTGCTCCTGCATGATGCGGATCGCGACCCACTTGTCGCCCGCCTTGCGGACGACCGGTCCGTGCTGCGTGTAGTAGACGGTGAACTCCTTCTTCGCCATGCCGGCGTTCGTCTTGTATGGCACGACGATCTTCCTGGCGATCATCGGCTTCTCTTCGCTGCCGTACTTGTAGACGTATTTGTCGCCTTTTTGCACGACAGTTTCGAGGTATTCGTCGAGGTCGTCGGCGTTGCTCGTCGTGTGCATCCAACCGACGTTCGGGTTGAACCCCTGGTAGATGAAGAACTGCCCCCAGGTGACGGCGCCGTACGCGTTCAGACCCTCGTCGCTCGTCATCTGCACTTCGGCGCGGAAGAAGAACGATGTGTGCGGATTGATGAGCAGCAGCGAGTGATGATTCGCCGTGTTCGACGGCGCGATCGCCGCGCCGTTCGATCCCGTCGGTTCCACGTACTCGCCCGCGTCGTGCGCCGGCTCGGCGATCGTCGTGTTGCCGTAGAACTGCGCCAGCTGGTTGAGGTTCACCTTCTCGATGTCGCCGCCGATGCTCCCTTCACTGAACGAGAGCGCCATCCATGGCTCGAAATGGGCGATGACCCTCGGCTTCACCTGCGGATGTTTGGCGAGATAGAAATTCAGCCCGTCCGCCCAGGCGTCCATCAGTGTTTTCAGCCACGCTGGGCTCGACGCGTATTTCGCTTTCATCGAATCCGGATCGATGAACAGCTTCATGCGGAGATCACGATAGATCTCCTTCTCCCCCTCGGCTTCGGCGAGACGACCCATTGAGTTGATGAAGTTCGTCTCGACGCGATTGAAGTCGTCTTCGGCCTGGGCGTATACGAGGCCGAACACGGCGTCCGCGTCGGTCTTTCCCTTGATATGCGGGATTCCCCAGTCGTCGCGCGTGATCGTGATCGTCTTGGCGCGCTGCTCGAGCGCGGCCAGCTTCGTCGGAGCTTGCGCGCTGGCGGTCGAGGCGAGCGCGAGGGCCGAGAGGCCCAGAAAGAGCTTTCGCATGGTCGGCTACGGGGGGGGTGAAAGTCGGCGCTTGCAAGATGCCCGTTGCTCACCGCGTTGACCAGTGGGACGGTTCGGGAGCGGCAGTCCGCCTCGCGACCGGCTCGGTCCGAGTCTAGTTTACGCGCTCACTTCCCGACCACAGGAGCAACGACCTCATGGCGCAGTACGGCCCGAAGGAATTGGCAAACGCGTTTCGCACGGTTCGCGGCAACACCCTGCAGATCGCCCGCGAGATCCCGGAAGACCAGTACGACTTCGTTGCCGCGCCCGGCGTCCGCTCGGTCAGCCAACTGCTGCGGCACATCGCGTATATAGATCTTCTACACTACGACTTCCACCGCGATCGGAAACTCACGACGCTCCAGGGTTACGACTTTGGCGCGCTCATCGGGCGATCGCACGCCGAAGAATCCAAGCCGCTCGACAAAAACGGCATCATCGCGCTGCTCGAGGAGCGTGGGGAGCGTTTCGCGAGTTGGGAGGAGTCGCTCACCAGCGATTTCCTCAGCGAGACCTTCACCGATCCGATGGGACAGAATCCCAAGACGCGGCTCGAGAATCTCATGGGCGCCAAGGAGCACGAGATGCACCACCGCGGGCAGCTCATGCTGATCCAGCGGCTGATCGGCATCACGCCGCACCTCACGCGTCAGCGTGAAGAACGCGCGCGAGCGCGTGCCGCGGCGGCTACGGCAGCGTCCCGGTAGCCGTCGCGTTGTAGGCCACGCGCCCTTCGGTGCACGGTGCGCCGCCGTTCGAACCGTCCGCCGAGGCGGACCAGGTCCCGGCGGCGCCCGTGACGTACGCGAAACTGGTCTGCCAACCCGCGACGCCGCTCAGGTCTGGCATGGCCAACACCGGCGCGTTGCTGCCCCCCCCCGCATACGCGATCGAGACCGTCACCTGCATGATGTGCCGGCCGTCCGTGTAGCGCAGCGACACGGATTTGTTGTAGAGCGATGGAATCGGGGCGAAGGTCGCCTGTTCACGGAGATACGGCCCCCCCCCGGACACCGCCGCGAGCGTTGGATTCGTCAGCACCGGTGGTATCGCAATCGTGATGTTGGCGAGCGAATGGAAGGTTGCCGTCGTCGAGCGCAGAAGGCCGGCGCGGTTCGCGGTCACCGTGAGCGCGTGGAAATCGGACGGACGCTGCATCGCGTCCGGAACGCCAAGGGTTTGCGTCGACAGCGCGCCGAAAAACGACTGGGCGTAGAGGAAGTTCTCGGTGCACGCCGCGGTTGTCAGATAGCTCATGGACTGCAGCAGGGCGTCGCCGACGACCGGTCCCGTCACGGTCACGTTCGCGCGGACGACCGCGAACACGTTCGGCCCACCCAGATCGACGATTCCCAGTGACGTCACCTGCGGCACGGGAAGGTCGCGGCTGATGTAGCCACGCCCCGCCGCGAGCTGCGATCCCCACGCCACCAGATCGTGGACGCCGTCGCGCACGCCATTGATCGTGATATTCGGCGCGATGCCGGTCGACGTCCCCGTTCCTCCGCCGAGGCTGTAGGTGTACAGCTCCGCGGTATTCGGGTGTCGCGCCGTTCCAGTCACCGTGTTCAGTCCGGCCTTCAACGGACACATATCGATCGGCCCGGCCGTCAATTCCGATTGCGTCATGTAGCGCACACTCACGCCGTCGACGTCCGCCGAGGCAAATCCGCCCTTCGACGACGCGACGGTAAAACGCGCCACATTCCCCAAGACGTCGGCCTTCGTCCATGCGCCGTCGCCATCCTGAAAAGCGACGAATGGCGGGGCGCCACACCGAGACCAGTCGAGAATGACATTACCGCCGGTCGGAGCCTGCCGCACGATCACCGTGAGCTTCGTCGTGGCCGAGGCGCTCACCGGGAAACCGGCCAGACTACCGCGAATCGTCACATCGGTCGTCGCCGGCGTCGCGTTGGCGGCGGCAATGACGCGAAGCGTCGTCGAGTTGCCAGCGACATTCGCCGGCTCCGCGGCGACCGTCACGTTCGCCGGCGCATTCTCCGCCGTGACCACCACGTCGCCGGTGAACTGCGTTCGAGCGAGCGACAGCGTCGTCGTCGAGCTCGTTCCTAGGAAGACCACCACGCTTTCCGGTTGCACCGACAGCGCGACACTCGCCCGCAACACGGTCACGACGATATCACTCGTCGCCGTCGTGCCGTCATTCGCTTTCCCGCGCACGGTCACCGTGTAAGCGCCCGGCGCCACGGACGGCGCGACGACGAGGGACATCGGCGCCACGCCGTTCGATACTGCCGCGAACGTCGCGCTCATTCCGGCCGGCGCATTGTCGAGCGACAGGGCGATCGCGCCGGCGAGATCGGTTTGATTGACGATGACGTTCGCCGTCGCGGTTTGACCCTGCGCGATACCGACAGAAGGAGGACCGATCAGCTGGAGTCGGTCGGGGATGACCGTGACGGTGAGCGTGACGCGTTGGTCGGGCAGCCCCGGCACGGAAGCCTTGATCGCCGCCTGATATATGCCCGCCGCGACCTGCGCTCCCGCACGAACGACGATGCCGACGGTATCACCCGTGACAGGATTCGTCGCGAAGTCCGCCGACAGTCCCGCGACGCCTTCGAGCGCGAGCGTGACCGGAGCCGAGACGGTTGTCCGTCCAATCGCCAGCGTGGTCGGCGTCACTCCGCCGCGCGCGACTGTCACCGTCGGTCGAGAGAGCGTGAGCGCGAGTTTCGGGGCGTCGAGAACCGTCAGCGTCACGGTGAGCACGGCGTCGACGACCCCATCGGCGTGCGCTCGGATGGCGATCGGATACTGACCGACCTTGGCGTCCGCCGAAACGCGAAGCGTCAGCGTCGACGTGAACACGCCGCCCACCGGATTGGTGTTGACGAGCGTAGCGGTCACGCCCGACGGAACATTCTCCACCGTCACCGATGGCGTCGGTCCCCCGTCGACGCGGGTGATCGTCGCCACGACACTCGTCTCGCCGCCCTGTGCCGCACTCACGCTCGACGTCTGCAGCCCCATCGACACCGTGCGATCCGGCTTCTGCGGTGTGTCCAGGTACTTCTCCGGGCTGCACGCGAACAACGCCATCACGACAACGACCACGCCCCTGCCCCAACGACGCATGCGACTACGCCGTCGGGATGGTAATGGCCGGCTGTCCCGCCGCCTTTCGCTTCGCATTGAGCGCCGCGAGACCGGACGTCTTGAGTGTGTTCCAACGACGCATCACGTCCGCGCCTTCGGCGCGCGCTCGCGTGACACCAGCGATCTGGCCTGCGGTCGGCGCAACGTCAGCGCCTTGCATCGCCATCGCCGCCGACATCATCGCGTTCGCGGCCGCCTCGAGCGTCGGCGCCGCGGGCCCACCACCACCACGCCCTCTGCCTCCTCCCCGGCCGCCGCGGCCACCAGCGGCTTGCGGCGGCGCGAGTGAATCGACCTGCCGCTTGAACGCCGCGACGTCGTCACTCCCCGCCCCACTCGAAGCCTTGTCGAGCTGCGCGGACAAGCCGCGCGCCTGGAGATAGGCGGCATGCGCCGACCACGCTCCGTCGTACATCTCACGGGACAGACTCGCCAACTGCGCCAGCGCCGGCGCCGGCGTCTTCACGCGTGGATCGAGACGAAGCGTGAGTGGTTGCGTGAACGTCTTGCCGTCGACGATGAGACGCACCTGGTATGAGCCCGGCGGCGCCCACGGAGCGAACGACGTCGGATACGTGCGGTGCGGAACCGCGCCGGTCGCACCCTCATCGCCGCCGACCGGATCCTCCTCGGCGCCGATCGGCTCGAAGCGCATGTCCCAACTGAACCGATGGAATCCAGGACGCGTCGAGAGACGAATCGGCGGCGCCGGCCAATAGAGCGGCAAACCGCAGTCGGTCGCCCCGGGCTGCCGCTGGCAGATCTTGTCGTAGGCGGCGGGATCGAGCGCGGGATGCGGATCGAGCACGGGATCGGTGCTCGCGTAGCGGCGCACGACCTTTCCCGCGTTGTCGAGAATCTCGAGCTTTACGTTTTGTGGCGCGTTCTGGGGCAGTACGTAGTCGATGATCGCGCCGGGCAGCGGATTCTCGCCCGCCGGAAGCTCGGGCGGCCAGGGCGTCGGATCGTTCGTCCCGAAGCGAACGCGCACCGCGGTCGCCGGCTTGAAGAGATACGCGCTCTGCGCGCCGGCCGCCGCGCGCGCTTCGGCCTCTTGTCGCAGCGGCGTGACGTTGTCGAGGATCCAGAAACCTCGCCCGTGCGTTCCCGCGACGAGATCCGAGCAGAGACAGGTGCTGTCGTCCTTCACCTGGATGTCGCGCACCGAGATTGCCGGCATATCGTTGCGCAGCGAGCGCCAGTGATCGCCGTCGTCGAACGAAACCCAGACCTCCGCGTCGGTCGCGGCGTAGAGGAGCCCGCGTTTGCGCGGATCCTCGCGAATCGAATTGGCGACATTGCCCGGCGCGATCCCCGTGTTGATCTCGGTCCACGTCTTCCCGCCGTCGTGCGTGCGCCAGAAGTGCGGATTCAGATCGTCGACACGCAGGGTGTTCGCGGCCGCATACGCCGTGTTGTTGTCGTAATGCCCCGCCTCGATGTTGAAGATGCGCGTCCACGGAATGATCTGCGGCGGCGTCACGTTCTTCCACGTCGCGCCGCCGTCCATCGTCACTTGGATGTTGCCGTCATCCGTGCCGGCCCAAATGACCTTCAGGTCGCGCGGCGACGCGGACAGCGCGGTGATGCTCCCTTGCGGGCTCACCGTCACCTGACTCGCGTACTTGCCGACGCTCTTCGGAATCGCCCAGGTCTGGCGCGCGAGGTCGGGGCTGATGCGCGTCCAGCTGTGCGCGTGATCCGTCGACTTCCAGACGACGTTCGACGCGTAGAACAGCACGTTCGGATCCACCGGCGACCAGAGGATCGGCATCGTGCGCACGTTGCGTCCGAAGTCCGTCCCCCGCTGCTCGGCGCTCGGCCCGACGTTCGTGGTTTGTCCGGTGCGCCGGTTGTAGAGCGACACGTTGGTGCGCGCGCTCCCGTATACCAGGTCCGGATCTTTGGGATCGGGCGCTGCAACGCCGTATTCCTGGATGTTCACCGGATGCCAATCGTGGAAGGTGATCTCACCGTCCATCGAGCGGCTATCGACGCACGCCGAGCCGGAATCCTGCTGGCCGGCGCACAGCCTGTAGGGGAACGCGTTGTCGGCGGTCACGTGATACATCGCGCCCGTCGGCTGGGTGTACCAGTTGCTCCACGACAACCCGCGATTCGCCGAGACGACGCCGCCCTGATCGGCGACGACGAGCAGAATATTCGAGTTGTTCGGGTTGACCCAGATCTTTTGGTAATCGTCGCCGCCCGGAGCGCCGCGCACGGCACTCCACGTCATCCCGCCGTCTTCCGTTCGCCACATGACGGTCGAGGCACTATAGACGACGTTCTCGTTCTTTCCGTCCACGGCGAGCGTCGGCAGATCGCCGCCGCCGATGCGCCCGAGTGGACGCGGATCCTGCCCGGATCCGCCACCACCGCGACCGCCACCGCCGCCCGCCTGGAGATTCGAGTTCACGACCATCGACCAGTGCTCGCCGGCATCCGTCGACTTGTAGAAGTAGACGACCCCCGTCGTCGTCGCCGCGGCGGCGCCACGTCCGCCGCCTCGGCCCCCGTTATCCGGCGGGGTGCCCGCAACGGTCGCATAGAGAATCTTTGGATTGCTCGGCGCGAGCGCGATGTTCGCCTGGATGACGCTCGGCAGGCCTTCCGTGAGCTGCTTCCAGGTTGTGCCGCCGTCGGTCGACTTGAAGATGCCGTTACCGGCGCCGCCAAATCCGCCGCCCTCGATGTACGACTGCTGCTGCTGCCAGAGCGTCGCATAGACGGTGTTCGGATCGAGCGGGTCGATGCGGACATCGTTGCCGCTCGTGTATTCGTCCTTGTATAACACTTTTTGAAAGCTTCGCCCGCCGTCGGTCGAGCGGAAGACGCCGCGATTCGGATTCGGGCCGTAGGGGTGGCCGAGCGCGGCGACGAACAGCCGGTTCGGATCCTTCGGATCGACGTCGATCATCGCGATCATCTGCGTGTCGTCGAGCCCGAGGTGCGTCCACGTCTTGCCAGCGTCGGTCGACTTGTAGACGCCGTTGCCGACGGCCAGGTCCGGCCGAATGATCCCGGCGCCCGATCCGACATAGATGATGTTCGGGTCCGATGGCGCGACAGCGATGGCGCCGATCGAACCGGTCGGCTGGCTGTCGAACAACGGCTGCCACGTCGAGCCGTAGTCCGTCGAGCGCCAGACGCCGCCGTTGTCGAAGCCGATATAGAAGACGTTCGGCTGGCTCGGCACGCCGGAGAGCGCGCGGGCTCGACCAGCGCGCGGAGGCCCGATCTGCCGCCAGTGCAGGTTGGAGAGTGGGTCCTGCTGCGCTCCAGCCATTCCGGCGAAAGCGACGGTCAGAATCAGGGATAGCGCGGCGTTTTTGCGTTGGGAGAGGCGCACGGGAGATTTCAGTGGTGGTTGAACGTCCCACGACAGTCAATGAAAGTGCAGGTTGGCAGCGGCCAAGCTCAAGAGGGGATCAGAGGCGGATCGGCCGATGGACGACGACGGGCGACCCGTCCGAGAGCCACGCGGAATCGGGCCCCCGCGCCAGTATCGCGGTGAAGCCCTCGCCAAACGAGGTGGCCAGCGCGGGGCCGGCGCACCGCGCGTCTACCGACGAAAAGATCGTCCACCGCGGGTGATCGACACGATACTCGACGGTCGACCCGTCGCGCTGTCGCGTATACCCCCACTCGCGATGCGTGAGGAAGTCTTCGATCGTCCCGGGCTCGAGGCGCCGCCCGCGTCCCTCAGCGTCGACGCGCAGCGCGGCGTACTTCGGCCCATCACGCCACTCGTACGAGGCACGCTTCGTCTCGCCGGCGTCGCGCACATCCAGCGAGTGGAACATCGGGAGACGGCGATACGGCTCGTTGTAGGTCAGCTTCGCCGCGGTTGCCACGAGTCGCCGCGGAACGAGCTCGCGGATGAACGTGACGCCATGCCGACGTTCGCCCGCGACCTCACGCGCGACGTAGAACCGCAAGTTGACTTCCTCGAACCGGCGATGCGTCAACAGTGGCACGCCGAGTACGCGAATCCGCTCAAAGAGGAAGCCCACGACGCTGATCAACGCGTTTCCCTGCCAGAGGTCGAGCTCAGTCGCGCGCGGCACGAGAGGCGAGAGGAGATCGGGCGAGACTCTGTAGTTGAGCATCGCCAACCATCGCCACTCTGCTGTGAGGAAGACCGTGCTCAAGCGACGCGGCTCGGTAAGGGTTCGATCGCAACGACTCGACGCGAGGCGTGCTCGAGGATACTCGCGCCGACCCGCCCCGGTCGGCAACCACACGCGGCACATAGCATGCGGCGTCGTTCCCGTCCTCGAACCAATTCCTTCAGGGCGTCCATGTCGGAGGAAGTGATGGCAGCACGAGGTACTGGATTGAGAATCGCCGGCTCGGCTGTACTGAGTCTGTGCTTGAGTACGGCGACGCGCGCCCAACAAGTGGTCTACGCGACGTCGACGATCGGCTGTTTTGGCGTCGTATGCGTCCCTACGGCGGGCATCGCCGCGTTGCCGGCGTTGCGTTTCACGCCTGACTTCGCTGCCTTCGATGGGCCGACGGGCTCGAGCTTGTTGCCCTCGCTCGGTAAGAACTCGAACGGTCGGGCAAACCGCGATGAGTCCGGCGATGGCCACTTCAACAGGGCGACGGCGGTCTACACAGGTGTGGCGTTCGGTCTACTAGTGACGTACCTCAAATCGTCAGGCGATGGCCACGAGCCCGTTTCGGACGTTGCGCCCACGCCGCCCTCGGTTCCGCTTGCCGCGCACCTCGAAGCCGGGGTGACAAGCAACCTCGTCGCAACACCGGAGCCGACGACGAACGCGCTGATGGCGACTGGGCTCATCGCTCTCGGACTCGGTTTGGCTCATCGTCGCCGAAAGCGTTCCATCGTGTAGGGCGCGATTCGTTGCGAGATCGAACTGGGCCCGCCGTCTGGCGGGCCCTCTTCATTCGACGGGACGCCAACGCGGCGGCTCGAACCACCCGGACAGCGTCGGGTCGAACAGCCGGTCGAGGACCGGTGGCAGCCAAGGCGACATCGGAAGCGCACGCGCTTCGTCTCGCGACCAGAATCGCACCTCGGAGATCTCGTCGTCGCCCGCGCGGGGCTCCCCGGAAATCACCTCGCACTCGAAGATGCAGCTGATGTATTGCGTCTCGTCGCCGTTCGGATAAACGACGACGAAGTTCGGGCCGCCATAAACGCCAATGATCCGGCTCGGACGAACTACCAGGCCGGTTTCCTCCCAGACCTCGCGTACCACCGCGTCGGCCGGCGTGTCCTCCATCTCGATGATGCCGCCCGGCGTGGACCACACGCCGCTGTCCTGCTGACGCACGAGAAGGACGCAATTCCGCGCATCGCGAACGATTCCGGCCACGGAGGGCATGAGTAGCCGCCGGCGGCCGACGTGCGCGCGCAGGTCGCGGATGTATGGCGAGACTGGCATGGTGACTCCGTCGCGTGGCGGGCGAGCCCATTCGCGACCTCAAGGTAGTCAAGCATCGAAACGGCCAGCGTTCCGCGACGCTAGCGCGTGTTTGTTCAGGAGTCGTTAGGCGGCTTCTGCAATGCTGGCGAGGGTGAACGCCGCGACGATAGCTTCTGCCAGTCTCGATTCTCGAACCAACACCCCTGAAAAATGTCACTGACCCGGACGCTCTCGATTGCTGCTTCAGCGCTGCTCGTCGCGCTTCCGTCGCGCTTGGTCGCGCAAAAGACGACTCAGTTTCCAACGAACGACGCCACGATGCAGCGTCTGTGGCGGCTCGGGATGGATAGCTCGCATACCGAACAACTGGCCCAGGCGTTGTTCGATTCCATCGGTCCGCGTCTCACCGGCAGTCCCGGCCTCACCGCGGCGAGCGACTGGGTGATCAAGATGTACAAGTCGTGGGGGATCGACGCGCGTCGCGAGAAGTACGGCACCTGGCGCGGCTGGCGTCGCGGCGCATCGCACATCGACCTTGTCGGGCCGCGAACGCGATCGCTCGAGGGGACGATGCTCGCCTGGAGTCCGGGGACCAAAGGCACTCCAGTCGCCGCCGAAGCGATCGTTCTTCCCAAATTCAAGGACAGCACCGAGTTCGTGAAGTGGCTACCGCAGGCGCGCGGCAAGATCGTGCTGCTTTCGCCCGCTTGGCCGACCTGTCGCCCGAGCGAAGACTGGTACCGCTGGGCGACGCCGGCGTCGATGGCCCACATGGACAGCCTGATCGCGGAGATGCAGCGCGACTGGTCCGTGATGACGGACGAGAGTGGACGCCCGGACAGCACAAAGCTCTATCGCGGCACCGGCTACTCGCTCGCGCTCGGCACCGGAACGCTCGGCATGCGTCTGGAAAAAGCGGGCGTCGTCGGAACGATTTCGTCTCGGCCCAAGTTCTCCGGCTTCCCCAATCCGTTGGCCGGTCAGGGTGGCGGCCGCGGCGCGGGAGGTGGCGGGCGTGGAGGGCGAGGCGGTGGCGGGGGCGGGGGCGGTCCGGCGAGCGCGCGTGGTGGCGGCGGCTTCGGATCAACGATTACCGCGGGTAATCCGGAAGGGACGCCCGGCGCGGGGGCCGGCGCTCGCGGCGCATTCGGCGGCGGCCGCGGCGCGGCGAACGCCGGCGGAGCGCAGGGGACGGGCGGCTGGGGGGTGATCGAGGTGTTCGAGACGTACAACACCAAAGCGCCCGCCGTGACGCTCACCTGCGAAGACTACGGTCTGGTCTATCGACTCGCCGAGAACAAGCAGCACCCGCGCGTGCGCCTGGACCTCGATGCCCAGCTATTGGGCGAGGTGCCGGCGTTCAACACGATCGGCGTCATCAAAGGAACCGAGAAGCCGGACGAGTACGTGATGCTCTCCGCTCACTTCGACTCATGGGACGGCTCATCCGGCGCGACCGACAACGGCACCGGAACGCTGATGGCGATGGAGGCCATGAGAATTCTCAAATTGGCCTATCCGAACCCGAAGCGCACGATCATGGTCGGACACTGGGCGAGCGAAGAACAAGGGCTCAACGGGTCGACGGCGTTCACCGAGGACCACCCCGAAGTGTTGAAAGGGCTTCAGGGGCTGTTCAACCAGGACAATGGTACCGGTCGCGTGCAATCGGTCTCGGCATCCGGCCTCAGCGACATTGGCGGGCATTTGAAAGCGTGGTACGAGAAACTGCCGTCGTTCTACACCGATAGCATGAGCCCGAATGTCGTGTCGTGGAACTTCAATGACGTACCGACGGGTAATCCAGGTGGAACGGACGGCGCGGTGTTCTCTTGCCACGCGACGCCGTCGTTCGGACTCGGCGCGGTACAGTGGAACTACAACACGTACACCTGGCACACCAATCGCGACACCTATGACAAGGTGGTGTTCGACGACCTGAAGCACAACGCGACGCTAGCCGCGATGCTCGTGTACCTTGCGTCCGAGGACCCCGCCTTCATCAAGCGGGACAGGTCGCCGGGTGACTGGCCGGCAAATTGGCCCGCGAACTGTGGTAAGGCTCCGCGAAAGACTCGTCCCCGGCTTTAAATGATCTCTCGTGTTTTCGTGTCCCGTGTCTCATAGATGACTGAAGTGGCCGGGTCGGCCGCCGAACCCATTCCGGCGGAACGCATTCCCCCCATCGAGCCGCCGACATCGTCGGTGGCGACGGGCACGCCGACCGGTATCCGGCCGGCGCGCCGGTACGACCGAAGCATCGTCGACGGTCCGCTGCCGAAGGCGGTGTGGAACCTGGCCTGGCCGACGATGCTCGCGAACATGGTCGGCGGGCTCCAGGGCATCGTCGACCACGTGATGGTCGGCAACTTCGTCGGCTACACGGGGAACGCGGCGATCGGCGTCAGTTGGCAGATGTTCCTGGTCGTCGTGATGTTCATGTCATCGCTCTTCACCGGCATGAGCGTGCTCGTGGCGCGCTTCGCCGGTGCGGGCGACGAGGAGCGCGTGAACGGGGCGGTCTATCAAGCGTTCATCACCGCGATCGCGCTGTCGCTGATCATCGCGCCGGTCGGATACCTCATTTCACCCTGGCTGCTCGACTTCGTGAACGCGTCGCCGGCGGTGCAGGCCGAGGCGCTTCCCTTCCTCCGCATCATCTTCGCGACGAGTATCGGGCAGCTCGTGTTCTTCATGCTCGGCGGCGCGCTCCGCTCGGCGGGCGATGCTCGTACGCCGATGGTGCTTGGCGTGTCGATCACGCTGCTCAACATCGTGCTCAACGTGATCCTGATTCGCGGGCTCGGCCCGATCCCGGCGTTCCATACCGCCGGCGCCGCGATCGGGACGGCCTTGGCGTCGGGCATCATCGCGATCTACTCCGTGTGGAAGCTGTGGCACGGCGGATGGGTCGTCGAGTTCCCGCGCGGCGCCGGCCTCAAGCCCGACCTTCACGTCATCAAGCAATTATTTCGCTTCGGGTTGCCGACGGGGTTTCAAGGAATTGCGATGAACATCGGCGGCGTGCTGCTGCTCTCGTTCATCGGCTCGGTGGCGCAGGGCGCGGCGGCCCAGGCGGCGTACGCGATCTCGTACACGCAGCTCTTCTCACTGATCACCTGGACGTCGGTTGGCCTGATGGGCGCAGCGGCCGCGGTCGCGGGCCAGAACCTCGGCGCGAAGAAACCCGACCGCGCCGACAACGCCGTGCACATCGCGGCGCGTTATGGGCTCGCCGGCGCGGCATTCGTCGGAATCTTCTTCTTCTTTTTCCCACGCCAGCTGCTCGCCGTGTTCGGAATGACGGACACGAACGTCGTCGAGATTGGCGTGCACCTGCTCCGCGTCTTGAGCGTCTCGGGACTTCTCATCACGGTCGCGCTGACGTACACCGGAGGATTGCAGGGAACGGGAGATACCAAGAGCCCGCTCTTTATCTCCATCATCTCGCAGATCATCGTGCCGCTCGGGATTTGCTTTGTCGTCAAGCAGACGAGTCGGCTGGATCCGATCGATATCTGGATTGCAATTCTCGTAGGACACGCGACGAGATGCGGGTTAAGCGTTTTGCGGTTTAGACAAGGGAAGTGGAGAGAGATCAGGGTCGAGTGAAACGGCGTTGAGAGCGCGAGCGGGACTAACGAGGAACGGAACTGACTTGGAGCGGGACTGACCTGGAGCGGGACTGACCAAGGGCGGGACTGACAAAGGGCGAGCACTGCGGGTGGGGCGAACGTCGCGATTAGGCGACGGCCCGCATCAGTTGATTGATCATCCGCACGATCACGATCGCGCGGTTGTAGAGGCGGAAGTAGGCCCGTTCCTCCACGTCGTAGTTGATCGGTGTAGGGCCAATTCTTCGCTGATACCGCGAGCTCGTTATTCACGATCGACACGAACTCTTCCGCTGCGTCGATGACGCGCAGTGTTCCGCGTGGTGGCATTCCGCAATACTGCTTGTACGGCGGCGAGAAGCGTCATCGATTGAATGCAACAGCAGCCGCTTTATCCCGATTCTAACGCGCCGTTTCTTCCGCCGACCATCAGCGGACGATCCGCAGCACCACCGCCGCGGCCCCGGCGATGAACGCGCTTCCCAGATAGACCAGAACCAGCCGCGGCTCTCGCAGCACGCACTTGCTCCGCGTGAGTCCCGCCCTCATCGCCCGCACATAGCCGGCGATGCCGAGCGCGCTCATTGCCATCAGCATGACCGGCGGGCTGACCAGCCACGCCAAGAGCGCGATCGTCGTGTACACGCACAGTCGGATCGGATCGAACGGAACCATCGCGCCGGAGCGTTCCATCGTCAGACCTCCATCGCGACAGGCAGGAGCGGAAGCGTCCGCTCTTGTCGCGCCAGTTCGGCGAGCTTCGTGTCGGCCAGCGGCGCCCACGCCTGAACGGCACAAAAGGGCGCGCACTGATGATCGGCGTCCGGCGCTCCCCGCTGCGTTCCGACGTGCACGCAGCACTGCAGCAGCCGCTCCTCGAGCATGGTGCTCATGTCCATGAACGGTTTGATCGTGATGCGTTTGATCCGCGTCGCGACGAGCTGACGGAAACGCCTCGTATCGCCGACGAGCGCGTCGCCGGCGAGTCGAATCAGGGTCGACAGACCGAGGTCGCAACTCTCGCACACGTCGCGGAAGAGCTGAGCGAGCGAGGGGTGCGTCAGTGAGCTCTGTTCACTCAACAGCCCGAGCAGCGCTTCCTTGACGAGACGGCGCAGCTGCGCGCTGAGCTCGGGATCGTTGATGCGGTTCGCGACGAGATCGAGCCGCGTCTTGAGCTGGTCGTGCCCGATGATTCCGACCAGCGACTTCCACTCGCCCTTGTCGGTCCGCAACATGTAGCCGACGCTGCAGCAGTGTGGATGCGAGCATGGCAGCGCCGTGAGATCGCGCCACGTGACGAGACCGTTCGTCTGCGGGCCAAGCCGTGCCAGCACACCGGTGTGGGTCAATCGATGCATCGGATCGATCCGCGCGGATCGGCCGGAGCCGAACTGCGGTTGGATCGACACGCCGCCGACGAATGGCGTGTCGAGGGCGAGGCGCACGACGTCGCCGATCTCGTCGTCGTTTACGCCAAGTGCGGCGGTCATCGTCAGCGTCGTGAACACGCCGGCGTCGCTCAGCCGGCGAATCGCCTCGGCTTTGATCCGTCGCAAATCGGCGGCGCGATGCGCGCGGTGCGTCTCCACTCGGAAGCCGTCGAATTGGAGATAGACCTCGACTCGGCGATTGTACTTCTCGAGGAATTTGAGAATCGCGTCGTCCTTGGCGAGGCGGATGCCGTTGCTGTTGATCAGCACGCGCACGACGTTGCGCTCGAGGACACGCTCGACGATCTCCTCGAAATCGGGATGCAGCGTCGGCTCACCGCCGCTCAGCATCAACACATCGATCCGCCCGTTCTCTCGCGCCAGGCGCTGATCGATGTTGGCGAGGACGCGCTCGGCGGGGACGGTTCCGGCCCGGCTCGGCGACGAGTCAGCGAAACAGGTCGGACAGGTGAGATTGCACGCCGCGGTGATGTCCTCGAGGAGGATGCAGGTGTGCTGGGTCTGCATCTCGCCAAGGCCGCGAAGATACGCGGCGGGCGTCGCGTCCCAATTGCCGATCGCGTCCGGAGTGTGGCGCTTCGTCGGCGCCGTCCACTCCTCGAGATATGAGAGGATGTCCGGATGCTCGTCGTAGAGCGTGGTGACCCGGCCGTGCACTGCGCAGCCCCGTTCCAGCCAGATCCGGCCGTCGCGCTCGGCGAGGTAGCCGGCCAGGCGCGGCACGTCGTGGAGCGGGCGATGCGGCTCCTCGGTGTGACAGTGAGGACAGAAGGCCGTGACGTAGCGGTGAATGCGATCGCCGCGCAGCGGCATGCCTGGCGTCGTCATATGCTCACGAGGATTTAGCGATGATGAGGAGACAAGTGCCGTACAGCGCAAAGGCGATCGCGGCGCCGACGGCGAAGGCGCCGACAATCGGCTTCTTGTTGTCTCGCCGGAGCAAGAACATTCCGAGAACGACAGCGGCGGCGGAGGCGGCGCCACCGCCCAAGCCGAACGCCGCGGTCAAGAGGATGTAGACGATCCCGAACGGCAGCGCGAGCACGACACTCAGACATCCGTAAAGCAGCGGGCGCGCCGAAGAGGTAGTTGGTGGCGTCGCCTCCGGCGCCGGTTGAACGCTCGGTGGGGGCGCCGGTTCTGGATGCGGCTCGGGCGTCGATTCGGGTGGGGTTTGCTCACTCATCCGGCAGCCTCCGAAACCACAACGGGTGGATGTGGATTCCGGTCGACCCAAAGCCGCCTGGCGAAGTAGGCCGCCAAGAGCAGCGTCGACGGAATGAGAAAGAGCTGCGATCCGGTGAGCCCATTCCAGAGCACCGGATTTCCGCGCACGAACTCGACGACGAATCGGAAGATCGCGTAGCCCAGGAGATAGATCTTGAACAGATCGCCTTCGACCGTGATTCGCGGCCGCCAGTAGGTGAGGAGCCAGACGCACATCGCGGCGTGAAAGGCGATCTCATAGAGGAACGACGGATGGAGCACGACACCAGGGACGCAATACGGACAATTCGGAATGTGCCGCAGCGTTTCGTCGTTCAGCCGAAGTCCCCACGGAAGCGTTGTCGGCGTTCCGACTTGCTCCGATAGAAAGCAGCCGATCCGCCCGATCGCCATGCCGAGCGCAACGGCCGGCGCGAAGAGATCACCGGTGCGCCGGCGATAGCCGACAAACCGTTTAGTCAACAGCGCGCCGACATACGCGCCGGCAAGCCCACCGACGATGCTCCGGCCTCCGCGGGCCAAGATTCCCGCCAGCGAGTGATCGTGCGTGACCGTGACGTAACGCCATCCCGTCCCGAGCTTCGCGCCGACGGCCCCGGCGAACAGGGTACCGGCGACGATCCACAGCAGTCGTTCGTCGAACGGCCCCTGTCGCTCCGCTTGACGCCAGAACGCGACCGTGGCGGCGACGACGCCGAGGAAGATGAACGCTTCGTGACTCGGTACCGGCCACGACCCGACGTAAAAAAGGACGGGATGCATCGCGCGCCTACCGCGCGCCGTCGAAGTACTCGACGATCACCTGCGCGATTCGGCCGATGCGATCTTCCGCCTCGGCGTACGGGCCTTCGATGGAGTTGGCGAAGAACGCGATGACAATGGGGCCGGAGCGCGCCGAGACGATGCCGACGTCGTTTGCGACCGCGGGCGGAAAATCTCCCGTCTTGTGGCCTACCGGCACGTTCAGAAAATGCGGGAGGCGCCGATCGCCCGATTGCTGGGCGCGAAGCATTCGCACCATTGCCGTGCACGACTGCGGTTGGGCAACCGGCGCGGTCTTCTCGCTGGCGTCGCTGCAGTGCTGTATCGATTCGAGCAGCCGTCCGGTGCCGCGCGGCGTCATCGATCCAAGCCAGTAGCTCTTGTCGGAGTTCGTTTTCTCGTTGCGGTTGGAACCCGCGGGGAGCGCGCCGTACTTCGCGAACAGCTCGCCCGTCGTCATGTTGAGATGGAGCGCGTCGGCGTACCCGTTGTCGCCGAGCCACCCATTCACCTTCTCGACGCCGCCGACTTTGCCGAGGGCGAGATCCGTCGCCGTGTTGTCGCTGGTGATGATCATCTGCAGCAGTACGTCGCGCAGGGTCGGCTGCAGACCAGGATCGTTGTAGCGGAAGATACCGGACCCACCGCGAAAATCCTGAGCCGCGATCGTGATCCGTTCGGCGAGCGACAGGGTTCCCTTGTCCGCCAGTTGGAACGCGAGCACGAGGATCGGAAGCTTGATCACGCTCGCGCTGTTGAACGGCTCGTCCCCACGAACCGACGCTTCCTCGCCGGTCGTCAGGTGCTTGACCCAGATCCCCGCCTTGCCGGGAAAGCGCGCGAGCTCAGCGTCGAGGAGACGCTGGAGGGCCGACGTCGAGGGCGTAGGTCGTGCCGGGGGCTGCGCGGGCACGACGCTCCAAGCACTCAGGCACACGACCGCGGCCAACAGCGAAACGCGCCTCATGGCAGGCCCACCTTGGGATGGCGACGCGAGCAAAGATGGCGGCAGACGCCGATCGCACAATCCTTGCGCGTGGCGAAGACCTTCGACCCGCACGGAGTCAAGGAACCATGGAGCTTCTCATTATCCGCCACGCCCACGCCGGATCACGCGAGGAGTTCGCCAAGACCGGACAGCCCGACGAGCTCCGTCCACTCTCAAAAGAGGGCGTGCACGACATGAAGGAGATCGCGCGCGGATTGCGCCGGCTCGTGCCGACCGTCGACTCAGTCGTCACGAGCCCCCTCGTTCGCGCACGCCAGACCGCGGACATCGTCGCCGACGAGTACCGTGTTGAGATCGTTGAATCAGACGCGTTACAGCCGGATGAGAAGTTTGAGCGCTTCGTCAGCTGGGCTCGGCGCGAAAAAACCGGCGATGTCAGCGCGGTAGTCGGCCACGAGCCGCACCTTTCTGGTCTCATCGCCTACTTGATCGGCGAAAGTGGCGACGCGAGGATCGATCTCAAGAAGAGCGGAGCGGCGTTGATAGAGTTCGAGGGGCGAATCGAGAGGGGGAAAGGAACTTTGCGCTGGCTCGTCACGCCAAAGATCGCGCTGGAGGTGCGGTGAGAAGCGAGAGCGGGACTAACAAGGAACGGGACTAACAAAGACCGAGACTAACGAAGATCGGGACTAACGAAGAGCGGGACTGACAAAGGACGGGAGTGACAGGAATCGGATTTTGAAGGCGAGAACGGCGGCGAGCGTTCGATTCCTCGCCGCCGTTCACTTTTCATGAGGGTGTCCGTTTTTCTGTGTGTGAGGCCGGATGCGTGCGTCACCGCGGTTCCACGAGCATGCGGTCGCCAAAGAGGACGACGAAGTGCGGCAGCGCCGCGAGCCACTCCCGTGACACATTCCGCCATTTCTTCGTGATGTTCCGGAGCGCCAAGTAGAGCAACTTCGCCGCCGCCTCGTCGGTCGGAAAGTGCCCGCGCGTCTTGATGATCTTCCGGAGTTGCATGTGCACGCTCTCGATCGCGTTCGTGGTCGAGAGCAGGCGGCGGACCGGCAGCGGATAGCGAAACGCCGGCATCACGTAGTCCCAGTGGCGGCGCCAGATCGGTGCGATCGTCGGGTACTTCGCGTGCCAGGGACTCGCTTCAAAGGTGCTCAGGGCGTCCGCCGCGGCGTCAATCGTGGGCGCGCGGTAGATCTCGCGCAGCGCTTTCGCCACGGTTTTCCGGTCGGCCCACGAGACGTACGCCAGACTGCGCCGGACCAGGTGCACCACACAGTGGTGAATCTGCGTCTGCGGAAACACCGCGGTGATCGCGTCCGGAAAGCCGACGAGCCCATCGATCAAGGCGATCAGGATGTCCTCGACGCCACGGTTCTGGAGCTCGGTCATCACGCGGTGCCAAAACGCGGCGCCCTCGGTCTGCTCGATCCAGAGGCCTAAGATCTCGCGCTGGCCCGTGGTGCGCACGCCCAGCGCGAGATAGACGGCCTTGTTCCGGACCGTGCCCTCGTCGCGGATCTTCACCCGGAGCGCGTCGAAGATCACCACAGGATAGCACGCCTCGAGCGGCCGCTGCTGCCAGCTCGTGACTTCCTCGAGGACCGCGTCGGTGACGGTGCTGATGACGTCCGGCGCGACGGCGACCTGGTACAACTCCTCGAGGTGCGCCTGGATCTCGCGAACCGTCATCCCGCGCGCGTAGAGCGAGAGCACGTTCTGATCAAAGCGCGGCAACCGGCGCACGTGCTTGGGCACGAGCTGGGGCTCGAA
>DATLPC010000063.1:0-11040 GCA_035535975.1 Gemmatimonadaceae bacterium | reverse complement strand
CGTCGGCGTGCGCCGTGGCATCGCGCGCGCGTCCGTCGAGCGCCGTGACGGCCACCCCGGCGACGATCGAGTCCGATGGTCGGACGAATCGCGGCAACTCGGCGCGGGCGACGAGTGGACGGGTGACGAGAATGGTGGTGTCGCCGTTGCCGTATTTGTCTCCCGCCGACAGTGCGACCGCCATGACACGGAATGTCGTGAGGTTGTCCGGAACTCTGGCGCGGGCGACGGTCTCGCCGTTCGCTTCCGTGCGAACGGTGCCGAGGTAGAAGGCGGACGAGCTGAACTGACTCCGCGTGATGTCGTTTGGGGAGCTCCGTATGCGCTCGGACGCCGCCCCGCCTGTGACGACGGCCGAGGCGAGCATCATGACCGACTGACGCATGAACATCGCGATGAGTGTCGGATCGTTCGTCAGCAGCGCCGGGAGTGTGGACCAGATCGGCGCGCCTACGCCGCGCGGCGCATAGACGAGTGACAACAGATCCGGCGTGCGAAATCCGGTCAGAGCGAGTACGCCTTCGTCGATTGCCCACAGCGCAACCTCCGAACGCGTGCCGCGCCCACCGGCGTCGCGCACGACGATCCTGATCGACGCGGTGTCGCGCGGCTCGTACGACGCGCGGTCCGGCGAGAGCGAGACGGTCAGCTTCTTGAGATCGACCGCGACCGGCAGCTCGACGTACCCAATCCGCAGTCGTTCGTTCGCCGAGTCCGGCCGGGCTGCACCGTTTGGGCGCGGCAGAAGGGTGACGGAGACGATGACGTTCGGCGCGTATTTCTCGACAATCGGCACGTCGATGACGTTGTCGCCGCGAACGGTTCGCTGTCGTCGCTGCTCGAGGATGCCTTCGCGTTCCACCTTGATCCACGCTTCGGCATCGTCGAATGGCGAGACGAAGTGCACGTGAGCCACCGATCCAGGCCGAAGGTTCTTGTCCTCGCACGTCACCGGCAGGTGAAAGCTCACCTGTCCCGAGAACCAGCGCGGGAAGTTGGAAGCGAGCGTTCGCGGCACGGGCGATCCGATGTAGATGAACGCGGAAGTCCGAATGGTGTCGCCGCGCGGACTCGTCGCCGTGAACGTGCTGATGTAGGTGCCCGCGGAGTCGGCGACGAAGGAGAAACTGCCTGCGCCACCGCGCATTTCTATGGGCCCGGTGCGTACCGTGTCGGTGGTCGTTGATGTCGAGCCGTTGGCGAGAGTGCGGCTGTTTTGCCGGACGACAAGCGCTCGGACCGCGGCGTCGTTCACCGGGTTGCCGATGGAATCCACCGTACGCAGCTCGAAGCGCGACGGCTGACCCGTGATTTGTGGCGCCGTCGTTTGCCGGACGAACAGGAACACCCGAGTCCCGCTCACTGTCGCTTGGGTCTCCGCCGTCACGGTCTGACGGTCTACGTCGACAACGCTCGCCGTGATCTCGACCGATCGCGTGAACGGCGCGATGAGCTCGGACGCGGGAATGCGGATCGTCGCGCGGCCGGTGGCGTCGAGCGTCGTCGTTCCGCTGAGGCGTCGCGGCGCCGCGTTGCCGCCGCGCCACGAGTCGCCGAGAGTCCATTCGTTGAATTCTCGAGACGCCGGCATTGGGCGGGCAGGAAACTGCGCCACCGCCGCCCAGCGGACGGTCATGCCGGCGGCGGGCGCGCCGAACAGGTAGTGCGCGCTCACTACAGCGGTGACGTATTCGCCGGGGAAGCGCGTGACGTCGTCCGTCTTCAGGTCCACGAGAAACGCCGGCGCGCGGTACTCCTCGACGCGGAAAGTCGCGTTCCTGATCGTGCGCCATTCGCCGTGCGCGACAATCTGGAGCTCGGCCGCATACGCGCCAAGGCGTGGCGACGCCGCGAGGCGGAGCGAGTCGACCGCCGTACCGAACTCGGACAGGTGCAGCACCGTATCGCGCACGACGGCGGCGTTTTCCTCGGCCCACGATGTCGGGCGGTGTTTGACGACGATGCGAACCGAATCGCGCGACGACGGCAATTGCAGATCGCCGAGGATGCCGAGGCGGAGCACGGCCTTGAGGTGCACGACGTCCTTCGGCCGGAAGATGTCGCGGTCGGCGAAGATCGCGCCCGCCGCCAGCGGACCGTCGTCGGAGTGGCTGCCGAGGCTCGAGGGTTCGAGCGGATTCTCCGGTGTGTACCCGATCGCGCGCCCGCCGAGCGAGAAGGAGACGCGATCGTCACCGGCCTGCGCGTAGAGGACCCTCACTTGAGGATAGGCCGGTGTGAGCGTGACATTCGTTCGTCGCGGCAGCATCGAGTCGGCGGCGATCCGACGCAGCGCGGCGGCGCCGCTGTCGTTCGTGATCCCGCGTGCGACGGGTCGCCCCGTCGCGTCGATCTGCGTGACGGTGACGCCCGCGCGCGGACGACCGTCGGTGAGACTCGAGACGAGCGCCGAACCTTCCGTCTCGCCGACGAGCCGCGCCGTGACGGCGAGATCGGTGACCTGAACGGTGAGCGGGTCGGGGGTCCAGAGGTACGTCGCCGGGTTGAAGCGTTGTAGCGTGAATCGGTGGCTGTCCGACGCGTCGCGTGGCGGTATCGCCTCGGGCAGCGTCCGGGCGATCTCGAGGCGGACGACGACGAGCGGATGGTCGGGCGCGAGCGCCATGCGCGGCAGTGGGACCTCGGTCGTCGTATCGACGTTGAGCCGATCGGGCAGCTCGACGGTGGTCGTCTCGACTGCCGCGCCGCGCAACATGCGCGACCAATCCATCATCCCGCCGCCGGCGGACGCCGTCATAGCGAACCGAACGCTGTCGGGCACGCGCTGCGCGATGACACGAATGAACTGCGTGTTGATCGAACGAACGGGGAAGGTGTGCGACCCGGAGCTGGCCGCGATGACATTGCCGTGCGCGTACTGAATCGCGGGAGCAAAGTCGGCGGTCTCGAAGCGCCACTCGCGATTTCCCGTGATTCGCCGTCCGTATATGTCCTCCATCGACGAGTCCACGCGGATTGTGTACGCCGTCCGCGGACGCAGGTCGACACGGACGGACCAGCTGTCGGCCGCGACGGGAATGGGCCGGCCCGGGGGACTGGAGAGGACGATCGGCTTGCCGTCGAGCTGGATGAAGCGCTCGGCGTTGGCGCGCGGCAGCGAGGTCGAAAAGACGACGCCGATGTCGCTCGGCGCGCACGGCCACGGGCCGCCGCAGACGAGTCTCGTCACACGAAACGTGCGCGCCGTCCGAACGCGATAACGTTCCTCGCGGCCGAACTTGGCGTCGTCGTTCGTCGTCGGCACGACGACCTTGCCGTCGCAGTCGAAGGGGAGCGGAGACGCCGGCCGAAGCTCGACGAGGCGAGCGAAGCGCGCGGCAATCGTGTCCCGAGGATACTGAGCGGCCGCCTGGAACTGATACGGGTCGTTCCGCGTTACCGGCCGGTGCTCGACGACTCGCAGGCGAATGCTCGAGGTATCGCCGCATCCGGAGAGCTCGATGCGGGTACCACTCTCCAGGCGAGCGACGTCCACCGGCGCGCTATACAAGAGTTGCAGCCGCGGCTCGGGCGCGAGGATCTCCGGTTCATAATAGTTGCTGAAGTTTCGCGCCACGAGCCGCGGCCCCTTTACTTGAAAGCTGAAGCGATAAGGCGCCGCGAGGCGTGAACCATCCTCCCCGCGCACGCGGGCGTCGATCGCGACGACGTATTCCCTTCCCGGCTCCAGCGGCTCGCGGGGAATCAGCCGGATCGTGACGGGGTCGCGCCAGTGCGCCGCAAGCGCGATGACCGGAGTGACGTGAACGAAGCGTGCGGCGTCGGACGAGTCGTCGAGCGCGCCGGCGATTGGCCGATCGAACGTGATCGTAATGATGCTCGACGGTGACGCCGTGTCTGCCGGCGCATGTCGCAGCACGCGCAGCGTATCCTGAGCCACGGCTCCGCGCGCCAGGGCAAACACCGCGGCAAGGGCGAAGAGACGCGGCATGGATCTCATATTCATGCAACCACAACATGTCGCGCCGCGGTCACGTCACGCAAGAAACCGCGCCATTCGCGTTCTGCAATAATCCTTAAATAACTTCGCGAACTCCGCGCGCGTTCGGGCGCGCATTCACGGTTCATGCGCCTTCGCCCCGTCGCGCGCCGATGACGACCGAAGCGAGCGCTTCGCCACACCGCCGCCGAGCCGCCGAGTCGCCGAGCCGCCGAGCCGCCGAGTCGCCGAGTCGCCTTGCATCTTCCCGACGGCGGGTTGATAATGGCGTCGACGACGTCGTCGAGACTCGCTGCCGTTGGCTCGCCCTGGAGGCACAATGACATTCCGCATTCGCGGTTTTCACCTCGTGGTCGCAATCGCCACACTCGTCGCAGCCGCCGCACCTGCGGCCGGCCAATTCGGAATTCGCGGCGGCGCGAACCTCTCGAAGTTTGTGGGCAGCGGGGCGACCGACGCGGAGTCCCAGAAGGGCCTGAACGGGGGTGGGACGATGCCGCTCATCCACATCGGGCCCGTCTCTATCGTGCCCGAGGTCTACTACGCCCAAAAGGGGACCAAGCTCGGTCCCAGCACGCTGACGCCGCCCCCGTCGGGAACCACGCCGACGACGGTAGAGTTTGGTCTCGATTATATCGAGGTGCCGCTCCTCGCCAAGGTGCGCTTCCCGCTCACGCAGAAGCTCCACGGATACGTGACCGGCGGACCAGCCTACGCGTGGAACGTCAACTGCTCGATTTCGTCCGACACCAACGGGACAGAGAGCGCCGCGAGCGATTGCAGCGAGACCTTCGGCTCGTTCAAGACGGCGATGCAGAAGGCCGACCGCGGCGTGGTCGGTGGCGGAGGGCTCGACTTCATCGTTCCTGGTTTCGGGGGCATCAACCTCGATCTGCGCGTCGTCCGCGGTCTCACGCGACTCACGACTGGATCGACGGGCGCCGACGTCAAAAACCAATCGGTCTCGCTCATGCTCGGGTATTACCTGGGCGCTGGGCGCTGAGCCTAGGCGCGGGGCCACTTCTTAGGACGTGAACTGACGCTCGCTCGTTCACGTCCTGCGGGACACGCTCGGAGGCGAGGCGTCCCGCCAGGGTGCAATCCGCCCAAGACTCTGCGCCGCAAGGCTTTGAGC
The DNA here is from genome assembly GCA_035535975.1 of Gemmatimonadaceae bacterium. Classification (GTDB taxonomy): domain Bacteria; phylum Gemmatimonadota; class Gemmatimonadetes; order Gemmatimonadales; family Gemmatimonadaceae; genus JAQBQB01. The sequence continues at coordinate 5,944 of DATLPC010000063.1, read as the reverse complement.
TCCGACAAAGGCGAGATGAACGGCGTTGAAGCGTGTTTGAAGCTCCGCTGAACCGGCGTTGAGGGGGGTTGGCGATAGTCGCCACCGATTCTAGTCGCCACTCCTCGCAGCACCATACGCTGACAACATCGGAGACTTCACATGCCATCCCGCATTTTTCTTGGAGCGTTGGGCATCGCCGGCGCCGCACTCACCGCTGCCTGTTCGGACGGCGTCACGTCGACGCGAAGCACGCCGGTCACGATCGACGGCCGCATCCCGGCCTTCGCCGCCAGGACTCCCACGTCCAGAGACATCCTTCCCACGGGCAAGGGCCTGGATGTCGCAACCGACCCGTCGCCTCCACCGCGCACTCGCAATCGAATCGAGTACCACCCGGGCGGACCGATTATCCCGGACGTGCAGAACACGTATTTCATCTGGTATGGGTCTTGGCCCAGCACCGACCCGGTGAGATCCAACTTTCAGATCGTCATGGCGGACCTCGCGAGCACTCTCTGCGACCGTCCGTACACCGACATGTTTCGGGCGTATACCAATCCGGACGGTCGCGCCCCGCGAGGCTGTATGTTCTTCGCTGGATCCGGCGTCGACGCATTCTCGCACGGCCCCACACTGTCCGACGCCGACGTCGCCGACGTCATCGCCAACCAGGTCTTCACGAGTCAGATGCCGCTCGACCCGAGCGGGATCTACTTCGTGATGGCGTCACCCGAGATCGCCGAGAGCTCGGGGTTCGGCACGTCCTACTGCGGCTGGCACGGTCGGACAACCATACTCGGATTCATGGTGCACTTCGCTTTCATTGGTTGGCCCGGGCGCGCTCCCACCAACTGCGCGCCGAACGGCGATGGCCCGAACGGCAACGCCAGCGCGGACGCGGCTGCCTCTCATTTCGTGGCGCTTTGGGCCGACATGGTCACCGATCCGAACTACGACGCGTGGTTCGACAAGCTCGGGCTCGAGGTGGCCGACAAGTGTGTCTGGACATACGGCACGACGTATACGGCGCCGAATGGCAAGGCCGCGAATGTCCATCTCGGATACCGCGACTTTCTCTTGCAGCAATTGTGGGTGCCGACGAAAAGCGGCGGTGCCTGCGGCTTGCATCCCTGATTTCGGAAGAGGCGGCAAGGCCTGGACCGAATACGCTCCCTGCGGACACGCTCCGAGACGGCCCAATGTCCTTCGGGCGACCACTCGGCCAATGCTGCCGAAACTGCCGGCAGCATTGTCCGAGCGGCCGCGCGGCGGGCAGTCCGGTCCGCGAGCCGCAGGCGCACGGAGCTCGACTGCGGGTACATGGACAACGGAGCCCGTCCCGGCGGCCCGTCAGTCGACGTCGAGGACCTTCACGTCCATCGGCCCATCGCACTCGACACAGCGGAGGCTCGCGACGTTGTGTTCGAGATCGGCTAGCTCGCTCGCGTGGAGCTTGGCGGTCATGTCCACGCGGCGCCCCGTGACGTTGTCCGTGACGGCGTGATCGCCGCAGTGGGTGCAGAAAATCTCGATCGAGATCAACGGAGGTCGTTCCGAGACCGGCGCCCAACGCAGTGCCTTGCGGGAATCGAGCTCCTCGATCCGATAACGCTCGGGGCGCTTGCCCGTATCGATCGAGTCGCGAACGTCGACGAAGGCCGCGCGGACGCCGACGCGGACGATGCGACCGGCATAGGGCCCGTCCAGGCATTCGCAGGACACGACTGAAGGCGGGAGCACGTTTCGGTCTTTGGGGAGCCGTTCTGACATGGGCACGCTCCATCCGTAGGCCTGGGATCGCTCGAACAGTGCCTTCTATATACACCCTGACTGATCGTCGGTACCATCGGCAACGTCCTCGCCCCCGCGAGTGCCGCTGCGCTGCCCTACGGAAAGAGATCCGAAGCGCCGCTCGTCGCGAACGCCGGAACCAAAGCGACCACGCCGTTGTAGATGCGCGCCTGCGCCGGCAGCATGCGCGCGATCACATCCGCCGGCAGCTGCGACCGATGGCAGGACATCGCCTTTCCCGCCGCGTCGAGATCGGGCGGCGTGAACGGTACCCGCACAGTGAAGTACTTCGCCTGCGGCAGCGTCAGCGGCGGCGCGCCGCGCTGCGGGTTCGCCATCCGGATCATCTCTTCCGTGAGATACATATAGAAGAGGCGCTCGGGCATGCCCGGCGCTCCGGCGCGCTGGAGCTGCGTCGCAATGTTGCTCACCATGCGGTGGTCCGGATGTCCGTATCCCCCGTCCGGTCCCCACGTCACGACGACGTTCGGCTTGAGTCGCGCGATCTCCTGCGCGACGCGGTCGACCAGGCGGAAGTTCAGCGTGCGGTCGCCGAGGTAGTCGCCGAGTTTGCCGTCGGGAAAATTGAGGATGATCGGCGGGTTGACGCCGAGCGCGGTCGCCGAGCACCGGGCTTCGTCGGCGCGGATGCGCGCGAGGTCTTCGCCCGCCTTGAACGTGTCCGGGCGTTGGAACATCTGCCCCTGACCCGCCCCTCCCTCTCCGCCCGTTACATAGATCTCATAAATCTGGACTCCCTCTCGCGCGTAGCGCGCGAGGATCGGGCCGACCGCCACCTCGTCGTCGGGATGCGCGAACAGCGCGACGAGCGTGCGTGTCGTAGTCTGGGCCCGCGTCGCATGCACCGGCACCAGGGTCGCGAGCCCGAGCCCCGTTGTCATCCTGAGGAGCGAAGCGACGAAGGAACTTCTGTCCCGAGTTAGTAATGAGGCAAGGACAGGTCCTTCGCCTCGCTCAGGACGACAGCAAGCGATCCCCATGGATCTCATCGTGTGCTCCACGCTAGAGACTCGGCTTCGGAGCGGGAGGCGGCACCGTCATCGGTCTGCGCCGCCACGAGCAATAGCGGGCGGCGCATCGTCGCCACCTGACATTGAGCGACGAGAAGTAACTCACGAGCAAGACCATCTCCTGTCAAGTATGGACCGTGGTGTGCCTCACGGCGTCAGGCCGCGGCGGCCTGGAGGATTACGAGCGAAGCGCGATGATCGGGTCGAGGCGAGTCGCGCGCGTCCCTTGGTGGTGAGCCGCCTCGACTTCACGTTGAACGGAGGGTCACTGGATGGATTCGTCATTTGGATGTACGATAGATGCGGCTTGAAGGAAGCCGCCGGGTCCGCGGGAAGAGTTCAACTCACCTTCATTTCCGTCGATGGTCGTTCGGGCCATGACCTCGTGCAGCCTGATTGCGGACCCCAGGCCATGCATGGAGGCATTATGACCCGCACGTTGACGCCCCGGCCGAACCTCGAGCACTTCCGCGGTCAGGCCAAGGCTCTCCTCGCCGAGCTTCGCGCCGGCGACACCGCCGCCGCACAAGCCTTCGCCGATCACCTTCCCAAGGCTCGCGGTCTGTCGGTCGCGAAAGTGCGATCCGCCGGGTTCAAGCTCGCGGACGCGCAATCGACCGTCGCCCGACGAAACGGATTCGCCAGCTGGCCCGCGCTCGTTCGACACGTGGACCTGCTTCGCGCGCTCGAGGGCGAATGGTCGTTCGACGCGCTGCAAGTCGACGGCGACGACATGCCGCGCGCGCTGATCAGCGCTTCGAAGCTCCTGCTCGACGGCGATCGTTTTCGCATGGAGTCGCCCGAGGCCAACTATGACGGCCGGTTCGGCATCGATACTTCGATGATGCCGATGCACATCGACGTCCAGTTCGTCGAGGGACCGGACGCCGGCAACTCCGCGCATGGAATCTTCGAGCTGAATGGCGACGCACTGACGATCTGCCTCGGTCTCGTCGGTTCATCGCGGCCGACGGCGTTCGTGACGAAACCCGGCACCGGTCACGCGTTGGAGCGTCTCCGTCGGACGTCATCGCTGAGGCCTGCCGGTGTCACCGGCGGCGTCGCGGCGCAGAGTGACGTCGCTCCGCCCGCATCTCCCGCGGTCGTCGATCCGGCTGATTTCGAGAGCGCGGCGAGTCCGATGTTGCAGCGACTCCAAGGTTCCTGGGTGCCGACGCGGCTGGTCACAAACGGCGACGAGATGCGGGCGGATTGGTTGCCCTTTGGCTCACGCGTTGGCACCGGGAACGAGGTGAAGGTTGTGTTCGGCGGCCAAATCATGCTTCATGTGAAAACTCGAATCGACGACAGCGTGTTGCCGATCGTGGTGGACTATCTCCATCTTCACGGCGCCGATAAGGGCAAGACGAGTCTTGGCATCATGGAGTGGCTCGGCGAGGAAGTGCGCTTTCTCATGGCCGCACCAGGGTACCCGAGGCCGACCACTTTCTCGGATCCCGGAGCGGCTTGCACGCTGAGTCAATGGAAGCGCACGCTATAGGAAAAGCCGAGGCGGGTCTGGCCCGCTGACCGGTCAACCGCGTGGTAAGATTGCCCGACTTTCTTCCAGAGCGACATCTCGGGTCGTTCAGTTGATCGAGCGAGTCAAGCCGCAGTAATCGTCATCTTCGAGCGAGATCTCCATGCGTCTCATGCAAGCTCCCCCGATCGCCGCCGCGCTTCTCCTTATCGCATGCACCTCGGCCGCGCAGTCTCCACCGACGGCGCCGGCCGAGGTCGTGCGAGCTCTACGTCTCAAGCAGCTCGGCGACTCCATCACGCCGGGCGCGTCACGTACGGCACAGATCGGACGCGGGCCCAACTTCACTTACGCGCTGACGCATCGCGATTCCTCGGGTGGCCTCGAGCGTCACGACGCCTGGACCGACATCCTCGTCATTCAGAGCGGGAGCGCGACCTACCTCTCCGGCGGTATCCAGGAAGGTGCTACCGCCGCAACGCCGGGTGAGTGGCGCGGCGGTACCGCTCGCGGGGCAACTCGTCAGAGGATTGCCGCGGGAGACGTCGTGACTGTTCCCGCCGGAACGCCGCACCAGTTCATTCTCTCCGCCGGCGAGCAAATCACCTACATCGCGTTCAAGGTCGCGGCGCCACCCCCAACTCGACGCTGATTCGCCGAGCCGCCGAGCCGCCGAGCCGCCGAGTCGCCGAGTCGCCGAGTCGCCGAGTCGGTTCTAGCGATAGTCGTCCCGAGTCGGTGAAAAGACATCGATGACTCGGCACGCGGTGATGGTTCGTCCGCCGTGCACGGCATTCGAGGGGATGAGCGCGGCCATCCCGGGCTCGAGGACGGTCGATTCGTCCCCGACGGTGAACTCGAATCGCCCCTCGATGACGAACGTGAGCTGCTCGTGCTGGTGCTGGTGCATCGGCACCACCGTGTTTGCGTCGAGGAAAAGCTCGCCCATCGTCATCGCATTGGCGTGAGCGTAGTGCCCACGGATCGCAGCGCCGAACAGCTCGCGGGCGGGGATGTCGCGGAGTCGTTGGAAGGCTGTCATAGTCGTCGCCGTGCGGCGGATGCGAGTACTCGATAGCTTATCGCATATGCCGACCTACGTCTACGAGACGATCTCGCCCACGCCGGAGCGCTTCGAGATCCGCCAGCGCTTTGACGACCCCGCGTTGACGGCGCATCCGGAGACCGGCGCGCCAGTCCGCCGGGTGATGTCCGGCGGACTAGCGGTGTTGCCCAACGGCCTCAAATCCAACGATGGACCGGATGCCGGCGGCGGCTGCGGTCCCGGTACGTGCGGGTGCGGCCGGTTCAACTAGGACAGGACGCCCGAGGCCTACGGAAGCGACGCACAGGCAAATTCCGGCGACCAGGCTCTCGCGATGCGCTCGCGGATCGTGGCGAATCGCGGCTCCGCGCGCACCGCGCTCAGGAGCGGATCCCACCACACGAGGTGTGGCGTCCAGTAGACGTGGAACGATTCACGTTCCAACGCGGCTAGCGCCCCGTCCACGTCATCGAGGCTCGCCCAGGCAATGGCCAGGCGGATCGGCATCGCGCCGGCCGCCGACGCCTCGAGGGCGAGTTGCCGGCCTCGCCGCGCGTCGCCCAGAACAGCAAACGCCGACGCCTGCTCGGCGAGGAGGTCGCCGCGCGCTTCGAC
>DATLPC010000062.1:0-18953 GCA_035535975.1 Gemmatimonadaceae bacterium | reverse complement strand
ACGAGCGAGTTGTCGAACAAGCTGGTCGAGCGCGGCATCTCCAAGTCAGACAGCAACTGGGCGAAGATCTCGCAGATCCTTCCCAAGGCGGCGGCGGAGATGGATACCGCCGAGAAGAAGCTGTCGAGCGGAGCGCCGACGGCGGCGCTGCAGCCGGAACAGCGCGCGCTCGCGCAACTTCAGCGCGCCGAGGCCGTGTTCCGCGAGATCCAAGTGTCGATGGGGGGCGGCGGCGGTGGTGGTGGCGGTGGAGGAAATAGAACGGACGCCCAAGACCTCGCCGACATCTTCGAGCTGCAAAAGGATCGTCTGCGCAACCAGTACGAGACGGTGCAGCGCGGACAGCAGCAACAGCAGCAGTCGGACAATCAGGTGGACGAGACGGCGGAAAAGCTGCGCCAGCTCGCGGCGCGTCAGCAGCAGGAGAACGATCGCGCGCGGGCAAAGGCTGACAGTCTGGCGCGCATGGGGCAGTCCGGTTCGTCGGGCGGGCAGTCGCAGCGCGATCTCGCGCAGCAGACGGAAGAGCAGGCACGCCAGCTCGAGCGTCTCGCCCGCGAACAGCAGAACCAGCAGATGGCCGACGCGGCGCGCCGGCTGCAGGACGCGGCGAACAACATGCGCAAAGCCGCGGCGAGCTCCGGTGGCCAGAAGACGAGCGAGACGGCCCAGGCACTCAAGAATCTCGAGGACGCCCGTCGCCTGCTCGATCAGGAACGCGGCGGCCGCTCGTCGCGCGATATGAACGACGCGGCCCGTCAGGCGCAGCAGCTCGCCGACCAAGAGAAAAAAGTCCAGTCGGATGTCCAGAAGCTCGGGCAGACGAGCGACGGCGGACAAAAGCAGCAGCTGCAACAGTCGATCTCGGAGCAGAAGGGCGTGATGGCCGATGAGGTCAAGGACCTCAAGTCGAAGCTCGATCGCATGGCGCTGGACAACAAGAAGAATCAAAAGGAGCTGTCGCGCGCGCTGGAGACGGCGGCCGATACGCTGCGGGGTCGTAAGCTCGAGGAGAAGCTGCGCTATACGCAGCAGGCCGCACGCACCGCTCCGCCCGACTGGCTCAACTCCGCCGAGCAGCAGATCGGCAACGATATCTCCGACTTGGGCCAACGCATTGCGCAGGCACAAGCGGCCGCGCAGAACGGCGAAGGCCAGCGCCAATCGTCACAGTCGGTCGACAAGGCGCGCGATCTCGTTCGCGGCCTCGAATCGATGGACGAGCGCATGCGGCAGCGCGCGGAGCAGCAGAACGCGCAGGGGCAGCAGGGGCAGCAGGGACAGCGGCTTCAGAATCAGCAGGTACAGCAAAACGCCCAAGGGCAGCAGGCAGCGGGACAGCAGGCCCAAAACCAACAGGGACAACAGGGGCAAGGACAGCAGGCCAAAGGACAGCAGAACCAACAAGGCAATCAGAATTCACAGAATTCGCAACAGAACGCTCAAGGGCAGCGCCAGGGTCAGCAGGGGAATCAAGGACAGCAGGGACAACAGGGGCAGAACGGCCAACAAGGTCAGCAGGGCCAACAGGGGCAGAGCGGTCAACAAGGCCAGCAGGGCCAAAACGGTCAGCAGGGCCAACAAGGGCAAGGCGGGCAGCAAGGGCAGCAAGGCCAGCAAGGCGGCGGGCAAGGAAACGCCAACCGTCAGCTCGGCGGTGGCGGAATGCCGAACAGCGGTGGCATCCCGCGCGGCGGACAATTCCAGCAGGGGCCGGCGCGCTTGTCGCCCGAAGATGCTCAGCAGTTCAGCCGTGAAGCGCAACAGCGGCTCGCCGACGCCGAAGCGCTGCGCCGGGAGCTCGCGAAGAATGGACAACCGACGCGAGAGCTCGATAAGGCGATCGAGAACCTGCGGCAGCTGACGAACCCGAACTTCCTCGCGGATACGAGAGCGGCGGCGGATCTTCGCGCGAAGACGATCGAAGGGTTCAAAGACTTCGAATTCGGGTTGCGACGCGCGATGGGAGAAGATTCGACACGAGTGATGCTTGAACGAGCGGGAGAAGTACCGCCGGCCTATAAGCAGCACGTCGAGGAGTACTACCGGGCGATCGGCAAAGGCAAAAAGCCGTAACGGCGCTAAGACCGGAACGGCGGGAGAGCCCGAAGAGGCGGATACGCCCGAAAGGGCGGATCAGCCCGAAAAACCGGATAAGCCCGAAAGGGCGGGTGGGCCCGAAAGAGCGAGCAAATGGCGAAACGGCGACGAGAACCGGATTCTCGTCGCCGTTTCAGTTGATATCGCTCTTTCGGGCTTTCCCGCCCTTTCGGGCTTATCCGCCGTTCTGGGCTCACCCGCCGCTCCGGGCTTTTCCGGGCTCTCCCGCCTCAATCAGTTTCTCAGTTCGTCCTCTCGCCCTTTCCCCCGTCCGGCCTGGATCGCCTGCCTCAGCATCCTCTCGAGCTCTTCCTCGTTGGCCTCTCGCCATCCCTTCGGTACGACAGTCAGGCGTCGTTTCGCGTATTTCGATTCGAAGCAGAGCCAGCCCTCTCCGTACTCATCGGGCAGGTAAGACCATTTTGCCTGAGTCTCGCCTCGCTTTACCTCGAACACTGTCCACTCGACGCCCGTGGAATCAGTAAAGTGTCGCATCAGCGCCTGCCCCCCTGTCTGCTGCCCGGACCGCGCGTTTCCACAGCTGCGGTCTCCAGAACCCGATCTGTGATTTGCAGGTCAGGTGCCAGGGGTGACACCGAGCACGGACAAGCGATGGCCTCCCTCACGCCAATGGCGCGAGAGCGCGCTCTAGCTCGTCAAGAGGTCCGCGAGCGTGGCCGTGTCGATGTTTCCTCCCGACACTACACAAACCACCCTGCCGCGTCCTGCCCGGCCTGCCAGCGCGGCGGCGACTGAAGTCGCGCCTGCGCCTTCAGCGACGATTCGCGCTCGCTCGACGAGCAAACGGACTGCGGCGGCGACCTCATCGACCGGCGATACGAGCGCCCCGGCGACCAGCTCGCGGACGATCGGCCACATTTCAGGAAGCACGCCACGGCCGCCGATTCCGTCGACGAAGCTCGCGACGCGCTCGACGGTGACCGGTGCGTCCGCGGCGAGCGCGGCGGTCAGCGGCGTCGACGTCGAAACTTCGCAGCCGAACACACGCGCGCGGGGGGCGAGCGCGTGGATCGCCGTGGCGATGCCGCTCGTCAGCCCGCCGCCGCCAAATGGTACGAGCACCGTATCCACGTCGGGCAGATCTTCAACGATCTCTAAACCGATCGTCCCGTTGCCGGCCATGACATCGCGGTCCGCGACCGGGTGAATGAAGCGGCCGCCGACGCCGGCGCGCCCGAAATCGGCGAGCGTCTGCCACCACTCGGCGTACGGCACCTTGGTGATCCGTCCGCCCAGTCGCTCCACGGCCTCGACCTTCGTCTTTGGCGCCGAGTCGGGCATCACGACTTCGCAGGCGACGCCGAGCGCGCGAGCGCCAAATGCGACGCCCTGGGCCATGTTGCCGGCGCTCGCCGTGTAGACGCCTTCGCGCAAGTCGTCGCGATTCAGCTTCGCGATCGCGTTCCCCGCGCCGCGCAGCTTGAACGAGCCGATCGGCTGCAGGTTCTCGAGCTTGAGATAGATCTCAGCGGGCGCGTCGACCTGAAGTCTGACGAGCGGCGTCCGCGTCACCAACGACGCGATCCGCTCCCGCGCGGCGCGAATATCGTCGATCGTCGGCGGCTCAATGCGCCGCATGCCGCGCGCCGCCGAGCGAAACCTCGGTGCCGACGCCCAAGCGGCGGGCCTCAGCCAGCACGTGGTTCGCGGCGCCAAGATCTTCGATCGCCAAGCCAAGCGACTTGAAGAGCGTGATCTCGTTGACGTCACGCCGCGCCGGGATTTTGCCGACGAGGATCTCGCCGATCTCGCCGACGATGTGATCGGGCGTGATGTCTCCGTCCTCGAGCGGGATGATGATGTCACCCGGCTCCTTGAGCGCCGACTCGCGCCGATCCACATAGAGCCGCGAGCGCACGACGGTCTCGGTGTCGATCTCCCGTGCCGCGCGCACCGAAGCGCCGACGGCGTTGATGTGCGTCCCCGGTGAGAGCCAGTCGCCGAACAAGACCGGTTCGCGCGCCGACGTCGCCGCGCAGACGATCTCCGCGTCACGCACGGCTGCTTGTCCGCTCTCGGCGACGCTCGCGTCGAGGCCAAAGCGCTCGCGCGCGGCCGCCGCGAGCAGCTCGGCGTTTTCGCGGGTGCGGCTCCAGACGCGGAGGGTCTTGATTGGCCGGACCGCGCACATCGCCTCGAGATGAGAGTGCGCTTGCACGCCGGCGCCGAGGATGGCGAGCGTGGAAGCGGTCTCGCGCGCGAGCAACCGCGTGGCGACGCCCGACACCGCGGCCGTGCGGATCGTCGTCACCGACGTCGCGTCCATCATTGCCGCCAGACTGCCGTTGTCCGGATCGAACAGCAGCACCGCGCCCTGATGCGAGTCGAACTCGGTGCCGTGATTCCCCGGATACACGGTGATGATCTTGGCGCCGATCGTCTTCGGCACACCCAGATACGCCGGCATCACGGCGAACGCATCGCGGGAGTCGGGCATCAGCAGCACGGTGCGCAACGGCAGCAACGCCTCGCCGCGCGCGAGGGCGGCGAGGGTTTGCGTCATGAGGTCGATGCACTTGTCCATCGGCAACAGCCGCTCGACCTCGTCCTGCGACAGAACAATCATGGCGTCTTCGGCCGCGCCTACTCCTCGGCCATGAAGGGATACTTGTAATCCGTCGGCGGCGAAAACGTTTCCTTGATCGTTCGGGCACTCACCCAACGCGTGAGGTTGAGCTTCGATCCCGCCTTGTCGTTCGTGCCGGATCCGCGTGCTCCGCCGAACGGCTGCTGTCCGACGACGGCGCCGGTCGGCTTGTCATTGATGTAGAAATTGCCCGCCGCGTTGCGCAGCGCCATCATCGCCTCGCGAACCGCGGCGCGGTCGTTGGCGAACACGGCGCCGGTGAGCGCATAGGGTGACGTCGTATCGATGACCTCGAGCGTGTCGTTCCACTTCGAGTCGTCGTAGACGTACGCGGTGACGACCGGTCCGAAGATCTCTTCGCAGAGCAGCCGATAGTCGGGCGTCTTCGCTTGGACGAGGGTCGGCTTGATGAAATACCCTTCGTCGCCCTTGGCGACGCCGCCCGACACGATCGTGGCGTTCGACTTCGCGTCGTCGAGGTACTCGCTGATCTTCTTGAACGCGCGCTCGTCGATCACCGCCCCGACGAAATTACGGAAGTCGGCCGGGTCGCCCATCCGCATCTCGTCCATCATGCCGGTGACGCGATCGCGCACGTCGTTCCACATCGAGCGCGGAACGTAGACGCGGCTCGCGGCCGAGCACTTTTGACCTTGATACTCGAATCCGCCGCGCGCGATGGCGACGGCCAGCGCCTGCGGATCGGCCGACGGATGCGCGACGATGAAGTCCTTGCCGCCGGTCTCGCCGACGATGCGCGGATACGTCCCGTACCGCGACATGTTCGCACCGATCGTCTTCCACATGCTGTTGAACACCGCGGTGCTGCCGGTAAAGTGCACGCCGGCGAGATCCCGGTGCGCGAGCAAGGTGTTGGAGATCTCGGCAGCGTCACCAGGGACGAAATTGATCACGCCCGGCGGCAAGCCCGCCGCCTCGAGCAGCCGCATGATGTAGTACGCCGAGAGCATCGACGACGACGCCGGCTTCCAGATGACCGTGTTGCCCATCAGCGCCGGTGCGGTCGACAGATTGCCGCCGATCGACGTGAAGTTGAACGGCGAGACCGCGTAAACGAATCCTTCGAGTCCGCGATAGTCGAGCTGATTCCACATCGTCGACGTCGACGCCGGCTGCTCGGCGTACAGCTCCTGCGCGTAGGCGGCGTTGAAGCGCCAGAAGTCGATCAGCTCGCAGGCGGCGTCGATCTCGGCCTGGAACACCGTCTTCGACTGGCCGATCATCGTCGACGCGTTGAGCGTGGCGCGCCACGTCGTCGCGAGGAGCTCCGCGGCCTTGAGGAAGACAGCGGCGCGGTCTTCCCACGCCCAGTTCGCCCACTCGGCGCGCGCCTCGCGCGCGGCGTTGATCGCCTGTTGGACGTGTGACGCCGACGCCTTGTGGTAGTCGGCGAGCACATGACGGTGATTGTGCGGCATCACCGATTGCGCCGTCTCACCCGTGCGAATCTCCTGACCGCCGATGATGATCGGGATCTCGACGCGCTCCCCCGTCATCTGCTTGATGCGAGCTTTGAGCTCAGCGCGCTCCGGTGATCCGGGCGCGAACGACTTCACGGGCTCGTTGACGGGAATCGGAACGCGGCGGGTTCCGTTGAATCCCACGAGCGGGGCCGATCGTGGGTGAATGGTCTGCGCGGCCTGCTCGGACTCGGCGGCAACGCGCTCAGGAGCGGTTCGGACGGCCATTGATTGAATCCTCAGGGAGTCGCGGCGGGCGCACGTCACCGCCGATCAGAAAACATAGCGCGCTTTTCGGGGTTAGGACGAGCGGCTATTGTCTCGTCATGCGTGCTCACCCGCTGCCGCTGATGTTCCTTGTCGTGCTCGCCGGTTGTGGGCCGGAACCGGTCGCGTGGAGCGACCCCAAGCCGATCGCCGCCGCTGAAGGGCCATCCCGGCTCGTGGTCGATTCTACGGGCGTGGCGCGGTTCGTTGCCGATACGGTTCGTCCCACCATCGCACCGGCGGTGCCCGGACTGTGCGCGGGCACAATGCGCTCGGCTCAGGGGCGAACGCGCATTTTTGCCTCGTGGTGGAGCGTGCGTCGGGACAGCAGCGCCGTCTTGTACGTCGCCGCGTCGCCGGACGGGCGGAGCTGGCTGCCGGCGCTGAAGGTGGACACGACCGACGTGAGCACGAACGGCTGCACGCGCCCGTCGCCGGCGCTCACGACGGTGGGTGACGATGTGTACGTTGCCTACTCGATGATCGCGCCCGAAGGAAAGGGAGTATTCTTCGCGCATTCGATGGGCACTATGCTCCATGCGCCCGTTTCCGTGATCTACGGCGAACGACTCGTCGAGGCAGGCATTGCGGCGGACGAGCACCGCGTCGCCGTGGCCTACGAGGAGCCAAACGGAAACCGTCCACAAATCGACGTGGCGATGTCCGTGACGCAGGGTCATCTCTTCGACTGGCACACGATTGCCTCGCGCGGCATCGACGTCGCTTCGTCTCCAGCGGTCGCGATGTCGGGCCCGTGGTTGGCGGTCTCGTGGCTCAACACGCAGCCTTCCGGCGGACCCACCAACCGCGTGGTGCGGGTCGGACGAATTCAATAAAACTCACATGGCACACTTCTACGGCGCACACACGATCAACAACGGCGGAATCCACATGGCGGCACGCCGCGCGGGCGCGGCGAACATGCGCGCCATGCAGGCGTTCACGGCGATCCCCAATTACTACGGCGACCGAATCTCGATCAAGCCGGAGCGCGTCGAACGCTTTCGTGCCGCGCTCGGCGAGGCGGCCATCGATCCAAAGTTCGTGATCGTGCACGCGGCGTATGTGCTGAACACGGCGACGCCGGAAGACGACAAGAACATGCGGGCGCGGGCCGGATTGGCGAAGGAGCTGGAACGCTCGTCGGCGCTCGGCGTGGGCTGCGTTTGCTTTCATCCGGGCGCGGCGACCGACGGCGACCGTGAGGCCGCGGCCGAGCGCGTGGCCCGCGCCATCGTGCAGGCGCTCGAGCATGTGCCGAACGGAACGACGCGCGTGCTCGTCGAGAACACCGCCGGCGCGGGACGCACCTTCGCGAAAACGGCCGGCGAAGTGGGCGCGATTCTTCGCCACGTGCCGCCGGCGCTGCGCCATCGAACCGGCTACGGCCTCGACACCTGCCACCTGTTCTCGTCGGGGTACGACCTGCGGGATGCCGGTGCGGTGTCGCGTGTGCTCGACGAGTTCGAGGAGGCGACCGGAGAGCCGCCGGGATTTTTCCATCTCAACGACAGCGAGGGCGGTCTCGGATCGAACAAGGACCGCCACGTGCTGATCGGCGATGGACAAATCGGCGTCGCGCCATTTCGCGAGCTGTTCGCGGATCGCCGCTCGCAGGGAATTCCGCTCGTGCTGGAAACGCCGCAGCTGAATCCCGAGATCGCCGACGACGATCCGTCGCCCGATCCGTACGACGTGCAGATGATGGCGCTGCTCGAAAGCTTCGCACACTGAGGTCTCGATGAAACGATTTTCGGCGATCGGCGCGATCGCGTCGGTCCTGCCCGCGCTCTGTGCCGCGCAGGCCGCGCCGGAGCGGGCGTCGTTCGCGCTTCTTCTGCGCGGCGACACAATTTTCGACGAGCGGGTTACGCGCACGCCGACCGAGCTGCGCGGCGAGTTTCGCGACAAGCTGCGCGGCGCGCGCGTCTCGTATACGGCAGCTCTGGCCGACGGTGTGGTCACGCGTCTCGAGGCGCGCACGTTCCGCGCGGCGACGGACACGACGGGGGAGCGGGCGACGTTCGTCGTGACTCCGGACAGCGTGACGGGCTCGATGAACGGCGCGGCGCCGTCGCGCTTCCGGCTGGAGGGAAATTCACAGCTCCTCCTCAACCCGGCCGTCGCGTTCATCGAGCAGATGGTCCTCCGTGCGCGGGCGACGGGTCGCGATACGGCGACGTTCCCGATCTACATCGTCGGCGCACCGCAACAGCAGCTGACGGCGCACGTGCAGCGGGTCGGCGCGGATTCGGCCGTGGTGACGTACGCCGGCGTGAGTATGCGGCTCGCCGTCTCTCCGAGCGGTCTTGTCCGAGGGGGCGTCATTCCGGCGCAGGGCATTGTGATCGCGCGCGGCGTCGAGGTGTCGTCGCTCGCCGCGGCCGCTCGCGTGGACTATGCGCCGCCGCCGGGAGCGCCATACACGGCGGAAGACGTCGTCGTGCGGACACCCGATGGGCTGCGTCTCAACGGGACGCTGACCCTCCCTCGCGATCGGCCGCGCGGCGGTCTGCCCGCGGTGGTCACGATCACTGGTTCCGGGCCGGAGGATCGGGACGAGAGCTCAGGGCTCGTCGCCGGGTATCGTCCCTTCCGCGAGCTGGCCGACACGCTGGGCCGTCGCGGAATCGCCGTGCTCCGCCTCGACGATCGCGGCGTCAACGGGTCGGACGGAGGAACAGCTCCGGCGACGAGCGAAGATTTCGCGAACGACATTCGCGCCGGCGTCGCGTATTTGCGCGCGCGGCCGGAGATCGACCGTCGGCGCGTTGGACTCGTTGGTCACAGCGAGGGCGGCATCATCGCGCCGATGATCGCGGCGACCGATACCGCGATTCATGCCATCGTGCTCATGGCGGGAACGGCATCCACCGGGCGCGAGATCGTGATGGGACAGAACCGCTACATCATCGACAGCGTTGCACATCTCAGCGGCGCGCAGCGCGACACACTGCTGGCTCGCGCCGGCCGCGCGGTGGATTCCGCCGCGAAAGCTCCAGGGTGGCAGGGCTTTTTTCTCAACTACGATCCCAAGCCAACGGCGGCCCGCGTGCGCTCCCGGGTGTTGATTCTCCAGGGAGAAACCGACCGTCAGGTACCGCCGTCCGAGGCCGAACGTCTCGGCGCCGCGTTCCGCGGGGGCGTCAGTCCGAGCGTGACCGTGCGCATGTTCCCGACGACGAATCATCTCTTCGTCGAAGATTCGAGCGGCGCCTTCGCCGACGCGGCGGGCCGGCTGCGGTACCCGATGTTGCCGTCGCTGCGGGTGAGAAAGGACGTGTTGGGGGCGATTGCCGAGTGGTTGGCGAAGAACCTCTGAGCGTTTTCCCAGCGAGCGAAAGCGAGCGTACGGCCAGCAAAAAAGCGCAAATGCGAGCGATTCTCAGAGGGAAAAACCACGATCCCCAGAGTGAGAAAACCGCATTTCCCTATTGCATGCTACGCCGAGCACTATACTTTTCACCCTCGAAGAGGTCGATTTTCATAGGGAAAACGGCGTCTCTTCGAACGCATCAACCCACAACCATTCCATCTACCGGGAGAGCGAATGGCTGCAAAGAAGGGTGGAAAGAAGTCCGCCAAGAAAGGCGGCAAGAAGGCGGCGAAGCGCAGCGCGAAGAAGCCGGCCAAGAAGGCGGCGAAGCGCAAGCCGAATGCGGCGTTCATGAAGGCCATGCAGCCGGATGCGGCGCTCGGCGCGGTCGTCGGCAACAGCCCGATGCCTCGCACCGAAGTGACGAAGAAGATCTGGGGCTACATCAAGCGCAACGGGCTGCAGGACGCAAAAAATCGTCGCATGATCAACGCCGACGACAAGCTGAACGGAGTGTTTGGTGGCAAGAAGCAAGTCTCGATGTTCGAGATGACCAAGCTCGTCAACAAGCACCTCAAGTAGTCGTCGACGGCTCCACTCTTTCGTGGGCTAGCGGGGGAATGCCACTGGCATTCCCCCGCGGTGTTTCTGGGGGAGGGAGTGAACCCCGCGAGCGACCCGCTCCGTATAGATTCGCACACCATGGCAAAACGAACTCAACCCCCCGCCAAGAAGAGCAACACCGTCGCCGCCGCGCGACGGGGCGCGGGTGGACAGAAAACTTCGCAGCCGATGGGGCGCTGGCTCTGGGAGAACTTCAAGTCGCTCGCCGGCGCTGTCGCCATCTATCTCGTGGTGAAGACGCTCTTCATCGAGGCGTTCCGTATTCCGTCCGGCTCGATGATCCCGACACTGCTCGTCGGCGATTGGCTGTTCGTGAACAAACTCGCCTACGGCCCGACGGTCCCGTTCACGAACACGCACCTCCCCGGTTACACGACGCCCAAGCACAACGACGTCGTCGTCTTCGTCTCGCCGTATCAGGGCGACGAAGCCGCGGCCGGCCACGATCCGACGCCGACGCTCGTCAAGCGACTGATTGGCGCGCCCGGCGACACGCTCTACATGCGCGAGGGGGTGCTGTACCTCAACGGCATCCCCCAACGACAAGGGTTCGCCGCGAGTAACCCGAAGCTGGACGGGAACGAGGTGAGTCCGCTCTTCGACTGGCAGCATAAGATCGAATTGAAGAACTCTCGTTTCGGTCCCGCGCCCACCCAACCGACGCACGACAACTGGGGCCCGCTCCTCGTTCCGGCCGATCACTTCTTCATGATGGGCGATAACCGATACTGCTCGAAGGACAGCCGGTATTGGGGAATCGTCCCGAAGGCGAACGTCCGCGGACGCCCGCTCTTCATCTACTACTCGTACGTCCCCGGCCCCGGCGAGGACAGCGGGTTATGCAGCGGACAGGTGAGCGATCGGGCGCTGCCGTTCGTGACGGACATTCGGTGGGGACGGCTCGGGCATTGGGTTCGGTAAGTGGTGTGTACGCGCGGCCCGGCGGGCCGCGCTGTGTGTACTGCCGCTTCGCGGCTGTGTGTACTGCCGCTTCGCGGCTGTGTAGGCTCGCTGGCGCTCGCGGTGTGTAACGGCACACCAGGGCAGCCTGCAAACGCCGTTCACTCACCGCGAGGCTCAGCCGCGCCCACACACAGGGCCCGCAGGGCCCGCACACACAGCGAGCGTCAGCGAGCGTACTCACAGCCTGGCGCAAGCCAGCCACCTGAGGCATCCTCTAGCAATGCCCATGACCCGAAGAGGCTTCCTCGCCTCCCTCGCCGCGACCGTCCCTCTCGCCGTCATCGTACGGCGGGCACACGCGGCGGCGGTCGAGCATGTCCAGGGGGATCCGGCGACGCTCGATGCGCTTGCGTTGACTCTGCTCCCGTCGAAGCTCGGCCGCGCGGCGATCATGCGAGAGGCCGCCGCGTTTCGAGATTGGGCGACGAAATACAAGGAGAATGCGGAGCTCGTGCACGGCTACGGCACGTCACGCCTTCGCTCGACGGGACCGACGCCCCTCACGCGATGGACGTCGCAGCTCGATCAGCTCGATGCCGACGCGCAGCGGCTCCGACAGCGACGATTCCGTGATTTGAGCGCGACGGATCGCGACCAGGTCGTGCGCGATGCGCTGAAGAACGAACGGCTCGACCGGATGCCGCCGGTCGTCGATGCCAATCATGTCGCCGTCGCGCTGCTCGCGCACTTCTACGAGAGTCCGGGCGCGGCGGATCTCTGCTACGAAGCGCAGATCGGCCGGCAGACGTGCCGGCCACTCGCCGCGCAGGCGAGCAAGCCGCGCCCAGTGCTCAAGGTGCTCGAGAAATGACGCGCCGCGCTATCGAGACGGACGTCTGCATCGTCGGCTCGGGGATCAGCGCCGCGATGGTCGCCGAGCGTCTGGCGCGCACGACGGCGGCGAAGATTCTCGTCGTCGAAGCGGGAGACGACACGGTGCCGCTCGCCCAACGCGCGGCGGCGCGCGAACGATTCCTCCGCTACAATGAAAATCCCTGGGGGCGCGACCACCTCGAAGGTTACGACGTCGAAGGGCCGCTGCAGTCGCGCTCGATGCAAGTCGGCGGTCTGGCGATGCACTGGGGCGCGGTGACGCCGCGCTTTTCGCCCGAGGACTTCAAGCAGCGGTCGCTCTATGGCGTCGGCACCGACTGGCCGATTACCTACGAGGAGCTCGATCCCTTCTATCAGGAAGCGGAAGAGCTGATGGGCGTCGCGGGAGAGCAGGGACCGGAAGATCTCGATCCGCGTGGGAAGCCCTTTCCGCTCCCGATGATCCCGCTCACGTACAACCTCGAGCTGCTCAAGAAATGGGCGTCGAGCGCCGGCATCGCGATGTGGAGCCAGCCGTCGGCCAAGAACTCGATCCCATATCGCGGCCGCCCGCAGTGCTGCCGCAACGATACGTGCTCGCCGATTTGTCCGATCGGCGCCAAGTACTCGCCGGACTTCACGTGGAGCGCGCTGCGCAGGGCGAATCGCATCACGCTCACCACGCGCACCCTCGTGCGAAAGCTCGTCCTCTCGCCCGACGGCAAGACTGTATCGCACGCCGTCGCGGTTAGCAGTGACCGCCCCGACCAACCGGTCGAGCTGCGCGCGAAAGTCTTCGTCGTCGCCGCGGGATACGCCTGGAGCTCGCATCTTCTGCTGCTTTCGGCGCAGGAGAACGCGCCAAACGGTGTGGCGAACAGCTCGGGCCTCGTCGGGAAGTACCTCGCCGGGCATCGCAACGTGCAGACGATCGTCGAGCTGCCGCTCAGGCTGTATCCGGGGATGAACGAGCAGCACAGCCTCGTCACGAAGCAGTTCATGCGCCTGAAGGCCGGCTCTGAATACGTCCGGCACGACCTGCGGATCTGGGAGTCGTCGAATGGCAGGGCGCCGCGTCTCGTCGACGACAAGGGCGCTCTCATGCTCGGCGACGCGATCCTCGACGACTGGCGCAATCGCACCAAGACGGGCACGGCGCGCGTTCGCGCTTATTACGATGTCATCCCGGATCGCGCCAGCGAGCTGACGCTCGATCCGGCGCGCAAGAATGCCTACGGCGATCCGCTGCCGAAACTCTCCTTCCGTGACGCGCCAGAGTCGGTTTCGATTCGGGCGCGTACCGAAGATTCGATTCGCACGCTCTTCGCCGATATGGCGCGTGCCGGCAACGGCCGACTCCTGCGCACGCCGACGGTGGACAACTTCCAGGACCATCCATCGGGCGGCTGTCGCATGGGAAGCGACGCGTCGTCGAGCGTCGTGGATTCGTGGGGCCGCGCGCACGATCACGAGAACTTGTTCGTCGTCGGGGCGCCGACCTGCGTGAGCGGAAGTTGCGCCAACGCGACGCTCACCTTCTGCGCGTTGGCTCTGCGGTCGGCGCGCGAAATGGAAAAGGGCCTCCCGCAGGCCGCGACGACGCGTTCCGGGGGACTCGAATGATTCGCCGCGCCGTGACCGCGTTCATCGCCGCGCTCGTCCTCACTTCGAGTCCGGTCTACGCGCAGTCCGGCGAATGGCCCTCCTATGGCGGAGACCTCGGCGCGACAAAGTATTCTTCGCTCGCCGACATCAATCGCGGCAATGTTCGCGCGCTGACGAAGGCATGGGAATGGGCGACCGGAGAGACGGCGAACGCCGAGCTGCACACGCGGCCGGGCAACTTCCAGGCGACGCCGTTGATGATCGGCGACACGCTCTATCTCAGCACGTCGTACAATCGCGTCGTCGCGCTCGACGCGAATTCCGGTCATCAGTACTGGGCGTATGATCCGAGAGCATACGCAGCCGGTCAGCCGCCGAATGGCACGGGTTTCGTCCATCGCGGCGTGGCGACGTGGACCGACGGGAAGAGTCGTCGGGTTTTCATGAACAGCCGGTGGAATCTGATCGCGCTCGACGCCGCGACGGGCCAGCCGATTCGATCGTTCGGGGACACGGGCGTGGTCGACTTGACGCGTGAGCTGTCGCGAAACGGCAAGCCGGTCAACAAGCATCACTATACACAGACGTCGCCGCCCGTCGTCTGGAAGAATCTCGTCATCCTTGGCAACGGCGTCGCCGATCGTCTCGTCTATCCGAACGATCCGCCGGGCGACGTCCAAGCGTTCGACGTGAAAACAGGCAAGCGCGTCTGGAGCTTCAGCCCCGTGCCTCGCGACGCGCGCGACGCCGCCGCGAAATCGTGGGAGAACGAGTCGTGGAGAACGACCGGCCACACGAACGTGTGGGCGCCGTTCAGCGTCGACGACCGTCGCGGGTTGGTCTACCTGCCGGTGAGCACGCCGAGCAACGACTGGTATGGTGGCGCACGAAAGGGCGACGACCTCTACGGCGAGTCCATCGTCTGCCTCGACGCGAACAACGGCCGCCGGCTGTGGCACTTCCAAACGGTGCACCACGGACTCTGGGACTACGATCTCCCCACGGCCCCCGTGTTGGCGACGATCCAATTCAACGGCCGCCCGCGCGACGTCGTCGCCGTGCCGACGAAGACCGGTTTCCTGTTCGTGTTCGATCGTGTGAGCGGCGAGACGATCTGGCCGATCGAGGAGAAGTCCGTGTCGCCGAGTGACGTGCCCGGCGAGGTAGCGGCGCAGTCGCAGCCGGTTCCGACCAAGCCGAAGCCGTTCGCCAAACAAGGCTTCAGCTACGACGACCTCATCGACTTCACGCCGGCGATCAAAGCGCGCGCGCTCGAGCTGACGAAGGACTTTCGCTTTGGGCCGCTGTTCACCCCGCCGTCGATCGGCGGCACGATCACGATGCCCGGCGCCATTGGCGGAGCAGGGTGGGGCGGCGGCGCGTTCGATCCGACGAGCGGGATAATCTACATCAAGGCGACGAACTCGCCCGCATTGTACAAGATCGTTCAACCGACCCGCACGGACTCCCTCGACGCGCAATACGCCGCGGATCTCGGCGCGCAGGGGTTGCGCGTGACGATGCCGTCGACGGACAGCGCCCAGCGCGTGGCGCCGCTCCCGATCAACAAGCCGCCGTACGGGACGCTGGCCGCGATCGACCTCAACACCGGCGAGACGAAGTGGAACGTCACACTCGGCGACACGCCGGCGATCCGGAATCACCCGTTGTTACGCGGATTGAATCTGCCCCCGGTCGGCGTGGCGGGTTCGCCCGGACCGATCGCAACGGGCGGCGGACTGCTCTTCGTCACCGGCGGCGGCTCGGTGCTTTATGCGATCGATAATCGCGACGGATCCGTCGCCTGGTCGGCTGATCTCGGACAGACAGCGTATTCGACACCGATGACGTATCGCACCCGAGGGGGCAAGCAGTTCGTCGTCGTCGCGACGGGAGCGGCGAACGGCGCAAAGCTGATCGCCTTCTCGCTCCCTTAGCCACTCACGCCCCCCCAGCCCCCGCCCCCTCCGCAACGGATTTTTTGGTTGCGCGTCTAGAATCGGGGCAACTCCGCGAACGCCGAGTACTCCCGTCCCTCCCTCGCTCGCCGATGCGTCGTTTGCTGCCGCGATCTCCGCTCTCAAAGACCATCCTCTTGACCCAGCTCGCGTCCATCGCGGCTGGCACGGTGGTGATGATCGCGATTCGTGGTCAAATCCCCACGCTGGCGCTGTGGGTGATCGTTCCGATCCTCGGTGCAGGCTGGGGCGTGACGTTGACCGGGTGGCGCGTCGCCGTGCGTGGCGAGGAGCATACGGCCTCGCTGGCGCGGAACGTCGCGGAAGAGCGCGAGCTCACGGCTACGCTGGAACACGCCGTATCGAACCGGACGCGCGAATTGGAGGACGCCCAGCGCGTCCTCAAGCGGATGTGGCAGCTCGGCCAACAAGTAGCGCTCGAGCTCAATCCGCAGCGCGTGCTCGAGCGCTTCCTGGAGACCGTCACGGATATCGCTCGAGCCGACGGGGCCGCGGTCGGCCTGCTCACGGAAGACGGCAAGCTCCGGATCGCGGCGGCAACCGGCGCCGCATCGGGCATCGTCGGCATGAGCGTCCCGAGTACGAGCTCGGCGATGAGCCGGGTTGCGCGAACCGGGACATTGTGGGCGGTGAGCAACGTCCAGAATCACTTCCACGAGATCGATACGCAGCTCTACGAGGGCATCGGCGACTACAAAGGCCTTGCGATCGTCCCGCTCGCGCGGCGCGGCGAACGCATCGGCGCCGTTGCGATCGTCGCCCGGGAAGAGCGCATCTTCAGCAGCGCCGACCTCGAGCGCATCGAAGCGCTGGCCGACCTGTTGTCCGTCTCGATGGAGAACGCGGAGCTCGTCGAGGCACTGCGGCAGACCGAATGGCGTTTTCGAACGCTCTTCCGCTCGGCGCCCGACGCGGTCTTTACGGTGCTCGAGAGTGGGAAAATCCGCGAAGCAAACGACGCGGTTCGCGATGTTACCGCGGTCGATCCGCAGCAGGTGGTGGGACGATTGCTCAGCGATCTCGTCGTCGATGACGACCGCGAGCGGCTGGCGGCGGCCCTTCGCGGTTCGTTCGAAGGGCGCGCCGGTCGCATCGAAGTGTCATTCGCGCCGCGCGGGACTGAAGCGGAATCAGCGACACCGCGCCTCGTCTCGCTGGCGATGACGAAGTTGCCGGAAGCGGATCCGGCGACGGTGTTGATCATCGGCCGCGACATCACCGGCGAACGCGAGATGCGGCAGCGGCTCATGGAGTCCGACCGGCTGGCGGCGGTCGGCGAGCTCGTCGCCGGCGTCGCCCACGAGGTCAACAATCCACTGAGCAGCATCAGCGCGTTCGCGCAGCTTCTCCTGCGCGACGACGGGCTGTCGCCGCCCCAGCGTGATTCGATCGAGGTGATTCGCTCCGAGACGACGCGCGCCAGCTACGTCGTGAAGGACCTTCTCGCCTTCGCGCGACGTAGTGAGCCGCGGCGAGAGCCGGTGGACGTCAACTCCGTGGTCGAGCGGACGCTTCGTCTGCGAAGCTACCAGTTCGCAGCGAGCCGGGTGACGGTCGAGACTCGGCTGGGAGAGGATCTGCCCGCCGTGCTCGGCGACGCGCGGCAGCTCCAGCAGGTGTGTCTCAACCTCGTCACCAACGCGGCGCAGGCCATGGCGTCGCGCGGCGGCGGGGTCCTGACGATCGTTACGCGCGCTGAGAGCGATGGACGCGATGTGGTGCTCGAGGTGAGCGACACCGGCCCGGGCATTCCGGAGGCCGTGCGGGCGCGCATCTTCGAGCCCTTCTTCACGACGAAGGCCGAAGGTGAGGGAACGGGACTGGGATTGAGCGTGAGCTACGGCATCGTCGGCACGCATGGCGGTAACATCGTCATCGCGAGCTCGAGTCCCGCCGGCACCACGTTCCGCGTAACGATTCCCGCGCTCGACAGCGCATCCCCCGCCGTCGAGCCTTGCGTTGTCGATTCCGCTCCGCGCCGCACACTTGTCGGTCGCAGCGTGCTGTTCGTCGACGATGAGTCGGCCCTGCGCGACGGCGTCCAAGCCTTCGGGGCCGTTCGCGGCTTCACGGTGCTGACGGCGAAAGACGGCGCGCAGGGGCTCGACCTCATTCGACGGACCAACATCGACGCGGTCGTGTGCGATCTTCGTATGCCAGGCATGGACGGGCCGACGTTTCACGCCGCGCTGCAGCGCGAGGCGCCGAGGCTTGCCGCGCGAACGGTCTTTGTCACGGGCGATGTCGTCTCGGCGACCGCGCGTCAGGCCAGCCGGCGACAGCCGATCCTGACAAAACCTTTCGCACTCGAGACGCTCGAAGCCACCATCGCGGCCCTCCTCGAGGGGTCCCCGGGGGCTCAGGCCGCGATTTGAGCCCTGAGGGTTGCGACGGTTTGGGCGGTTCGTTTGTCTAAAGAAGCGGACCCATGCCTAATTTCTTCCCGCGCCACACGCTCGAGCTCCACATCATGGAGCCGAAGGCCTTTCGACGCTTTTCCTTTTCACTCGTCGAGATGGCACTCGTCACGGGCGTTCTGGCTCGCGTCTATCGCGTCTTCGTGCTCACGCATGGACCGACGAATTGGCTCTTCATCGGGCTGACGGTCGCGGTGGGAGCGGTTTTCCTTCTCGGGATGGTGACGGCGCACCTCGCCAACTTTCCTCTCTCCCAATACCTCTGGCGCGCCCCGGTCTTCGCCGCCGCCGAGGTGGCCGCCGAAATGGGGACGAGTGCCCTCCTCATCGCACTCGGCCATGAAGCGAATGGAACGGTCAGAGCGCATTGGGATGACTGGATCGGGATGGGACTCAACGCGCTTCTCGTCCGAGGAGGGATGATCATGCTGTGGGCGGCGTTGTTGGGAGGGGCGGTACTTATCGCGCGCCGAACAGTCGGGGAAGAGGAAGAAGGAAAGGGCGCGGAGCTGACTGAGGGGCGGAACTGAGTGAGGAAGGGGACTAACGAAGAGCGGGACTAACGAAGAGCGGGACTAACAAGGGGCGGGACTAACGAAAACCGTGACTGACAAGGATCGGGTTGAACGACGTTAAACGGGAGGGTGTCCGTTTTTCTGTGTGTGAGGCCGGATGCGTGCGTCACCGCGGTTCCACGAGCATGCGGTCGCCAAAGAGGACGACGAAGTGCGGCAGCGCCGCGAGCCACTCCCGTGACACATTCCGCCATTTCTTCGTGAT
>DATLPC010000061.1:0-62226 GCA_035535975.1 Gemmatimonadaceae bacterium | reverse complement strand
TACCAGACGGCGATCGACTGGACGCCAGACTTCACCGTGCCGTCGCTCGGCCACAACAAGTTCAACCTGTCGCCGAGCATCAGCCTGCAGAATGTCGAGCCGGGACCGTTCTGGGTTGCTTCCGAGCGGACCAACGGCCGGTACGTCCATCAGTCCAAGCGCGTCTCGCTCGGCATCGGCGCGACGCCGACGTTGTACGCGCGCTTCCGTGGCTTCGGTCCGTGGAGCGCGATCCGTCATTCGATCACGCCGTCCCTGAGCTACAACTGGGCGCCGAAAGCCGACGTGAGCAACGAGTACCTGCTCGCGCTTGGCCGAACGCGAAAGGGGTCGTTCACCAATCTGGCGCAGAGCAACATCTCGTTCGGACTCAACCAGCTCTTCCAAGCCAAGCTGCGCCAAAAGAGCGACTCCGGCAGTCCGGACAACGCGAAGAAGATCGACCTGCTCAGCCTGAACTTCACGCCGATCACCTACGACTTCGAGCGGGCGAAGGGACACAAGGCAACGGCCGGACTCACCTCGGAGAGTTGGGGATACTCGCTGCGCTCCGATCTGCTGCCGGGATTCGACTTCTCGAGCAACTATTCGCTCTTCCTCGGCAGCACGCTCAGCGACACCGCCCAGTTCGCGCCCTATCTGACCAACATCTCGGCGTCGTTCCGGATCAGCCGCGAGCAGAACCCGTTCGCCATCCTGACCCGCCTCTTCGGCCGCGCGGTCCCGGAGGCACAAGCACAGCCGGCGCCGGGCACGGATCAGGTTCGGCAGCGGCCGGACTCGACGCAGGAGAGTCTCATTGCGGCGCAGCCGGTTGCCGGCAGCATGCGCACCGGCGACCGCTTCATCGTGCCGCCGACCCAAGGATGGCGCGCGTCGTTCAGCTTTACGCGATCGAGTCCCCGGCCGCCGAAGCCCGGCAGCAACGTCATCGACTTCGATCCGGTGCAGCGCTGCCAACAGGTCGCCGGGCAGAACGCATTGCTGCTCCAAGCCTGTATCGACCAGCAACGCGCAGTCCCGACGAACGACCTGCCGGTCACCTCGGCCACGGCGGGCGGGCCGGTCTACAACATTCCTCCGACGACATCGATCAACGCCGACATCGCCTTCAACTTGACGGCGCGTTGGTCAGCGCACTGGACGACCAATTACGATTTGGAGACCCACGAATTCGCCAGCCAAATCGTCCAGCTCCAGCGCGACCTGCACGACTGGCGCGCGCTGTTCGGCTACACGCAGTCGCCCAATGGTAACTTCGCCTTCACCTTCACGATCTCGCTCAAGGCGGAGCCGGACATCAAGTTCGACTACAATCGGTCGACGGTGCGATCCGGGTTCCCCTGATCGCAGTGTGCTGTTTTTATCGCAGATCGCTGTCCAGTTCGGGGGACACACGCTGGGGCGCGCCGCGACCAAATCCCAAACAGGCAATCACTTAGCTTTGCGCTCCTCGCGGTGCGGGGTCTGCAATTCGGGCGGAGTGCATCCCACCCGGAGCACTAATGCGGTTGTCTCGTTGGCTGCTGGCCGCGCTGGTTCCAATTGCCGCATGTGAGAACCTCACCGGACTCCTCACCGATCCGGACGCGCCGGCCAATCTCACCTATCAGCTGACGCCGAGCGGCGATCCGAACGTGCCGCTCGCCGTCCTTCTGAGTTGGGACGTACCGCGCAGCAACAACTCGAACGCGTTCAACGTCTACGGGCGAATCGGCGGCGGCGAGTGGCAACTGCGTGGAACGACGACCTCGAACACCTTCCACGACGCCGGCGTGCCCGACGTGCAGTACTACGTCGCTTCCATCGACGTCGACGGGAACGAACTGGCTCGCTCGAACACGGTGACGATCGACCTGCACGCCAACGTTCCGGCGCCGACGGGATTCACGTCGGTTTCGCTCAACGGCGCGATTCATCTCGCCTGGTCGAGCAGCGCTGTTGATGCGCTCCAGGGAGCGTTCGACCACTATCGCGTGTATTCGACGCCGTACGACGGCAGCCGCGGCGTTTGCACCGCGACATGGGTGCTCGAGGGAACGACGTCGTCCGACGGCTTCTTCGTCGGCAATTTGAGCAACGGCGTTTCCCGCTGTTTCGCCGTCAGCACGGTCACGCACGACGGCCACGAGAGCGTGTGGACCGAGGCGCGTCTCGACACGCCGCGCTTCGATGCGCGCAACGCGTTCGTCTATTCGACTGCAGCGCGTTCCGACAGCTCCGGCTTCCTCTTCGTCGACGACGTGACCCACCGACTCGGCGTGGTCGCGGCTTCGTCGCGGACTGATCTCGACTTCACGATCGTTCGTCACTCCGACGGAACGCTCTGGTTCCAGCCGGCGCGCAGTGGCGCGACGATGGCCCTGTTCGGAAGCACGCCGGTCATCGACCTGACGTCGATCGATCGCGCGCCGTCGACGGGCTATTCGTCGGCGACGATTCAAGCGGTGCCGGGGTTCGCCTACATCTTCCGCATTCAGAAGGCGGACGGCGTGCACTTCGCGGCGGCCCGCGTCGCCTACGTCGCGGCGGACTACGTGGTGTTCGACTGGTCGTATCAGAGCGCTCCGGGCAACGCCGAGCTGTCGAAAATCCCGCTGCCATAGCGAGGTAAGCGCGGCCGCGCTCCCTTGAATTGTCGGAGTGGCCCTTTGACATTCGATCATGGCGATGGAAGTCGTGATCGACGGGAATTCGTTGACGCTGGAACAGGTGACCGCGGTCGCCGCCGATCGGGCGCGCGTTTCGGTGGCGCCGTGGGCGAGACAGAGGGCCGGCGCGGCAAGAACGATCGTGGACCGCTTGGTCGAATCGCGCGCCGTCGCGTATGGTGTGACGACCGGCTTCGGAAAGCTCTCCGAGGTCGCCATTCCTCCCGAACGGCTCGCCGAGCTGCAGGTGAATCTCGTGCGGAGCCACGCCGCGGGGGTCGGTGACTTGCTTCCCGAGCGCGAGGTACGCGCCATGATGCTGCTGCGCGCGAATGTCATCGCCAAGGGTTTTTCGGGGGCCCGCATCGACCTCTCGGTCCTGCTCTGCGAGATGCTCAACGCCGGCCTCTACCCGCCGATTCCGGAGCAGGGAAGCGTCGGCGCGAGCGGCGACCTCGCGCCGCTGGCGCACCTCGCGCTTTCGGTGATCGGCGAGGGCACGCTTCAATCGAACGGCCGTTGCGGCCCCGCCACCGAAATGCTCGGCGGAGCCGGCCTTCAGCCGATCACGTTGGCGAGCAAGGAAGGGCTGACGCTGATCAACGGAACACAGGCCCATACGTCGATCGGCGCGTTGGCGCTCGTCGACGCGCACACGCTTTGGCGAACGGCGCACGTCGCTGGGGCGATGTCGCTCGAGGCGCTGCTCGGTACGCCGGTTGCCTTCGACCCGCGGATCCAGGACGCGCGCGGCCAGCTGGGGCAAGCCGCGTCGGCTGCGTTTCTGCGCGAGCTGCTCGCCGACAGCGAGATTCGCGAGTCGCATCGCAACAACGACCCGCGCGTTCAGGACGCGTACGCCCTGCGCTGCATGCCGCAGGTGCATGGCCCCGTGCTCGACGCGATCGACTTCGCCGCCGCGGTGATCGGGCGGGAGCTCAACGCCGCGACCGACAATCCCCTCGTCTTCGCCGACTCCGGTGAGCTGCTGAGCGGCGGCAACTTCCACGGACAATCGGTCGCGATGGTGCTCGACTTTCTCGCCATCGCGCTGACCAATCTCGCGACGATTTCCGAGCGTCGTATCGACCGCCTCGTGCATCCTGATCTCAATCAGGGACTACCGCCGTTCCTGACGCGCGACGCCGGCGTCAACTCGGGCTTCATGATGGCGCAGGTGACGGCCGCGGCGATCGCCAGCGAATGCAAGATTCTCGCGCACCCGGCCAGCGTCGACACCATCCCGACCGACGGCAACAAGGAAGACGTCGTCCCGATGGCGATGGCGGCGGCGTGGAAGCTCCGGCGCGTCGTGCGCAACGTGCGCTATGTGCTGGCAATCGAGTTGATGTGCGCCGCCCAAGGGCTCGACTATCGAGCGCCGCTCAAGCCGGGACGCGGCGTAACGCGCGCGCATGGCGACGTCCGCCGGTTGGTGCCCGCGCTCGAGCGCGATCGCGCGCTTTCCGCGGACATCGAGCGGTTGGCGGCGGCGATCCAGGCCGGCGAGATCTCCTCTTCCGCGATGAATTGACGATGGCCTCGACGATGGATACGACCTTCGCCGACTCTGAGCGCCGGGAACGTGGTAAGCGCGTGATTCGCGCGCCGCGTGGGAGCACGATCTCGTGCAAGGGCTGGCAGCAGGAGGCGGCGCTCCGCATGCTGATGAACAACCTCGACCCCGAGGTGGCGGAGCGTCCCGACGACCTGATCGTCTACGGCGGCACCGGACGCGCCGCGCGCAGCTGGGAAGCGTTCGACGCGATCGTCGACGCGCTCCGCCGGCTCGAGAACGACGAGACCTTGCTCGTGCAAAGCGGCAAGCCGGTCGGCGTCTTCCGCACGCATGCGTCCGCGCCACGCGTGCTCATTGCGAACAGCAATCTCGTCGGCCGCTGGGCGAATTGGGACTATTTCCGCGAGCTCGAGCGCGCCGGTCTGATCATGTATGGGCAAATGACCGCCGGCTCGTGGATCTACATCGGATCGCAGGGCATCCTGCAGGGCACCTTCGAGACGTTCGGCGCGGTGGCGCGCACCCATTTCGGCGGCACGCTCGCCGGACGCTTCGTGCTCACGGCGGGACTGGGAGGCATGGGCGGTGCTCAGCCGCTCGCCGCGACGATGAACGACGCCGCGATTCTCGGCATCGACGTCGACGAAGCCCGCATCGACAAGCGGCTGGAGACGGGCTATTGCGACCGAAAGACGCACAGCCTCGACGAGGCGCTCACCTGGATTCGCGAGGCCGTCGATGCGAAGCGTCGGCTCTCGGTCGGACTGGTCGGCAACGCGGCGGAGCTTCTTCCCGAGCTTGTGGCGCGCGGCATCACGCCCGACGTGCTCACCGATCAAACGAGCGCCCACGACACGCTGAACGGCTACGTCCCGGTCGGGATGTCGCTCGACGACGCGGCTCGAGTGCGCCGGTCCGATCCGCGCGAGTACGTGCGTCGCGCGAATGAATCGATCGTCCGCCACGTGCGGGCGATGCTCGCCATGCAGAAGAAGGGCGCGGTCGCGTTCGACTACGGCAATAACATTCGGACGGTCGCGAAAGACAACGGCGTCGACAACGCGTTCGACATCCCCGGCTTCGTTCCCGAGTACGTCCGCCCGCTCTTCTGCGAAGGCAAGGGTCCGTTTCGGTGGGTGGCGTTGTCGGGCGATCCGAAGGACCTGGCGCGCACCGACGAGCTGGTGCTCGAGCTCTTTCCGCACGACGCGCATTTGCGCCGCTGGATCGAGATGGCTCGGGAGCGGATCCATTTCCAGGGGCTGCCGGCGCGAATTTGCTGGCTCGGCCAGGGCGAGCGCGCGCGCTTCGGTGTCGCGCTCAACGATCTCGTGGCCAGCGGCGAGATCTCGGCACCGATCGTGATCGGGCGCGACCACCTGGATACTGGCAGCGTGGCGTCTCCATTCCGCGAGACGGAGGCGATGCGCGACGGCAGCGACGCGATCGCCGATTGGCCGATCCTCAACGCGCTCCTCAACACCGCGAGCGGGGCGTCGTGGGTGTCGTTCCATCACGGCGGCGGGGTCGGGATCGGCAACTCACTGCATGCCGGCCAGGTGATCGTCGCCGACGGCACGCCCGAGATGCGCGTCCGGCTCGAGCGTGTGTTGACCAACGATCCTGGAATCGGGGTCGCTCGCCACGCCGACGCCGGCTACGAGATCGCGATCCGCACCGCGGAAGAGCAGGGCATTCAGCTGCCGATGCGGTCGTCCTGAGCCGCGCAGCGGAGGAGATCGGGGCCCCGACACGTGCTTTCCTCCCGATTCAAGCCTTATCACGTCGCCCTTTTTCTTGGCAAGTACGCCTGGCTCACGGCGCGCCGGCGGCCCGTGCTCGTTCACTTCGAGGTCACGCTCCGCTGCAACGCGCACTGCGGCTTCTGCGACTACTGGAAGACCGACGCCGCCGCCCGCGACGACGAGCTCGCGACCTATGCCGACGCCGCCCGGTACTTCAATCCGATGCTCGTCACGTTCACCGGCGGCGAGCCGACCCTTCGGCGCGATCTCGAGGCAATCGTGGCGGAGGTGTGCCGCGCCATCTCACTCAAATACGTCACGCTGATCACGCACGGCGGAATGTTGTCCCCGGAGCGAGCCGCCTCGTTGTGGGCGGCCGGCATCAACCAGTTCAACATCTCGCTGGATTACCTGGACGAACGCCACGACCGCGCGCGTGGAATCCCCGGTCTCGCCGAGAAGATCCTCGCCAACATTCCGGCAATGCAGGCGCGCGGCGTCGATAACATCCGCTTCAACACGGTCATCAAGAATGACAATCTCGACCAGGTCGTCGAGATCGCCCGCACGGCGGAATCCCTCGGTGTCGGTGTGAACTTCAGCGTCTACACCGACGCAAAGAACGGCAATCGCGATCATCTCGTCGCCCGGGAGCAGTTGGCGGAGGCGGAGCGGGTGGTCGGAGCCCTCCTCGCGCTCAAGCGCCGGCGACGCGGCGTCATCACGAACTCCGACTACTATCTCGAGCAGATCCCTCGTTACCTTCGTGGCGAGATGCGCGAGCCGTGTCGCTCGGGGATTCGCACGATTCACATCGACCCGAGCGGCCGCGTCAAGCGGTGTCCCGACTTTCCGACGGATTTTCACTGGCGCGATTTCGCGCAGTACAAACCAATCGACTGCAACGCCTGCTACTATGCCTGTCGCGGTGAAGCCCAAGCGCCGCTCCGGCTGTCCCGCATTCGCGATGTCATGGCCTGATTCGGGTCCGACACGCAACGCCGTACACCGAACCGCGCCCGAATCGGGGTCAGACTCCATTTTATAGTTCTCTAAATTGGGGTCAGACTCCTTGTTACAAACGCGGTAACCACGGTGACCCCACCTCTGTGAGATCGAGATCTTGGCCGAAACGTTGATCTTCGCGAATGCATCGCAGGTAGTGACCTGTGCCGGGCCGGCCCGCGCGCGACGGGGGACGGAGCTGACCGACGCGGCGGTGCTCGTGGACGCGGCGGTCGCGGTCGAGGGAGAGCGTATCGCCGACGTCGGATCGCTGGCCAATTTGCGCGCGCGCTTTCCCGGTGCGCGCGAGATCGACTGTCGGCGCGGAGTGCTGACGCCGGGGTTGGTCGACTCTCACACGCACGGGATTTTCGGACGGCCGCGGTACGACGAGCAGGAGCTTCGCGCCGCGGGCATGGATTACATGGAGATCGCGCGACGAGGCGGCGGGATCCATTCGTCGGTCCGCGACCTTCGTCGGCGGGACGAGGACGACCTCTACGCGCTCGCCAAGCCCCGCCTCGAGCGACTCGCCTCATTCGGCACGACGACCGTCGAGGTGAAGTCGGGGTACGGCCTTAGTCTCGATGATGAGCTCAAGTCGCTTCGTGTCGTCGCGCGGCTGCAACGCGAGCTGCCCCTTCGTATCGTGCCGACGTTCCTCGGCGCGCACGAGATTCCACTGGAGTATCGGGAATCGGCCGCTCGACGGCGTGAATACGTGGATCTCATCATCCACGAAATGATCCCGGCCGTGAGCCGCGCACGACTGGCGCGATTCGCCGACGTCTTTTGCGAGACCGGTGTCTACACCGTGGACGAATCACGGGCGATTCTCACCGCGGCGCGCGAGGCGGGACTGTTGCTCAAGCTCCACGCGGACGAGCTGACGTCGTCCGGCGGTGCGGAGCTCGCGGCCTCGCTCGGCGCTGTTTCCGCGGACCATCTCGCGGCTGTCTCGGATGCGGGAATCACCGCCCTTGCCCACGCGCCGACCGTCGCGACGCTCCTTCCGGGAACGATGCTCTTCCTCGGAAAGACGAAACATGCTCCGGCGCGACGGCTCATCGACGCGGGCGTCCCGGTGGCCCTCGCGACCGACTTCAATCCCGGGACCTCACCGACATCCAACCTGCCTCTCGTGCTCACACTCGGCGTCAGCCAGCTCCACCTCAGCGTCGCCGAGGCGCTGTTGGCGGCGACGGTAAACGGCGCCGCGGCGGTCGGCCTGACCGACTCCGTTGGGCAAATATCCAAGGGTTTTTCGGCCGACCTGGCATTGTTTGACGTTCAGGACCTTCGAGAAGTCCCATACTGGTACGGCGATAACCGCTGCGTCGCGACGTTCGTGAGGGGCAAACCTTGTCACACGAGTGACTTAGGGGTATCTTGACCCTCTACCTTCCGCGGTTCGAGCCGTCCGAATTTTTCACCGCTCGGACCCCCAGGCGCTGATGTCCCAAGTCGCGAAGCTGAAAAAGCAGGCCGCTGATTTCGAGCTCAAGAAGCAGTTCGACAAGGCGTTGCCCATCTACGTCAAGCTCCTCGACCTGTACGATCAGTATTCCAGCGAGATTGACGTAG
The DNA here is from genome assembly GCA_035535975.1 of Gemmatimonadaceae bacterium. GTDB lineage: Bacteria > Gemmatimonadota > Gemmatimonadetes > Gemmatimonadales > Gemmatimonadaceae > JAQBQB01. Next base: position 53,722 of record DATLPC010000061.1, on the reverse strand, counting down.
CCCTGTTCAACCGTGTCGGCGACCTGATGCTCCGCCAGGGCAACGTCGCGGACGCCGTCGACTACTACGAAAAAGCCGTCGATCGCTACGCCGAAACAGGCTTCTTCAACAACGCGATCGCGCTGTGCAACAAGGTGCTCCGGCAGTCGCCCGGCCGGACGTCGATCTACTACAAGCTCGGTCGGATTAGCGCGCAGAAAGGATTCAAGGCCGAAGCACGCGCGAATTTCCTCGAGTATTCCGACCGGATGCGGAAGGCGGGAAATCACGACGAAGCTTTCCGCGCGTTAGAGGAATTCGCCGATCTCGCGCCCGACCAGTACGAGATCCGCCAGATGCTCGCCGACCAGCTGATCAAGGCTGGACGGAACGCCGAAGCGATCGAGCAGTTGCAACTTCTCCACGAGCGATACGACGGAGACGGCCGCGACTCCGACGCAAAGGGGGTCGCAGCTCGGCTTCGCTCGCTCGATCCCAACGCTACGCCGCGCTCCAGCGGCGGGCGTAAGCAGCGCGCTTCCTCGGACCTCGTCTTCATCGACCTGGACGAGCCGGCGCCGCGGACTCCCGCCAGTGTCCAGCCGGTGGCCGCTCCGCCGATCGCCAAGCCGCCGCTCGCTACCCCGCCCCTCGCAAGCCCGCCGCCGCCGCCGCTTGCGACGGTCGAATCGATCATCGAGACAGCGGCGCTGGAATCCACCCTGATCGAGCCGGCTGGCCTCGAGGGGAATCTCGTCGAAGCGACCGCGGACGAACCTACGTTCATCCAGCCAACGCTCGTCGAGCCGACGTCGATCGAGCCGCTGGTCCGGGAGGCGCTCACCCGGCAGCCGCTCGACGCCGAGTCGGTCTCCCTCGAGTCATCGTTGGTCGGTTCGGAACAGTTCGAGTCGGTTGCGCCCGCGGAAGGACTCCTCGACCCGGTCAGCGGCGAGCCGACACCAGCCCCGAGCACGGCGGTCGCGCCAACGCCGACCATCATCGAGCCGATCGAGCCGCCGGCCATGCTGCTCGGCTTCGAGGCAACCAACATCATCTCGAGCGACGATCCGTTGGGGCTGTCGGCCGAGGTGACGATCGATATCGGTCTCAACGAGCTCGCGACACCGCCTCGGGATTTCAGCCCCGTCGCGATCGCCGCGCCCACGCCCGATTCGCCCAACTCGTCGCTGCCCGACCTGCCCGCGATGGATATCGGCGACGCGCTGCTGGCGCGCCCGACGCCCGTCGCGTCGGCCGCGGTCGCGCCTGAGCCATTCTCCGGAGATTCGTTCGAGCTGGCGGCGCCGTCGACGGACGCAACGAACACTCCGGACGATGACACGATCACCATCCCCACCCCGTCGATCGCCCGACGCTCGACGTTGGAAGCCGAACATGTCGTCGACGCGCTCCAGTTGCAGGTCGATCAGAATCCAACCGACTGGAACCTGCGGCGATCGCTCGCCGAGGCGATGCTCGACGCGGGGAATCGCGACGCCGGCATTCGCGAGCTCGAGGCAGCAATGGCGGGCGCCGAGCGCTCGGGCGATCTCGACTTGGCGTCAGCGATCGCCGAAGAGATCTCACGGCTCGAGCCTGAGGTGATCAAGCACCAGCAGAAGCGCGTCGAGTACGCCTTCCGCACCAATGATCGCCCGCGTCTGATCGAGGCGTATCTGGCGCTTGCCGATGTTCTGTTGCGAACGGAGCAGATCGACAAGGCGCGCACGATCTACGAACGCGTGCTCGATCTCTCGCCGGACGAGACACGTGCCCGCGCCGGGTTGCAGACCGTCGGTATCGCCAGCACGCCGGCGCCGTCGATGACGCCAATGGGCAATCACCGTCTTTCAGGGGCGATCCCCGCGCCGCGCAACAGCCGGCCCGTGCGCCGCGAGATGACGCCGTCGGCCGGAGGGTTCGTCAATCTCGGCGACCTGCTGCGCGACGAGGAAGTGCCGCGCGATACGCGGATGGTCGTTCCCGAGCAGGAGCCGACCGGCGACGAAGAAGCCGACTTCGCCGACATGCTCCGCAAGTTCAAGCAGGGCATTGCGGAGAACGTCGATCCACAGGACTATCAGAGCCACTATGACCTGGCGATCGCGTTCAAGGAGATGGGCCTGATCGACGAGGCGATTGGCGAATTCCAAAAAGCGCTCGGCAGCTCGACGAACCGGCTGCCCGCCTACGAGGCGCTGGGCCAGTGCTTCATGGACAAAGGGCAGTTCAAGCTCGCGTCGTCGATTCTGACGAGAGCGTTGACGGAGCGGGCAAGCGACGACCAGCTCGTCGGCGTGCTGTACCTGCTCGGGCGCGCCTCGGAAGCCCTCGGCAACAACCAGGACGCAATCAATTATTATCAGCGCGTGTTCGTCGTCGACATCCAGTTCCGGGACATCGCCCAACGCATGCACGAAGTCGAGCGCGCGTGGCGATGACGGGAACCATCACCCGCACGAGAAAGCCCGCTAACGACGCGCTGCTCGCCATCCAGGCTCCCGTGCACGGCCGGTTGAACGAGGTCGTGGACGAGATGCATCGCGTCGTGACGGACGACCTTCCGATCATTCGCGAAGTGAGTGGCCATCTGCTCGGGATGCGCGGCAAGATGTTCCGGCCGACGCTCGCCCTTTTGTCGAGCGACGTGACCGGGCGGTCCGAGCCTCGCGCGACCACCCTGGCGGCGGTCGTCGAGTTGATGCACCTCGCGACGCTGGTGCACGACGACTCCGTCGATCACTCGGTTTTGCGACGCGGTCTGCCGACGGTGAACTCGCTCTTCAGTCACCAGGTGTCGGTGATCATGGGCGACTTCTTGTACTCGCGCGCGCTGACGGCACTGGTCGCGATGCGCGATCTCGACATTCTCAAGATCGTCACCGACGTGGCCAACGCGCTGACGATCGGAGAGATGCGCCAACTCGGCGCGGTCGACGCTCTGGCGTTCTCCGAGGACGAGTATTACGCGCTCATTCGCGCGAAGACCGCCTCTCTCATCGCCGGCGCCTGTGAAAGTGGGGCGCTCTGCGGCGCGCCGGAATTCCGAGGGGCGCTCGCCGAGTACGGTGAGCGGTTGGGGATGGCGTTTCAGATCGCCGACGACATCCTCGATTACACGGAGGACGAGTCGGTCACCGGGAAGCCTGGGGGCCTGGATCTCCGCGAGCACAAAGTCACCCTTCCGCTCATTGCTGGCCTGGGCCGGGTCTCGGTCGCCGACCGGTCACGGATCGACGACCTCTTCGCGGCGGAAGCGCCCGACGACGAGCTCATCGCCGACGTGATCGAGATCGTCACGAGAAACGGCGGGATCGAATACGCACGCCGGCGTGGCGGGGCGTTCGCCCAGGACGCGGAACGCGCACTCCACGTTCTCCCTCAAGGTCCCGTTCGCACGGCGTTGACGGACGCGATCGCTTACGTCATGGACCGGCGGTCCTAATGGCACTCCGCAGCGGATCATCCAAGCACCGGCCGGGGTTTCATGCGATGGTGCTGACCTTCGGTTTCATCGCCGGCGGAGCCATGCAACAGGCAGCCCGCCTGTTGTTTCCGCCCGGCGCTGCCAAGGAATTCTTAACGGCCGGGGTCACTGCCCAGTTCGGGCCCCTCCAGATTGATTTAGTGTTGATCCGGTTTGCGCTCGGACCGGTCGCGCTCGATGTTTCAATACTCAGTCTCGTCGGCGTGCTCGTCGCCTATCTAATCGCGCGGTCGCTCTTTTAGGAGCTAGGAGAAGGTATGAATTTCGGCAACATCGGGTTCATGGAGTTGATGGTCATCCTGGTGATCGTGCTGGTGCTGTTCGGCGCCCGGCGCGTTCCCGAGATCGGCGCATCGATCGGCAAGGGAATCCGGGAATTCAAGAAGAACATCAACGAGGCGGACCGCGAGATTCGCGAGCCCCTGCGCGACTCACTGCGCGACTCGAGCCCTGCTGATCGACTCGGCGCGGGCGACACGACGGTGCGTAGCGAAGCCGACGAGGCCGTGCGCCCCGAGCCCAAGCGCTTGATGTAGAGTAGGAAACAAGAAACCCGGTTGAGTCTCGCTCAACCGGGTTTCTCGTAGTCTCTCCAGACCTCGTGTAAAGCTTACGCCTCCTGACGCCTCACGGTGGCGTTGATCTGCTTCCGGCGGTCATCGACTTTCGCCGACTTCCGCAGATCCGACATGAAGATCTGAATCCGTTGGTCTCGCAGCTGCTGCAGCCGCGCCGTGCGCTGCGCCTGCTTTTGCGCTGCCCACGCCGCGCTGTCGGATGCGATGCGCTTGTCCACTCGAATCACGGCGACCGAGCCCTCGGTCTTGATCGGCTGGCTGACGGCGCCGACGGGAAGTCTGAACGCGCCGCCGATCGCTTCGTTGAACTGGCCGAGTCCCGGAACGAGCGAGCCGCGGGCGAACATCGGTGACTGCTGCAGCTTCACGCCGCTGCTCTGCGCCGCCGCCTCGAAACCATTTGCTGCCGCGTCCGACGAAAGCTTCTGGGCCTTCGGCATCACTTGATCGATCGCTTTGATGGCCGCGACGCGTTGGCGAACGGCCTCTTTGACGTTCTCGAACTTTGGCGCGCCACCCTCCTGGAGCGAATCCAGGCGGGCGAGATAGTAGCCATTCTCGTCGTCGAACAGCTCGCTCGTCTCGCCGCGCTTCGCGCCGCCGAACGCCCACGCGCTCACGCTCGGCACGACCTGACCGTTCAGGATGGCCGGCGAATCTTCGATGACCTGAACGCGGCTCACGGGGAGATGGAGCTGCTTCGCCGCGCTATCGAGTTTCGATCCCTGCTCGCTCTGCGCCGCGAGGCGCGACAGCGCATCGGCCTCGCGATCGATGCGGGTCGCGGCCGAGTCGCTCTGCGTGACGCGGAGCAGAATGTGGTGCAGCGAGAGCGTGTCGCCCTTGCGGCTGTCGAGCCGGATGATGTGATAGCCGAACTGCGTCGCGACCGGCTGCGAGATCTCTCCGACCTTCAACGCGTCAGCGGCTTTGCTGAACTCCGCCACATAACGGCCCTTCGGAGCCGGCCCGAGGTCACCGCCCTTTGCACCGGACACCGTGTCGGCGGACTCGCGTTTCGCGACGTCCTCGAACTTTGCGCCCTTCACGATCTCGTCGTGAAGCTGTTGCGCCTTCGCCTTTGCCGCTGCGCTGTCGGCGGCGCCGATCACGCGCGGGATCGTGACGATCGAGAGCACCGCCCGGCCGGGCGCTTCAAAATCCGACGAATGCTGGTCGAAGTAGCTGCGCAGCTCCGCATCGGTGATCGACTTGACAACGGTCGTATCGACCGCCGGCGAGAAGGCGACGAAGCTCACCTGCGCGCTGTCGTGCTGATCGCGCCAGGCACGCCACAGCTCCTCGTCGGACGCATACGCCCCCGACGCGATCTGATCGAGCAGCTTTTCGCGCGGAATTTCGCCGCGATAGTATGCCTCGAGCTGAAGCAGCAGTCCGCTCTGCCGCGCCTGCGGGCTGGCGAGCAAACGCTGATACTTCTCCGGATCGAAGCGCCCATCCGTCTGGAGCTCGGGAGCGCCCGTGATCCAGGGGGGCGGCGCGTAGCGGGCAAATTCGCGGACTTCGTCGTCGGTGACGAAGATGCCGCGGCGCCGATACTCATCCTGCAGCAGGACCTCGGACACCATCTGATCGAAGACGGCGTTCTCGATGCGGCGCGTGTCGTCCTGGGAAAGCGTCCGGCCTTCGCGCTGTTGGGCGTTCTGGATCTCGGACTGGATACGCGCCAAGTAATCGCGGTAGGACAGTTCGTGACCGTTGACGACCGCGACCGCGGTGGTGGCGGTCACAGGCGTCCGGCCCATCAGGCCGGAGGTCTCGTAGAGGAGGAAGCCGCCGACGAACACCAGGGCAACGAAGACCCAAATGTATTTCGCCAGGCCCCGCATCTGTTGCAGCACGGGACGGAACTCCGTAGCGCAAAAAGGGATGGAATTACAAACGGAACAAGCTTGTCAAGTTAGAGAGCCACGCGGGCTAAAATCAAGTGAGGGTGTGACTTCTGATTGACTCGCTGCGTCCGCGATATGTATTATCCGCATTCTTCCGCTCCAGCGTTCGCGACTCCCCAGCGCGGGCCATTTGAGGGCCTAAATGTCGAGTTCCGCCCGAATCGACGAGCTCCGCAAAAAATTTGACGAAAACCCCCGGCGCTTTTTCGCGCCGCTCGCCAACGAGTACCGGAAAGCGGGGGATTTCGAGCAGGCTGTTTTCATCTGTCAAGAATATTTACCACAGCAGCCGGGCCACATGAGTGGTCACATCGTCTACGGCCAGACGCTGTTCGACATGGGCCGCGACGAGGAGGCTAGGGCGGTCTTCGAGACGGCCCTGACGCTCGATCCGGAAAACCTGATCGCCCTCAAACATCTCGGCGATATCGCCCGCCAGGCGGGGGACGTGGACGGCGCGCGAGGCTGGTACCAGCGAGTGCTCGATGCGGATCCGCGCAACGACGAGATCATGCAGGTCCTGGAGTCGATCGCCGGCGGAGACGCGCGGCTCGTTGGCGGGACCACGGTCGCGTCGGAGCCTTCGGGGGCCGGCGAACCGTCGTCGGTCTCATTCTCGGAAACGGCGCCGACGCTCGACTCCCCTGCCCGCGAAGCGGACGACTATGCTGATGTGCCTCCACTGCCGACCGACGAGTCGCCGGAGGAAAGCGAGGTGGTCGAAGCGCTCGTTCTCGAGCAGAGTACCGACGCCGATTTTCCGGTCGCCGGGACTGAGAGCAGCACGGTGAGCGCACCGGCCGATACCTCCGACGAGCCAACGCCCGAACTTCTCGACCTTGATGATTTCTCGCTCGGAGGATTCGAGCCGTCGAGCCAGAGCGAGCCGGAACCCGAGCCCGTCGTGTCCGCCGGCCCGATCGACATCGATGACTTTGCCTCCGACGAGCCTTCCGTCGAGCCGACCGCCGGAGATGCCGAGGTAAACGACCAGCACGAGACCGAGCCCGAGGTCGAGCTGGCGACCGACATGATCCTCGGCCTCGTGGACGATGCGCCGGCCTCGCCCGCCGAGCCTGAGCCAAGCGGTTTCGAGGTCGAACCGACGCCCGTCGCAAACGAGAACCTGTCGCGCGCGATCGATCAGCTGGAAGGACTCGAAACATTCTCCATCGACGTCCCGCCGCCTCTCCCTTCCGCCGTCGACGAACAGGCCGTCGAATCGTCCGACGAAGTCGCCGCGGCTGCGGCGTCGCCGGACACGTTCGCCACCGAAACGATGGCGGACCTCTATGCGCAGCAGGGACATCTCGAATCGGCGATGGAGATCTACGGGCAACTCCTCGAGCGTTCACCGGATGACGAGGAGTTGCGTCGGCGGGCGAGCGAACTCGAACGGCAGTTGTATGAAACGCCTGCCGTGACCGAGGCGCCGGAAGAAGAAACCGTCGCTGCCGTCGCCGGCCCGACGATTCGCGATTTCTTCTTGGAGATCTTAGAGAGTCGCGGCGCCCAAGAGGACGCCGTCGACGCCGTCGACGCCGTCGACGAGAGTCTCGAATCCGATTTGGCGTCGATGGAATCAGAAGGGTCGCTGGACATCCTCTTCTCCGACGTCGCGACGGACGACGCCGATCACTCCGCGGCGATGTCACTCGCCCAGGCATTCGGCAACGAGGAAGAAGCCGACGACAGTGCCGCGTTGCGCGGCACACCGGCGCATCAGGCGGCGGACGAGCTGTCGCTCGATCACGTCTTCCGCGCCTCGACGCCCGCCAAGGGAGGCGGAGCAGGCGGCGCGTTCTCGCTCGACCAATTCTTCGCCGGTGAGATGCCCGACGCCGAGACCTCCGCCAACTCCAGTGAGGGAAGCGGGCCGGGTGGCGCGAGTGGGGGCGGGGGCGGACCTCGCACGAATGAAGACATCGCGCAGTTCAACGCGTGGCTGAACGGACTGAAAAAGACGTGAGGATCGCCGTTCTCAACGGTCCCAACCTCAATCTCCTTGGCACTCGCGAACCGGCGCTGTATGGACGCGAGACCCTCGCCGATATCGAACGTTCGCTTGCCACGGTCGCGACGGAGCTGGGCGCGCAGGTCGAGTTCGCACAGCACAACGGCGAAGGCGACATGATCGACACCTTGCACGGATGGCGGGGCAAGGTCGACGGGGTGATCATCAATGCCGGCGCCTACACCCACACGAGTATCGCGTTACGCGACGCGCTGACGGCGATCGCGGTGCCCTTCGTCGAGGTTCACTTGACGCACATCTACGCGCGTGAGCCGGAGCGACGTCATTCGATGCTCGCCGCGGCGGCCGTAGGGATGGTATCGGGGCTCGGAGCGTACGGGTACGAGCTGGCGCTGCGCGGTCTGACGAGACGACTCGCCGCCGGTGTCTGATTCGCGCCCGCGCCGGATCGCGGCGCTCGCTGCCGGCCTCACGGCTGCGCATCTCGACGGATTGCTCGTCACGAGTCCGGCCAACATCCGGTACCTGACCGGCTTTTCTGGATCGAGCGCGCTTCTGTTCGTGACGGCGCGCGACGTCCTGATCATCACCGATTTTCGTTATCAGACCCAGATCGTCGACGAAGTCGGCGATCTGGCGCGAATCAGCGTCGAGTCGCAGAGCCTTTGGACCGGACTGTGGCAGCAACTCGCGCAGCTCGGCTACATCGAGGTCGCGGGTTTTGAGTCGGGGCATCTGTTGCATCGCGACTTTCAACGGCTGCTCGACGCCGGCGCGCGCTGGCAATGGCGTCCGACGATGGATCTCGTCGAGGCACTTCGCGAACGGAAGGACGACGACGAGATCGCGCTCATTGAACGCGCGAACGGCGTCGCGACTCGCGCCCTCGAACGCACGCTGCCCCAGGTTCGCGCCGGCATGTCGGAGCTCGAGGTTGCCGGAGTGCTCGAGAAGGCGCTGCGCGACGAAGGGAGCGAAGGCTTTCCCTTTCCGTCGATTGTCGCTTCTGGTCCCAGGTCGGCGCTCCCGCACGCGCGATCGACCGCGCGACGCGTCGAGAGCGGCGATTTCCTGCTACTCGATTTCGGCGCGGAAACAGGCGGCTATTGCGCGGACGTAACACGCACCGTCGTCGTCGGACGCGCCGGCGAGGAGCAGCGCGAGATTTACGACGTTGTGCGGCGGGCCAATGAGCAGGCTTCGGTGGGTGTGCGGGCGGGCATGACGGGACGGGATGCCGACGCCATCGCTCGCGACTACATTCACCAGCGCGGTTTCGGAGAATTGTTCGGTCATAGCCTCGGCCACGGCCTTGGCTTGGAGGTGCACGAGGCGCCCCGGCTTGCACGCACGGCCGACGGGGCCCTCGCCGAAGGGGCTGTGGTGACGATTGAGCCGGGCATCTACCGGCCAGGGTGGGGAGGAGTGCGAATCGAGGACGACGTGCTGCTTGCTTCAGATGGGCCGAGAGTCCTCACGCGGTTCACACACGACCTGATCGAGCTCGGATGACACCGAATACCCGGCGACGCTCTTAGAGGCCTATGATCGACCTACGGTACGTGAAAAAGCTGATCGACATCATCGACGATTCGAGCGTCGATTCGATCGAGATCACGTCGGACAAAGGGCTCAAGATCCGCATCTCCAAGAGCCCAACGCAGCGTGGCGCCGTGCAGGTGGCCACGCCGATGTCCATCCCGACGATTGTGCCGACGGCGCCGATGGGCCGGTTGTCGCCGTCGGGGGGTATTCCCGTCATTCCGGATGCCGACGTTCCCGCTGCCGCTCCGGAGCCGCCCAAGTCGACGGCGCTCGACGTCAAGTCGCCAATGGTCGGCACGTTCTACAAGTCGCCGGAGCCGGGCGCGAAGGCCTACGTCGCAGTCGGCGATCGGGTATCGAAGGGGCAAATCCTCTGCATCATCGAAGCAATGAAGATCATGAACGAGATCGAGTCCGAGTATTCAGGCGTGGTGCGCGAGGTCCTCGCGGACGACGCGCAGCCCGTCGAGTACGGACAGGTACTGTTCAAGATTGATCCCAATGGCTAACCCAACCCAAGCACCGTCCTCCCAGCCCGCGCCGATGTCACCGAATACGGCGCCGGCGGGCATCAACTTCAAGTCCGTCCTCCAGGAGATGATCAAGAGGAACGGATCCGACTTGCATCTCAAAGTCGGTCGCCCGCCGACGGTTCGCGTCGACGGCGAGCTGGAGCCGCTCAATCATCCGCCGCTCCGCCCCGAGGACCTGAAGGCGCTCGCCGAGCAGCTGATGACGCCGCGCCAGGTCAACATGTTCGCCGAAGAGAAGGAGTGTGACTTCGCGATCGGCGTGCCGGGCATCGGGCGATTCCGCGTCAACTTGTACCAGCAGCGTGGCTCGCTCTGCTACGCGATGCGGTCGATCCCGTATCAGGCGAAGACGATCAATGAGCTGAGCCTTCCGCCCGTGCTCGAGGAGATCGCGATGAAGCCGCGCGGTCTCGTGCTCGTGACCGGCGTGACCGGCTCGGGCAAGTCCACGACGCTGGCGGCGATGATTCAGCACATCAACCAGAACCGTCGCGCGAACATCATCACGGTCGAGGACCCGATCGAGTTCCTCCACCGCGACATGAACAGCCACATCAATCAGCGCGAAGTAGGGACGGACACGTCCACCTTCGGCCAAGCGCTCCGCCGCGTGCTGCGGCAGGACCCCGACGTCATTCTCATCGGCGAAATCCGAGACCTCGAGACGCTCGACACCGCGCTCAAGGCGGCGGACACGGGCCACCTCGTCTTCTCGACGCTGCACACGACGGACGCGACCCAGACCATCAACCGCGTCCTCTCCTTCTATCCGCCGCACCAGGCGGGCGAAGTCCGCTTCTCGCTCGCCAGCGCGCTCTCCGCCGTCGTGTCGATGCGGCTCGTTCCGCGCGCCGATCGCGCCGGACGCGTGCCGGCGTGCGAGGTGCTCATCAACACCGCCGCCGTGCGCGACAACATTCGGGATATGGAAAAGACGCTGAATATTCCGGAGCTGATCAAGGACGGCACGATACAATACGGCATGCAGAGCTTCGATCAGTCGCTCATGCAGCTCTACTCCCAGGGCGCGATCTCGTACGAAAGCGCCATGTTCTACGCAACGAGTCCGGCCGAATTCGCGCTGCGCGTGCAGGGCGTGTCAGGCACCAGCGACACCTCGTGGACCAACTTCGAGGACGGGGTCGGGGAGAGAGGTTCCGGCAATGGTTAACCGCGGGGACGCAAGCCGGTCCCCGCTTGGCAGCCCTCTCGTCACGCGCACCTGATGTTCAGCAAAGTCCTGATCGCCAATCGGGGCGAGATCGCGCTGCGCGTGATCCGCGCCTGCCGCGAGCTTGGCGTGCAGACCGTGGCCGTCTACTCCGAGGCCGATCGCGAATCCCTCCACGTCCGCTTCGCCGATGACGACGTTTGCATCGGTCCGGCGCCCGCCCGTGAGTCATATCTCAACATCCCGCGGCTGATCGCCGCCGCCGAGATCACCGGCGCCGACGCGATTCATCCCGGCTACGGCTTTCTCGCCGAGAACGCCGAGTTCGCGGACATCTGTGCCGCGTCGAAGATCGCGTTCATCGGACCGACGGGAGAGCAGATCCGGGTCATGGGCGACAAAGCCGCCGCGCGCGCCGCGATGACGCGCGTCGGCGTGCCGATCGTCCCCGGCACGCCGGGACCGGTCGAGGACGTGGAAGAGGCGCTCGCCTTCGCCAAAGACATCGGCTTTCCTGTAATCATCAAGGCGGCGGCGGGTGGCGGCGGGAAGGGAATGCGCGTCGCCCGCGATCCGGACGACTTCGGACGTTCGTTCCAGCTGGCGCGTTCGGAAGCGCTGTCGGCGTTCGGCAACGGCGATGTTTACGTCGAGAAGTACCTCGCTCGGCCGCGCCACATCGAGTTCCAGATCCTCGGCGACACATTTGGAAACGTGATCCACTTGGGCGAGCGCGATTGCTCGGTGCAGCGCCGGCACCAAAAGCTGATCGAGGAGGCGCCGAGCCCTGCTGTAACTCCTCAGCTCCGAAAGCTGATGGGTGACGCCGCGGTGGCCGGCGCGAAGGCGATCGACTACGTGGGTGCAGGGACGATCGAGATGCTGCTCGACGAAGACGGGTCGTTTTATTTCATGGAGATGAATACCCGGATCCAGGTCGAGCATCCGGTGACGGAGATGCTCACGGGCATCGATCTCGTGAAGGAGCAGATCCGCGTCGCGTCGGGCGAAAAGCTGAGCGTGTCGGAGCTCCCACCGCTTCGAGGTCACGTCATCGAATGCCGTGTCAATGCTGAAGATCCGGCGCGCAACTTCCAGCCGTCTCCAGGCAAGATTCTCGCGTTTCATCCACCGGGTGGACCGGGGGTCCGCCTCGACACGCACGTCTACGACGGCTACACCGTTCCACCGTTCTACGACTCGTTGTTGGCCAAACTGATCTGCCAAGGCCGCGATCGCGCCGAGGCGATTGCCCGAATGCATGTCGCACTCGACGGCTTCATCATCGAGGGCGTGACGACGACCATTCCATTTCTCGCCCGCGTGATGCAGAACCCTCGATTCATCGCCGGCCAAGTCGACACCAAATTTCTCGAGCGCGAGACGGAGCTCTTCAAGGAGCTGGCGTAGCGTGCGGATCGATGTCGTGTTCGGCGCCGGCTCGGCGCCGGCGTCGGAGTTTGCCGGTCGGGTCGTCGCGGTGATCGACGTGTTGCGGGCGTCGACGAGCATAGCGGCAGCGCTCGCCAATGGCGCGCGCACCGTTATTCCCGTGGAGACATCGGACGAGGCTGTGATGCGCGCCAAAGCGTTCGAGCGCGCGGACGTCCTGCTGGCCGGGGAGCGCAAGACGAAACCGATTCCCGGATTCGACCTCGGCAATTCGCCTCGGGAATTCAAGCGAGCGGTGGTCGAAGGAAAGACGGTCCTCATGACGACCACCAACGGCACCCCGGCGATCATCAATACCCCGGGCGCTCGTGACGTGGTAATTGCGTCGTACGTCAACTACACTGCGGTTCTCGCGATGTTGAGGGCCGCGCTGCGCGGCGGCGCGGACATCACCATCGTGTGTGCCGGCCGCGACCGGCTGTTCGCGCTCGAGGACGCGGGCTGCGCGGGACGGTTCGTCTTCAACGTGACCAAGCGGATGGCCGACGTAGAGCTGAACGACGCCGCTCAAGCGTGCGCGCTGATCGATCGGAAATACGGCGACCAACTCGTGAAATTGTTCGAAGCCTCGGAGCACGGCCGGCTGTTGCGCGACTCGGGGTTCGCCGAAGATCTCGACGAGTGCGCCGCGATCGACTCGTATCCCGTCATCCCACTTTACCAAGAACGACAGATCACGAAGCTCGGACCAGAACGCGAACGGTAGACCTCCCCCTCCCCCCTCTGTGCGCGGTTCGCTTTCTCCCCATCTCAAGCGCGAGCTCCTGGGCATCGCGTTGGCGTTGCTTGCCGTCTTTCTGGCCGGAGCCTTTGGCGCGCTCGCCCTGGCACAGCTGAGCGCGGGAGTGAACGTGAAGGCGAGCGTCGGCGCAGTCGGCGATTTCCTCGCGCGCCCGCTGGTTGATTTCTTCGGCTGGCCGGCGGCGATCCTCGTGCCGTTTGTTCCGGCCGTACACGCGCTCCGTCTGTTCGGCCGCATGAAATCCGATACGGATCGTTCGTGGATGGTGTTCTTCGCGGGGTCGGCGCTCCTCCTCCCGATTGTGCTTGGTCTCGTAGTGGGCGCGCACTCGGGCGACGCCGGGAGTACCGCTGTCGGTGTCTGGGGCGGATTCATCGCCTATTACTGGCGCAAGTGGTTCGGTTTGTTTGGCGCCTGGGTGCTGGCAGCCCTTGCCTGGTCGGTCCTGATGGCGGCCTCGCTCGCCTGGAATCCAATTCGCGCGCTCATCGGCTCCGCCCGGCCGAAGGCGATCGTTGTCCCCGAACCGCTCGTCGTGGCGGAAACGGAGCCGGCCAAGAGGCGTCGAAAGAAGAACGCGGACGGCGAGGTGGTCGAGCCGGGCGATCTCGCGCTCGCCCTCGAGCCGCCACCGGAAGAGATGCCGTCGATCGCCATCGATCAATCCGGCGTCCTGGATCTCGACGGCGATGGCAAAGCGGGGAAACGACGGAAGAAATCGAAAGCGGAAGTCCTCGCCGAGCACGACGCCGAGATCGCCGCCGCCATCGAAGCCACCGCCCACGTCGAGCTTGCCGGCGATGAACTGCCATCGCCGACGCTCCTGACTCACGTCCCAGCCCGCAACCCCGAAGCGGCCGCGGCGGAGCTCGAGGAGATGGGCAACAAGCTCATGGCGGCGCTCGCCACCTTCCGCGTCGACGGAGACCTCGTCGGTCGCACCACCGGACCAGTCGTCACACAATACGAGATCGAGCCGGCGCCGGGCGTGAAGGTGCGGCAGTTCGCCAACCTGTCCAACGACCTCGCGCTGGCCATGCGCGCTCCGTCGATTCGCATCGTCGCGCCGATTCCAGGCCGGGGCGCCGTCGGCGTGGAAGTGCCGAATCCCATCTCGGAGATGGTTGGTTTTCGCGAGCTCGTCGAGGCGCGTGATTTCCAGGGCGCGCGGGCGGCGCTACCCATCGCGCTGGGCAAGGATCTCGAGGGCAAGCCGGTCGTCGCCGATTTGGCCAAGATGCCGCACCTGCTCATCGCGGGTGCGACGGGATCCGGCAAGTCGGTTTGCGTGAACACGATCATCACCAGCCTGGTATATCGACATACCCCGCGGACGCTGCGCTTTCTGATGGTCGATCCGAAAATGGTGGAGTTGTCGGTCTACAACACGCTTCCTCACCTGCGCCACAAGGTGATCACCGATAACCGCGACGCGGCGTCGGTGCTCAAGTGGGCGGTGATGGAGATGTCCGAGCGGTACGAGCTCCTGGCGGCGAACATGTGCCGCAACATCCAGGAGTTCAACAAACGCGTCCAGGACGGCGCGACGCTGAAGCTCCCGAAGCGGCCTGACGTCGCGTTCGAAGAGACGACGTACAAGGGCAGCATCCTGCCGTACATCGTCGTGATCATCGACGAGATGGCCGACCTGATGATGACGGTGCAGGGGGAAGTCGAGACGCCGATCGCCATGCTGGCGCAGAAAGCACGCGCGATTGGCATTCACCTCATCCTCGCGACACAGCGTCCGAGCGTGAACGTGATCACGGGCCTCATCAAGGCGAACTTCCCGAGCCGGATCGCGTTCCGCGTCGCGTCGCAGGTGGACAGCCGCACGATCATCGATGGCTCGGGCGCCGAAATGCTCCTCGGCAATGGCGACATGCTGTTCATTCCGCCGGGCAAGTCGGAGCCGGCCCGGCTTCAGGGCGCGTACATCTCGAGTGAAGACACCGAGAGTCTGATGAAGTGGTATCAGGACAGACGCGACGCCAAGCGCGCGGCGCTCGCGGCGCAGGGGTTGGTGCTCGACGACACGAGCGATGTCGAGCCGGACATCCTCGAGGCGGTCCGACAGAAGGAAGCGCTGGAGGCCGGCCAGGCCGACGGCGAGGGCGCCGACGTCGGCGACCGCGACAAGCTATTCCGCGAGGCCGCCGAGGTTGTCGTCCAGAATCAGCAGGGGTCGACGTCGCTGCTGCAGCGCCGGCTGAAGGTCGGCTACGGCCGCGCGGCCCGGATCATCGATCAACTCCATGCGGCGGGCGTTCTCGGACCGCCGGACGGTCCGAAGCCGCGTGACGTGCTCGTGGGACTCGACGAACTGGATCGGATCTGTGGACCGCGTGCATAGACGCGCCGGCGTCGCCGCGGCGCTCGCCGCTCTGCTGGCTGTGCGCGGGGGCGCGCAGGTACCCGTCGGCGACAGCTCGCGCAAGCCGCCGGTCGACACGTCGCAGCGCAAATCGGCGATCGACCCGAAGCTGCTCACGTCCGGTTCGTTCGTCTACGACATGTCGCTCGAGCGCGACGCTTCCACGACGCCGCTCGGAAGTCGAACGGTGTCCGTGTCGACGACGACTTACGCGGGCGCACCGGCCTGGCTGATGCTCGAGACGCGCATCGGAGAGCGCATTGCGTCGACCGACTCACTCTTCGTGGATCCGGCGCTGCATCCACTCCACTGGAGTGCCATCCTTGGCCAGGCGCGGCTCGCCGCCGAGTTCCGCGGGGACAGCGCGTACGGCGCGACGAGCGGGCCTCCCGGACGCCGTTCGATTGTGATGGCCGTACTCCCGCGGACGGTCGCGAGCGGCGCGATGCTCGAGAGCCTCCTCCGCATCGAACCGATTCAGCTGGGTTGGGAGGACACGGTCGCCACACTCTCGGTGTCGCTCACCGGCGCCTCTGTGTCGCCGACTCGCCTATACGTCGTCAGCGAAGACCAGGTCCGCGTTCCCGCGGGGACGTTTGATTGCTGGGTGGTGGCTGCGCAGAGTGAGGGCTCGAAGGGACTCTACTGGGTCACGAAGCGCGACCCGATCGTCGTCCGCAGCACGCTCGACGTCCCGGCACTCGGCGGCGCCCAACTCGTCAGCGCCTTATCGCGAATCGCGCGCTGAATCGCAGTCGGGTGGCGGCTCACGACTGGTACCGATGACAGAGTCTAACGCTGGAAGAGCCGCGGGCTAACGCGGGCTGGCTTCGCGGCACTACGAGCCAAGCATGATTGAATGACGACCTCGGAAAGTTCGACTGGCGACGCGTCCCGGGGCAGTTCAGAAAGAATCAAAGCCGTCGGTACCATCAGTGTCCGATCAGGGCGCGTAGTGGCGTCCCGAGACCGCGTTGACCCGCGCGTGTCCGCGTTAGCCCGCGGCTCTTCCAGCGCTAGGCTCTGTCATCGGTACCAGGCAGATGAGGCGACACCAGGCAGAATAGGCGGCACCAGGCAGGCGTGACGCGATACCAGGCTGGGAAGGCAACCGAATGGTCCGGCCCGCCCTGAAACGGTGCCAGTTCGCCGCTAGAGCGAGCCTAGGTTGGCGCCCATGTCAGCGGCCAGGCAGCAATTCGGGGAACTGGGAGAGCGGATCGCGGAGCGGTGGCTTCGCCGCCATGGATGGCGGGTGGTCCAGCGGCGGTTTCGAAACGGGCACCGCGACATCGACTTGGTGGTCGAGCGGGAGGGGCTCGTGGCGTTCGTCGAGGTGAAAGCGAGGCGCGGGCAGGAGTTCGGCGATCCGGTGGAAGCGGTGAACTGGAAGAAGCAGCGAGAGTTAGCTCGCTCCGCCTCAGTCTGGATCGACCGGCACGGGAAGCCCGCCGAGTCCTACCGGTTCGACGTCGTTGGCGTCCTCGTCGAGGGCGAGCGCGTTCGAGTTCGTCACGTGGCGAACGCATTCTCTCTCGCAAATTCCGCTTGAATCAGCGAGCCCGTTTTCGTATTTTATTCGGGTATCAAATCGACCGCTTTTCCGGTACGATTACGCTGCATGGCCAGAGCGGACTACAACTAACCGAGAGGATGAGTGAGAAATGGCTGTGTCGACTTTGCAGGATGACAAAAAGAAGGCGTTGAATCTGGCCATCGCGCAGATCGAGAAGAGCTGTGGAAAGGGCTCGATCATGCGGCTTGGCGCGGATCAGAAGGTCCGCGTCGAGGCAATTTCGACTGGTGCGATCAACCTCGATGCGGCGATCGGCGTGGGTGGTATTCCGCGCGGACGCATCACCGAGATCTACGGACCGGAGTCGAGCGGTAAGACCACGCTCTGCTTGCATGTCGTCGCGAACGCCCAACGGAATGGCGGCATCGCGGCGTACATCGATGCGGAGCATGCATTGGACACGGAGTATGCCCGCAAGCTGGGCGTCGATGTCGAGGCGTTGCTCATCTCGCAGCCCGACACCGGCGAACAGGCGCTCGAGATCTGCGAGATTCTCGTGCGGTCGGGCGCGGTGGACGTTGTTGTGATTGATTCGGTTGCGGCCCTCGTACCGAAGGCCGAAATCGAAGGCGACATGGGGGATTCGCACGTCGGTCTGCAGGCGCGGCTGATGAGCCAGGCGCTGCGCAAGCTGACGGGCTCCATCGCCCGCTCGAAGACGTCGGTGGTGTTCATCAATCAGTTGCGCGAAAAGATCGGTGTGATGTTCGGCAATCCCGAGACGACGACGGGTGGAAAGGCGCTCAAGTTCTACGCGTCGGTGCGTCTCGACATTCGCCGCATCGGGCCGGTGAAGGACAAGGAAGACGTGGTGGGCTCGCACGTCCGCGTGAAGGTGGTGAAGAACAAGGTCGCCGCACCGTTCAAGCAGGCCGAGTTCGACATCATGTACGCGGAAGGGATCAGCCACGCGAGTCTGGTGTTGGACATCGCGTCGGAGGCGGGGATCATCGACAAGTCCGGTGCGTGGTACAGCTACAACGGCCAGAAAATCGGCCAGGGTCGCGAGAACGCGAAGCTGTACCTCAAGGACACACCGGCGCTGATGACGGAAGTGGAAGAGAAGGTGAAGAACTTGCTCGGTGTCGGGCCGCGCGAGGTGATCAGCGACATCGAGGTCACCGAGGAGTAGCGCGGGAATTCAGCACCGGCTGAACACTTGGCCGGGGAGAAGTAGTCTTGCGACGATGGGACCCGGAAACTCCCTTCGGAACAGGCTGCGACTCCCCGGCTTCTCTTTCCATCTATGACTGAATTCCGAGCATCAACCGGTCGGCCATCGCGCGATTCCGTCAACCGGCCTCACACGCCGAAGCGTTCCACATACGAGCGTGCACTCGACATGCTCGAGGCGCGCGCACGTGGCGTCGTCGAGCTGCGTCGACTGCTCCTCAAGAAGGGCGAGCCCGAGGCGGACGTCGATGCGGCGATCGAGCGACTGAAGACATCCGGCCTCCTCGACGATACGAACTTTGCGCGGCAGCTGACGCGGTCGAAGGCGGTCGGCGCCGGTTTGTCGCGTCGACGGATCGGTCAGGAGCTCGCCAAGCGCGACGTGTCGCGCGACATCTCCGACAACGCAATCGAAGCGGTGTTCGAGGAAGAGGGGATCGACGAAGCTGAATCGATCGACCGTGTCGCGCGAAAAAAGCTCCGCATGCTGACGAAAGTGGACGACGCGACTCGTCGGCGACGGCTGTACGCCTTCCTCGCGCGGCGCGGGTACGACAGCGACGACATCACGCAGGTTTTGCAGACGCTCCTCGCACAGTCCGACGCCGACGGCTGATTCCCGCACTCGTGCGGCCTATATTCTCTAGTATGCGTGCCGCCGAGATCCGCGCCCGATTCCTGGACTATTTCGCCCGAAACTCCCACTCCGTTCGGCCGAGCTCATCGCTCGTGCCCGGCGACGATCCGACGTTGCTGTTCACGAACGCCGGTATGGTCCAGTTCAAGAAGGTGTTCCTCGGGCTGCAGGAGCCGCCGGAGGGCAATCGACGCGCGACGACGTCGCAGAAGTGCGTGCGCGCCGGCGGCAAGCACAACGACCTCGAGCAGGTTGGTCACACCGCGCGGCATCTCACCTTCTTCGAGATGCTCGGCAACTTCTCGTTCGGCGACTACTTCAAGCGCGACGCGATCCGCTTCGCCTGGGAATTCGTGACGAAGGAGCTCGCGCTCGACCCCAAGCTGCTGCGCGTGAGCGTTCATTACAGCGACGACGAAGCGCGGGCGCTCTGGCGGGAGATCGCGGGTCTGCCCGACTCACGCATCTACGGCCTGGGCGATAAGGACAACTTCTGGCAGATGGCCGACACGGGTCCGTGCGGTCCCTGCTCGGAGATCTTCGTCGACGCCGCGCACCTGGCGCGCGATTGGCGCTTCCCGGAAGGCGCCACCGGCGAGTGGACGGAGCTCGATCGCGAAGAATTCTCGCTCGACGCGTTCATCGAAGGTTCCGACAAGGACCGCTTCATCGAGTTTTGGAACCTCGTGTTCATGCAGTATGACAAGCAGCCGGACGGCACGCTTGTCCCGCTGCCGCGGCCATCCGTCGATACCGGCGCGGGGCTGGAACGTATCTCGGCGATCACGCAGGGCGAGATGATGGTATTTCATACCGACTTGTTCGAGCCGCTCATCAAGGCGGTCGAGCGGGCGGTCGGTGCGAAGTACCGTGGTCAAGAGGACGCGTCGTTCCGCGTCCTTGCCGATCACGCGCGCGCGGTCGCCTTCCTCCTCGCCGATGGCGTGTTCCCGTCGAATGAAGGTCGCGGTTACGTGCTGCGGCGCATTCTTCGACGCGCGGTCCGGCACGCTTGGCTCCTGGGCCGTAAGGAGCCGACACTCGTCTTCGTCGTGGAAGAAGTGATCGCGCGAATGAGCGACGCGTATCCGGAGCTTCAACAGCGATCGCAGCACATCATCAACACGACCCGGGTCGAAGAGCAGGGGTTTCTCTCGACGATCGAGGGCGGCCTCGCGCGCTTCGAGCAGTTGGCGCCGCTCCAGACCGCCGACGGCGGCGCGGAGATTCGCGGCACGATCAGCGGAGACGACGCGTTCCGGCTGTACGACACCTTCGGCTTCCCGATCGATCTCACGGAGTTGATGGCGCGTGAGCGCGGTTACGTCGTCGACATCGCCGGCTTCGAGGCCGCGCTCGAGACTCAGCGGCGCCGCTCACAGGAAGAGCGCAAGTCGAAGAAGCTTGCGGTCGATCTCGCGGGGCTGGAGAACCTCTCCGATTGGGAGGTATCGCCGGGCGCCGCGGCCGAGGCGTCGTTCGTCGGCTACGAGACGGTGGAGATCGACACGCAGGTCACGGCGGTGAAGCATTTGCCGGACGGTCGCGTCGCAATGCTTCTGCGCGAGTCGCCGTTTTACGCCGAGTCCGGGGGCCAGATCTCCGATCACGGTGAGATCATTGGCGACGGCTGGCGCGTCGACGTGGACGACGTGAAAAAAGTGGACGGCCGGCCGGCGGCGATCGGACGGATCACGGGTGCGTTCCGGTTCGGTGGAGCGCGCGCGCTCGTGCCGAGCGATCGGCGTCGCGACACGGAGCGCAATCACACGGCGACGCACCTGCTGCACGCCGCGCTTCGCCAGGTGCTCGGCGAGGCGGTGCATCAGGCGGGTTCGCTGGTGGCCCCCGATCGGCTGCGGTTCGACTTCACGCACCACGGACCCGTCGCGCCGGAGAAGCTGCACGAGATCGAATCGATCGTAAACCGGGAGATTTGGCGCGCCGCCCCGGTGACGACGCGAGAGCTTCCATACCAGGAGGCCCGCTCGCTCGGCGCGATGGCGCTGTTCGGCGAGAAGTACGGCGACGTCGTGCGCGTCGTTTCCATTCCCGACTTTTCGATGGAGCTGTGCGGCGGCACGCACGTCCGCAACACGGCGCAGATCGGCGTGTTCAAGATTCTCGCGGAGACCGGTGTCGCGGCGGGCGTGCGTCGCATCGAAGCGGTCACCGGGCCGGGGGCGTACGCCGTGTACCGGAACGAGGAGCGCGCGCTCGGCCGCGTTGCCGAACTGCTGAAGACATCGCCCGACGGTTTGGAGAAGCGAGTCGCGACGCTGCTCGAGGAGCGTCGCGTACTCGAGCGCAGACTGGACGAGGCGATGCGCGGCGGTGGCGATCAGCTTCAGACGCTGATCGGACGGGCGCAGTCGATTGGCGGGAACGGATCGCGCCTCGTCTCCGGTGTGGTGCGCGCCGGCGATGTGAAGGAGCTCCAGGCGCTCGGCGACGCGATTCGCGAGAAGCTGGGGAGCGGCGTCGGCGTACTCGCGGCGAGCTTCGAAGACGGCAAGAATACGTTGCTCGTCGTCGTGACCGATGACCTGCGGGAGCGCGGGCTTCGTGCCGACACGCTGATCAAGGAGATCGCCGCGGCGGCGGGCGGCCGGGGCGGCGGCAAGCCGCACATGGCGCAGGCGGGCATTCCCGACGCATCGCGTTTCGACGACGCATTGGCTCGCGCGCCGGAGCTCGTGCGCGACGCGCTCTCGCATCATTCGTGATCTTGCACGAGTGGCTGGAGACGCGAACACCGGCTCCGCCGCCCCGACTACTGCAGCGCGTTGTCGAAGTCCTCGGCCCGGATGCAAAGGCCGAGGCGAGCTCGCGCGTGCTGATCGATGCCGCCGACCGGCTCCTGCGCGGGCTCACGGCGCAACGCACACTCGGCCGCGAGTCGGCGCTCGACCTCCTCACGGTTGACGCGTTGGTGACCTACGCGCTCGAGTGTGCCGCCGCGTCACCGGAGACGTTGGTCGATGTGACGACAGAGGCGATGGAACGGCTCGGGTCGATCGCCGAATGATCGACATCCACACGCACCTGCTTCCCGGCGTCGACGACGGCTCGCGCTCGATCGAAGCCTCGGTGGGCGTGCTCGAGCGCTTTTCGCGCGACGGCGTCGAGATCGTTGTGTGCACCCCGCACCTCGATGCTTCGGAGGCAGGGGAAGCTCCGCACGAGCGCAACGCCGACCTGCTCGCGGCGCTCACGGCGGCGGCGCCCGCGACGCCCCGCTTGCTCCCGGGTTTCGAGATCCTTCTCGACGCGCCCGGCGTGGATCTGAGCGATGCGCGTCTCGGACTCGGAGGTTCGACGGCCCGGCTTGTGGAGTTTGCCCGGATGGGACTTCCGCCCGCGTCGGCCAAGGAGTTCCTGCGGCTCCGTATGGGTGGGCTCGTTCCCGTCGTGGCGCACCCGGAACGGTATTGGGGTTGCACGCCCGATCTCGTCGCGGCGTGGCGTTCAGCCGGCGCCGTGATCCAGATGGACGTCACGGCCATCCTCGGCGCCAGGCGAATGCACCGGTTCGGGGAGGAGCTCCTCGCGCGCGGTCTGGTGGATCTCTTCGCGAGCGACACGCACGTCGACAAGCGCACGCTCGTCGCCGCAAACCAGTGGCTGACCGAAGTCGCCGACGCGGACGTGGCCAACCTTCTGACGCGCGATAATCCCCGTCGTCTTCTCGAGGATCAGGACGTCATGCCTGTGCCGCCGATCAAACTTCAGTTGGGCATGATCCGCCGGCTACGCGAGCTCGTTCTCGGGCCGGCATCAACTTCTTCGGACTAGAGTACGCATGTCCCTTTCAAAACCCTCGGGCATCGCCGACGTATCCGGCCATTTCGCGAGAGGGCTGACGGAGCTCGCTGAGATTGCGTCTGCCGTGGCGCGCGACATGGGGCCGCAGCTCGCGCGCGCACACGACATGGTGCGCGAGACCGTGAGCCGCCGCGGAAAGCTGCTGTTCTGCGGCAACGGTGGCAGCGCGGCCGACGCCCAGCACATGGCGACGGAATATGTGGTACGCTATACGCGGAACCGCGCGGCGTATCCGGCGATCGCGCTCACGACTGACACGTCGCTGCTCACCGCGGCGGGGAATGATTTCGGATTCGACAGCGTCTTCGCCAGACAAGTCGAAGCACTCGCCGGGCCCGACGATCTTCTCATCATCCACTCGACGAGCGGTGAATCGCCGAACGTGCTTCGCGCGGCCGAGGCGGCGCGCGCGAAGGGAGTGCGCGTGCTCGCCTTCAGCGCTCGCGACGGAGGAAAGTTGCGCGCTCTCGCCGACCACTCGGTGATCATTCCGACGCAGCGGACCGATCGCGCGCAGGAACTGCACCTTTGCATCGAGCACCTCATCTGCGATCTCGTGGAAGCTGAACTATGAACGGACTTCGAGGAAAGCGCGCGCTCGTCACGGGAGGGTCGCGCGGAATCGGCGCGGCCGTCGCGCAACTTTTTGCTGAGGAGGGCGTGCACGTGGCGATCGGCTATCGGAGCCGGCGCGGCGACGCCGAAGCCCTGGTGGGCTCGCTGCGTGCGGCGCACGGAGTGACCGCCGTGGCGCACTCGTCGGATATCTCCACGCCGGACGGCGCGGAAGCGCTCGTGCAGGCCGCCGCCGAGGCGCTGGGCGGGCTCGATTTCTTCGTCGGCAACGCGGGGATCTGGCCCTGCGACGATGTGCCGTTGTCCGAGATGACGTCGACCCAGTGGCGGCGTACGATGGCCGAGAACGTCGATTCCGTCTATTACACGGCGAGCGCGGCGATCCGCGCGATGTCCGACCACGGTCGCGTCGTGCTGGTATCGAGCACCGCCGGCCAGCGCGGCGAAGCGTATCACGCCGACTACGCGGCGTCGAAGGGCGCGGTCATCTCACTCGTAAAGTCCCTCGCGCCCGAGCTGGCGCGGCGCGACATCACGGTGAACAGCGTCGCCCCCGGTTGGGTCGAGACGGAGATGTGCGCCGAGCCGTTCGCGAACGGCGGGCGTGAACGCATCGCCGCGGGAATTCCAATCGGCCGGATCGCCACACCGCGCGACATCGCGGGGCCAATCGTCTTTCTCTGCTCGGATCTCGCGCGGCACATCACCGGTGAGATCGTCAACGTCAACGGCGGCAGTGTGCTCTGCGGATGATCGTTCTTCTCTTTACCGGCGGAACGATCTCCATGCGCCACGATCCCACGATGGGAGGCGCCGTCCCGTCGTTGAGCGGGCGCGATATTCTCGCCCTCGCGCCGGGCATCGATACGTTGGCCGATCTGGAGATCGACGATTGGGGCGCCTTCCCCGGACCGCACATGACGCCCGACCGGATGTGGGCGCTCCGGCAGCGGATCGTCGGTCATCTCGCGCGGCCGGAGGTCGACGGCGTCGTGCTCACGCATGGGACCGACTCGCTCGAGGAAACGGCGTATCTGCTCGCCCGCTCCGTCGACGGCGACAAACCGATCGTTTTCACCGGCGCGATGCGGACGTCGAGCGAGCTCGGATGGGATGGGCCGGGCAATCTCGCCGGCGCGGTGCGCGTCGCCGCGGCGAGTGAATCGCGCGGCTGCGGCACGATGGTGTTCATGTCCGACCGCATCTTCACCGCATTGGACGTCACGAAGTCGCACACCTCGTCGCTCGACGCGTTCGACAGTCCGGGCCTTGGGCCAATCGGCGTGATCGACGACGGCCGCGTGATCTTTCGCCGCTCGCTCCCGGCGACGGCGCCGCTCCTCGATCCACCGGCGCTCGCGCAGCCGGTGGACATCGTCTATGCGTACGCCGGCGCTGACTCGCGCCTGCTCGATGCGTCGCGCAACGAGGGAAAGGGTATCGTCATCGCGGCGATGGGGCGGGGAAACGTGCCGCCGTCGATGGTGGAGGGAATCGGCCGTTGGGTGGAGGAGCAGAAGCCGGTTGTGATCACGTCGCGATCGGGGCGCGGCCGCGTCGGATGCACATACGGGTACCCGGGCGGCGGTCGTCGTCTCGCCGATCGCGGCGCCATTTTCGCTGGAGCGCGGCGCCCTCAACAGGCCCGCATCGATGTCATGCTCGCCCTTGGCGCCGGTCTAACGATCGCGGAGCTCCGCGACCTGTTGGAAGGAGAAGGCGCCTAGTTCGGACGCCGGACCGGTTCCCAGCGAAGGAAGCAGCGCCAATCGTACTCTCGGGCGGCTCGAATCTGATCGGGGAAACCGAAGCAATCCATCCAGCCTTCCTGCTCGGCACGCCAGCGGCAATCCCAAACAAACTCGTACACATGGGTCTCGCTCGCCGTGTGAACTTGCACTGTGCCGACGAAGTCCGAGCAACCCGAACGCGCTCGGACGGCGATTCGCTCAATCGGAAGGTGGGGTTCGCTCGCGAGAACTTGTGTGAGGACCCGTCGCACCTTGATGCGCGGGGCAAAACCATCGACCTGGATATGGTCTGCAGCTCCCGTCTCGCAGTAACTGCGAACGGCCCGTTTGAAGGTTTCCGCGGCGCTCGATGTCGCCAGGACTTGCTCCAATTGGGTCAGACCAGGCTCCTCAGGTTCTCGTTTTGCCAAACGTTCACCCAGTCAGAATATCGACGTTTGTAAGTCCAAGTTGTAGTGGCTAACCACCTTCAATCGCGCCGCCAGGGTGAGTATTCTCCAACCGCGCGCGTGACTCCTCCCCCTGACCGATGACGCCGCTCAACCCTCCGGCCGCCGTGCTCGACATTGCCCGCCGGCTCGAAGACGCCGGCTTCCAGGCCTGGTGCGTGGGCGGTGCGATTCGTGACGCGCTACTCGGGCACCCCCACCTCGACTGGGACCTCGCGACTTCGGCGACGCCCGAAGAAGTGCGTCGCCTGTTCGGCAAGCGGACAATTCCGGTCGGCATCGAGTTCGGAACTGTTGGCGTGCTCGACAAAGCAGGGACGATGCACGAAGTGACCACGTTTCGGCGGGACGTGAAGACCGATGGCCGTCACGCCGTGGTGGAATTCGGCGCGTCGCTCGACGACGATCTCGCGCGGCGCGACTTCACGATCAACGCGATCGCCTACTCGCCGCGGGAAGATGAGATCCGAGACCCGTTCGACGGCCGCGGCGACCTGGCGCGGCGCGTCGTTCGCGCCGTGGGTGACGCGGACGCGCGCATGCGCGAGGACCGGCTGCGGGCGCTGCGCGCGATACGCTTCGCCGCGCGCTTCGATTTTTCGATCGACGCGTCGACGCTCCGCGCCCTCGAGGCGAGCGCGCCCTATCTCGGCCGATTGTCCGCTGAGCGAGTGAAGCAGGAGCTCGACAAGACGATGGAGCAGGTGGACTGTCCAAGCCGCGCGTTGCGTCTGTGGCGAGACACGGGAGCGTTCGCGACGCTGATCCCCTCGTTGGCCAAGGCCAGCGATGAGGCGCTCAGCGTCCCCGATTTCCTGGCGCGCCCCGGTCTTGAACGGCGACCGGCGCGCCGGACGCTGCGAATGGCCGGCCTTCTCGCGAGCCTGGGACATCGCGACGCGGTACGCCAACTGGAGCGGTTGAAGAGCTCGAAAATCGAGATTCAAACCGTCGGCGCGTTACTGGAAAGCTGGGAATCGTGCGGCGAAGCGATCGCCGTCGCACTCGCGAGCGGGGCCGATCGACGCCCGTCGGACGCCCAAGTACGACGATGGGTGGCCGTGATCACGCGGACGCGTGTCGGCCTGTTCATGCGGCTGGCGAGCGCCATGTGGACCGCGGCGCGAACGAACGGGCGGCCTTCCCCGACGACGCCGGCTGTTCGCGCGCTGCACAGGCGGATGCTCGTCGTTGCCTTTCGCGACCCGCTCGACCTCGGCTCGCTTGCGGTCGACGGGGACGATCTTCGTCGTGCGGGCATTCCCGCTGGTCCAGAGCTGGGTAAGATTCTGCGATCGCTGATGACGGCAGTGATCGACGATCCGGCGCGAAATACGACGGACTGGCTGTTGCAAGAAGCGAAGCGGCTGCACACGTCGGGCGAGGGGCGGGCGACGTCGTAGGCACTTACAGGAGCACCATGTTCTTTCGCGGGCGACAACCGGAGGCTTCGATCTGGCGGCGGTTCCGCGTGAGCGCCGACGGGTTCACGTTCGAGCAGACCGACGATCTATACACGGCGCACGTCGTCGCCAATGCGGAGCGGGTCGTCGATCTGTTTTACGCGTTGAGCGAGCAGCTGCCGCCCGCCGTCGATATCGCGATCGAGGATCTGCGAAGCGGCCGTACGTGGTCCGGCGAGTCGATCGCCCTGCCCGACGTGCGCGAGGCCGTGGCCAGGCTGAAGATCCTGCTCGCGCGCTACGGCGGCGTCGAGCTGGCCGTGTTCACGTCCGACGATCAGCTGACGCTCAATCCGTATCTCGAGCTGTTCATCTACGCCCGCACCGACCGTTGGTTGTATTTGCTCGAGGGGAAAGGCCTCGAGGAGCAGATCCGCGTGCGCACGAAGAGCTGGAAAACGAATCGCCAGCATTTTCCCGCGGCGCCGGATCTCGTCAACGCTGTTACCGCCGCCGCCGAGCGGCTGGGACTCAAGCCGGCGTGATCCAACCGGAACTCATGTACGGAATCGCCGCGGCTCTGGCGAACGTGCTCGGGGCCGTGGCGGTGACGTCGCGCGCGACGTGGAGCCTGCGCGCGCTGGACGCGTTGCTCTCCTTCGCGGCGGGCTTTCTCATCGCGGTGTCGTTGGTAGATCTCTTTCCGAAGTCGATCGAAGTTGCCGGCGCGAGCGCGCCCGCTGTGGCGCTGGCTTCGTACGTTCTCGTGCACCTGACGCAGCACACCATTGGTCGGCATTTCCACTTCGGTGAAGAGACGCACAAGGTGTCCGAGTTGGTGAGCATGTCGGCGTTGGTGGGACTGCTCATGCACACGTTCGTCGACGGCGTCGCGGTCGCCAGCGGATTGCGGGTCAGTGCGTCGCTCGGCCTGCTGGTTTTCATCGCGGTGCTCTTGCACAAGTTTCCCGAGGGGCTCGCGATCTCGAGTCTGTTTCTCGCGGCCGGGGCACGACGGCGGGCCGCCATTCTCGCCGCCGCCGCGCTCGGCCTGAGCACGATCGCCGGCGTCCTCCTTACCGATCATCTCGAGTTGCTTCGCCGGTATGGGCTCGCTGTCTCGGCCGGCGTGACGATCTACGTGGGCGCGTCGAATCTCGTGCCGGAGCTCCAGGATCGGCCCGGGGTGAGAATCCCGCTCAGCTTCGTCGCCGGCTGCGGCCTGTACTTTGCCGCCCGATCACTCGCCTCGCTCTAAGGGGAGTGGATCGTGGCTGAGCGCCGACGGCGCGATGAAGAAGCGGGCGGCAGCGGGCGCGGCACTGGATCGCTTTTCGGGCGATCGGTTCCCGAGCCGCTCGCCGCCAGGATGCGGCCACGTACGCTCGACGAAGTCGTGGGCCAGCGTCACCTGCTCGCCCCGGGAAAACCGCTACGCCAGGCGATCGAAAAGGGAAGCGTGGGCTCGATGGTCTTCTGGGGACCGCCCGGCACCGGCAAGACGACGATCGCTCGCGTGATCGCCCACTACACCGACCGCGAGTTCGTCCCATTCTCGGCGGTGACCGAGGGCGTGCCGAGAGTCCGAGAGATCGTCGCCGAGGCTGAAGGGCGTCTGCGTCTTGGCCGGGGAACGATCCTGTTCGCCGATGAAATCCACCGCTTCAACAAGGCGCAGCAGGACGCGTTTTTGCCGCACGTCGAATCGGGTACGATCACCCTCATCGGGGCGACGACGGAGAATCCGTCGTTCGAGATCAACGGCGCGCTCTTGTCTCGCGTTCGCGTTTTCGTTCTCGAACCGCTCAGCGCCGACGACATTCGCGGATTGATCGGGCGTGCGCTGAATGACTCCGAGCGCGGGCTAGGCGATCGCAACCTCGTCCTCGACCCGGACGCCGAGCAGCTGCTGGCGGAGCAATCGGACGGCGACGCCCGGCGTGCGCTGACGATTCTCGAGGCGGCGGCGAACCATGTCGGAACAGACCGGCGCATCACGGTCGAGGGAATTCGCGATGCGCTGCAGCTGCGCTTCGCCCGCTACGACAAGGGCGGCGAAGAGACGTACAACATGCTCAGCGCGTTCCACAAAAGCCTGCGGGGGAGCGATCCACAGGGAGCGTTGTACTGGATGGCGCGGATGATCGAAGGCGGCGCCGATCCCATGATCATGTTCCGCCGCGCGATCGCCATGGCCGCCGAGGATATCGGGCTCGCCGACCCGGAGGCGCTCAAACTCGCCGTCGCGGCGCGTGACGCATATCACATGTTGGGTCCTCCGGAGGGTTACCTTCCCCTGTCGGAGATGATCGTCTACCTGGCGACGGCGCCGAAGTCGAACAGCTCCAAAGCGGCTCTCGGCGCGGCGCTGGCGGCGGCGCGCGAACACCCGGCGGAGGGCGTGCCGATGCATATTCGCAACGCGCCGACGGGACTGATGAAGGAACTGGGGTATGGCGCGGGGTATCAGTACGCGCACGACGCGCCGGAGGCATACATCCCGCAGGAGTACCTGCCGCCCGCGCTGCGTGGATCGCGCTTTTACGAACCGGGGCCATTCGGGTTCGAGAAGGAGATTGCGAAACGGCTCGCCTGGTGGGAGGAGCTGCGGCGCAAATCGGAAGAGAAGTCGCCGTAAAGGGAATGGGCGGAATGGGCGGGGGCTTCAACGGGGAAACGGGGGAATCGTGATGAGAAAACTTGCAGCAGCAGTAACCGCGGCCGCGGTGCTCACGGCGGGCGTCGGCTGTTCGACGCTCGGACGCGCGGCGTTCGAGCAACCGGTGGTGCACCTTCGCGACGTGAAAGTGCGCGGCTTGGGACTGACGGGCGGCAGCCTGGACGTGCTGCTCAGCGTCTACAACCCGAACCATTATCGCCTCGACGCGACGCGTCTCACGTACAAGGTGGCGCTGGCCGGTGATAGTGTGACGCTGGCGACGGGAGCGCTGGACAGCCGGTTCACGGTCCAGGATCGCGACTCGACGACGGTGACGATCCCGGTGTCGTTCACGTATTCGGGTATCGGCACGGCGGGGAAGAGCATTCTCGGCACGGGCGCCGTGGACTACCACGTGATGGGCGATGTCACGGTCGCCTCGAGCGTCGGCAACTTCACGGTCCCGTATTCGCAGACCGGCCGCTTCACCACGACAGGAGTCGCCCGCTGATCCACGCGACTGCCCGAGGGTTCTGAGCATCAGCCGCGAACCCATTCTCGTCGAGCAGCCGATCGAGCGTGCTCTGCTCGTCGGCGCTCCGCTCAAACGTCCGGGCGCGCGCCGTGCCGTCGACGATCATCTCCGCGAGCTGGAGGAGTTGGTCGATACGGCCGGCGCGGTCGTCGTCGGTGAGATGACCCAGCAGATCGATCGTCCGCATCCCGGCACCTACCTCGGGAGCGGAAAGATCGAAGAGCTGCGCGATCGCGTCGGCGACGCCGGCGCGACGCTCGTCGTGTTCGACGACGAGCTGTCCCCGAGCCAGGGTAAGAACATCGAGGACGCCATCGGCCGGCGCGTGATGGATCGCGCGGAGCTCATTCTCGACATCTTCGCGACGCGCGCGCGAACGAGCGAAGCCAAGATGCAGGTGGAGCTGGCGCAGCTCGAGTACATGCTGCCGCGCCTGACTCGCATGTGGACGCACCTCGAGAAGTTTCGCGGTGGTATCGGTATGCGAGGCCCCGGCGAAACACAGCTCGAGACCGACCGACGGCTGATCAATCACCGGATCAAGGTTCTGCGCGAGCGGCTGCTGGACGTGCAGCGCGGCCGCGCGATCCAGCGCCAGTCTCGCGCCAACGAGTTCAAGGCGTCGCTGGTCGGGTACACGAACGCCGGCAAGTCGTCCATCCTGCGCGCGTTGTCGGGGGCGCGTGAAGTGCTCGTCGAAGATCGCCTGTTCGCCACACTCGACCCGCTGACACGTGACGTCGACCTGGGCGACCACGCGCACGTGCTGCTCACCGACACCGTCGGCTTCATTCGCAAGCTGCCGCACCACCTCGTGGCGTCGTTCAGGGCGACGCTCGAGGAGACGCGCGAGGCGGATCTCCTGCTCCATGTGATCGACGCGAGCAGCCCGACGTGGGAAGAACAGCGTGTCGTCGTCGATCAAGTGCTCGACGAGCTGGGCGTCGGCGACCGGCCGAAGCTCCTCGTCTTCAACAAAGTCGATCTACTCGATCACGACACGTTGCTCGCGATGCAAGAACGCATCGCTGCGCTCGTGCCGTCCTCGGTATTCGTCTCGACGGTGAGCGAAGACGGGCTCGAGCCGCTTCGCCGGGCCTTGACCACGGCGAGCCGCACGCGTCGTCCGATCACGGAGATCAGAATGTCGCCCGCCGACGGGAAGCTCCTCGCCGCGATCCACCGCGAGGGTGAGGTGATCGATCAGCGCATGGACGGCGAGCTGTTGCTCGTCGAAGCGCGCGTCGACGAAGCGCTCGCCGGCCGGTTACGACGTGCCGGCGCCGAGGTCAGAAACGGAAAAACCTCACACTAAAAGTGATTGGGGTCAGACTCCGTTTACGTAGTTCGTAAACCGGCTCTGACCCCAATTGACTGCGGTGCGGAGTGGTCGCGCAGGGACTCGAACCCCGGACCTCCGGTATGTGAGACCGGCGCTCTAACCAGCTGAGCTACGCGACCCGAAGGCCGAAACCTAATCGATGTGCGGCGGTGCGAAAACGGCGATGGGCCCGGCAGGGCTCGAACCTGCGACCGATGGATTATGAGTCCACTGCTCTAACCGACTGAGCTACGGGCCCGCATTGCGTAGATAGGAAAGTAAGCCCGCCCGCGCAAGTCAGCGCGTGCCGGCGTCGATTGCTTCCGCCGACGCTGCATCGAACGCGTCGAGCACTTCCTGCGGCGAAACCGTCGCCGCGCCGAGCTTCCCGACCTCGATGCCGGCCGCATAGTTGGCGATTACCGCGGCCTCGGCGGGCGAACCGCCCGAAGCAAGGATCACGGCGAGATATGCAGTGACCGTGTCACCGGCGCCAACGACGTCATACACCTCTCGCGCCGTCGTTGCGACGTGCATGATCTCACCGTGCGACGGGATGAGCATCATCCCGCGCTCGCCGAGTGTGAGGAGGAGATTGTCCACGCCGAGTCGCTCGAACGTTGCCGGCAGCGCTTTCGGATGCTCGAGGTCCACGGCGGCGCCCAGCGCCGCCTCGAGC
This sequence comes from Gemmatimonadaceae bacterium, assembly GCA_035535975.1. GTDB lineage: Bacteria > Gemmatimonadota > Gemmatimonadetes > Gemmatimonadales > Gemmatimonadaceae > JAQBQB01. Next base: position 21,386 of record DATLPC010000061.1, on the reverse strand, counting down.
TCGCGGCGGTTCGGCTTGAAGATCGTCGCGCCGCGGTAGAGGAAGAAGTTGCGGTACTTCGGGTCAACGACGATGGGAATGCCTTTCGCGCGGGCTGCCTGGATCGCCGATGCGATGACGCGTGGAACGAGAACGCCCTTGTTGTAGTCCTCGAGCACGAGGGCGTCGGCGCTCGCCACGGCCTGCACCACCGCCTCCAGCAAGCGTTCCACTTCGCCCCCGCCGAGGTCCGCGTCCTCCTCTTCGTCCACTCGAACAACCTGCTGCGAGCGGGCGACGATCCGCGTCTTCGTCGTCGTCGGACGATCGACGGTCACCAGCGACTCGACGGACGCCTCGATCTCCTGAAGCATCGAGCGGAGCCGCGCTCCGCCCATGTCGTCGCCCACCGCTGCCACGAGACGGCAGTGCGCGCCGACCGCGCGGACGTTTTGGGCGACGTTGCCGGCCCCTCCCAAGGCGTGCCGTCGCTCCCGGACACGAACCACAGGCACTGGAGCTTCCGGCGAAATACGGTCGACGTCGCCATGCAAGTAGACGTCGAGCATGGCGTCGCCAACCACCGCCACCCGGCGCTGCGAGGCGGAGTCGAGCAGCGCGGCGATTCGTTCGCGCGAAACGAACTGGGGCATGGGCGCTGAACCTAGCAACCGCAGCCTTCGGCACAAGCTTTGCCCCTTCCGGCCTCGACCGCCGCCGCCAGGCCGTCGCGGCGCGTTGAACGATCCTCGACCGCACTCGCTTGCCCGAACTCCTCATCCGGCTCAACGACGCCGCAAAGTCGAGAGTCCTGACACTTCAGGAATACTTCGTCCTCGCCGGCAAATCGCTCCGGTTCATCTTTGCGCGTCCGTTCTACGCGCAGGATGTCGTCCAGCAGATGGACGAGATCGGCGTGAAGTCGTTGGGCATCGTGCTGCTGACCGGCGTGTTCACTGGGATGGTGTTGGCGCTGCAATCGTCGGTTCAGCTCAAGACGTTCGGCGCGACGATGTACATCGGCAACCTCGTCTCGGCATCGATGATCCGCGAGCTGGGACCCGTGCTGGCGGGGTTGATGGTGGCCGGGCGCGTCGGTTCGGGCATCGCGGCGCAGCTCGGGTCGATGCGTGTGACGGAGCAGATCGACGCGCTCAACACGCTAGGCACGGACCCGATCAAGAAGCTCGTCACGCCGCGCGTGCTGGCGGCACTAGTGATGCTTCCCGTGCTCACGATCATCAATGACTTCATCGGCATCATCGGCGGGAACATCATCGCGTCGTTCGTCGTCGGCGTCCCGACGACGCAGTACTGGCGCACCGTCTGGAACCAGATCGCGGCCGACGGCTTCACGCTGCGCTACATCCCGAACGACTTCGTCCAGGGGCTCTCGAAGCCGTTCGTCTTCGGTGCGCTCATCTCGATCACCGCGTGCTACTTCGGGCTGGGGACGACGGGCGGCACCGAAGGCGTGGGGCAGGCGACGACGCGCACTGTCGTGACGGCGAGCATCCTGATCCTGATCGTCGACTATTTCATCACGCAGCTCCTGCTGTCGGTGCTGACCTATGGCCGATGATCCGACGCGGCGGAGCTCCGATCAAAACCGGTCGGTTCGCGCCGCCATTCGCCGCGAGATCGCCGTGGACGCGCCGGCGCGGGAGGAGCGACAGCCGCGCGGCGCAGCCGCCCCGCGCGCGGTGGTCGAGGTTGATCACGTCTGGCTGGCCTTCGATACGCCGGTACTCGAGGACGTGTCGTTCCAGGCGCTCGACGGCGAAACGGTCGCCATCGTCGGCGAATCAGGGACGGGAAAGTCGACGATCCTCAAGCTCATTCTGCGGCTGCTCGTGCCCGATCGCGGGCAGGTGCGCATCGACGGCGAGGACATCACGTCGCTCACGTTCGACGAGGCGCTCTTGGTGCGCCAGAAGATGGGGATGGTCTTTCAGGGCGCCGCCCTCTTCGACTCGATGACGGTGTTCGAGAACATCGCCTACCCGCTGCGCGAGCACACGCAGATGGACGACGATGAGATCGAGGCGCGCGTACGCGAGAAGCTCCAGTTCGTGGACCTCGATCCGGACCAAGTGATGGAGCAGTTCCCGGCCGAGTTGTCCGGCGGAATGCGGAAACGGGTCGGCATCGCGCGCGGCATGGCGAACAATCCCGAGATCATGCTCTACGACGAGCCGACGTCGGGACTCGACCCGCTGACGACGGCGACGATCACGCGGCTCATCCTGAAGCTGCAGCACGAGCTCAACGTGACGAGCGTTGTCGTGTCGCACGACATTCGCTCCGTCTTTCGCATGGCGAGCAAGGTCGCGCTGCTGGCCACCGACCATCGCATCACGTTCTTCGGCACGCCGGAGGAGATGACGGGAAGCGACGACCGTTACATCAACGATTTTCTCGGCGGGGCGTCGGCATGAAGCGATCGTCGGTCATCACGTGGGAACAGCTCAAAGTCGGCGTCGTCATTCTCGGCGCGCTCGCCGTGCTCGGCGTGGCGATCTACAAGCTTGGGCAGGCGGCGAACCTGTTCCATCGGCGATACGAGCTCGTAGCATATCTGGCGAACGCCAACGGGCTGATGCCTGGCGGCACGGTGCTCGTCGCGGGCCAATTCGCCGGAACGATCAGGTCGATCGAGTTCCTGCCCGTGGACAATGATACGACACGCAACCTCCGGCTGCGCCTCGGCATCGACGCGTCGCTGCGCGAGCAGATTCGCGCCGACTCCAAGGCCAAAGTCCGCACGCTCGGACTGCTCGGCGACAAGGTGATCGACATCTCGATCGGCACGCCGCGTTACGGGATGCTCGAGCCGGGAGACACGATTGGCGTCGCACCGTCGCTCGACTACGAGGCTGTCTTGGCGCAGGCCGCCGGCGCGGTCAACGACATGGTCGATCTCACCCATGACCTACGAAAGCTGACGGGCGGCATCCTCGCCGGCGAGGGCACCGTGGGGCAACTGGTGACGAATCGCGCGCTGTACGACCAGTTCGTCGGCACGATGACCCGCGCGAACTCGATGCTGACGAAGTTCGAGAATCCCAACGGCACCGTGGCGCATCTCCTCGACGATCCCACCCTCTACAATCGCTTCGTTACGCTGATCGGATCGGCGGACTCACTGGTCCTCGCGTTGAACAACAAGGACGGTACGATCGGAAAGCTCCTGCGTGACGACTCCCTGTACTTCCATTTCGTCGGGATGGCGCAGGCGGGCGATTCGTTGATGAAGGTGCTGTCGAACGGCCAAGGGCCCCTCGCGCGCTTCATGAGCGATCCAACCCTCTACGATCGCCTCAATAAGCTGACGACCGATCTCGGCGCGATTCTCGACGACGTACGCAAGGACCCGCGGCGCTACACGAAAGGCATGATCTGCGTGTTATGTCGTAAGTAGCGCCGACCCGGTGAATTGACGGCCCGCGTGCGAGCCCGATTAGCTTTCGGTCGTTGGACCAACCCACCACCGAGTCGGTGGCGCGTGGACACCGCGGGCGTAACGGCATGAAAACGATCGAGCTGGACGTGGTCGCCACACGAGGCGACGAGATCGAGTCGCGACATGGGGTGCACGCCGCGATCGTCGGCGCCGACGATGCACTCATCGCCGCGTCGCGTGATCCGCGTCTCGTGACATCCTGGCGGTCGTGCGCCAAGCCCTTCCAAGTGATGCCCCTTTTGCATTCGGGGGCGTTCGACGACTTGCACTGGGGCGACGATCAACTTGCGCTCTCCTGCGCGTCGCACGGCGGTGAGCCCGAGCACGTGGCGATCGCGGACGCCATGCTACGCGACATCGGCCTCGAGGAAGGCGACCTGGCGTGCGGCCCGCACGATCCGCTTTCGGCGCGGGGCATGAAAGTGCTCCGTGAGTCCGGGGCCCGGCTGACCCGGCTTCACAACAACTGTTCGGGCAAGCACGCCGCGATGTTGGCCCGAGCGCAAACCGCGGGATGGCCGACCTACGGCTACGAACGGCGCGATCATCAGGTTCAACGCTGCTGCCTGAAGAGTGTCGCAACCTGGGCCGCGCTCGACGAGAGCTCGATCGGACAAGCCGTGGACGGATGCGGCGTCGTTGCGTTTGCGCTGCCGCTCGAGAACATGGCACGCGCCTGGTCGCGTTTTGCTCGTGGCGATTCGGACGACACTGCGCGGCGCATCCTCAACGCAATGCGCACGAGGCCCTTTCTCATCGGCGGAACCGATCGATTCGACTCGATCCTCATCGAAGAGACCGACGGGCGCGCGGTGGCCAAGATCGGGGCCGAGGGCGTGCACTGCGTCGCGGTTCCGGAGCAAGGGGTGGGGATCGCGGTGAAAGTCGACGACGGCGCTCAACGCGCGCAGTTTCCAGCCGTGATCCGGGTGCTCCAGGCATTCGACGTTCTTCCCGCCGCATTGTCGCCGCGCCTCGACGATTTCCTGCGACGCCCGGTCCGCAACACCCGCGGTGAAGTCGTGGGCGAGATCCGGCTCGTCGCCTGACCGCACGCGCAATCGCCTGTGTCGCGTCGCAATGAATTGATGACGGCTCCAGGGCCGGCTTCACCCATCTTGCTCGAACTCGACCCGCCGACGCGCGCGCTGGTTCGCCTCTCGGCGATCATCACGGCCGGCACCGAGAGCGCGGCGCGAGACGCGTTCGCCGCGCTTGGCGATGTTCCGCGAGTATGGGTCGAAGAACTGATATTGCAGAGTCACCTGTTCGCCGGGTTCCCGCGGGCGCTCAACGCGATGCGCGAGTGGCGGCGATGGCAGCCGGAGCCGATCGCCTCCGGCGCGCCGATGGCCGAACAAAATTGGCGGGCGCAGGGGGAAGCGACGTGCGCCATCGTGTACGGCGAGATGTACGAACGTCTGCGCGGGAACATCCGCCGGCTCCACCCACATCTCGACGATTGGATGATCGTCGACGGATACGGGAAGGTGCTGTCGCGTCCGGGACTCGATCTCGCGAGACGCGAGCTGTGCATCGTCGCGGCCTGCGCCGCCTCGAAGCAGGACCGTCAATTGCATTCACACCTCCGCGGCGCGCTCAATGCCGGAGTGGCGCCGGCGGTCGTGAGCCACGCGCTCGATGCGATCGAAAATCTCCTCGATCGCGATCACGCGCACTCCGTTCATCTGCTCTGGTCGCGGGTTCAAGGGAAATAGCCTTCGTGTTCATCGATCGCGTTGTGGTTCGGGTCAAAGCGGGCGACGGCGGCTCCGGCATCGTCTCCTTTCGCCGCGAGAAGTTCGTGCCGATGGGAGGCCCGGACGGCGGTGAGGGCGGGCGCGGCGGCGACATCATCGTCGCCGGCGACAGCAATCTTTCGACGCTGCTCGACTACACCTACCGCGACTCATGGTCGGCGCCGAGCGGCGACCATGGATCGGGGAGCAACAAGACGGGCAGGTCGGGCGGCGACGTCGTGCTACCGGTCCCCGTCGGCACGATCATTCGAGATCTCGAATCATCGGAGCTGATCGGCGAGATCCTGGAGGACGGCGACCGGATCGTCGTCGCTCGCGGCGGCCGGGGCGGGAAGGGCAATAGCTATTTCGTGACCGCGACCCACCAGTCGCCTCGCGAATACCAACCCGGAGAAGACGGCGAAAGCCGGACCCTCGAGCTCGAGCTCAAGCTCATCGCCGACGTGGGCCTCGTCGGACAACCCAACGCGGGAAAATCGACGCTGCTGTCGGTCGTCTCCGCGGCGCGGCCAAAGATCGCCGACTACCCGTTCACGACGCTCAGCCCGAACCTCGGTGTCGTCCAGCTTTCCGACAGCCGAACCTTCGTCGTCGCCGATATCCCGGGGATCATCGAAGGAGCGCACGAGGGACGGGGCCTCGGCCTGCAGTTTCTGCGGCACATCGAGCGCACGCGGCTCCTCGCCTTCCTGATTCCGGTCGATTCGATGGATTGGCAGGCCGAGTACGATCAATTGCGCGCTGAGGTCGAGGCCTACTCGCTCGAGCTGGCGCAGAAGCCGCACTGCGTCGTTTTCACGAAGATGGATCTTCTTGGCGATGAGCCCGCGCCGCCGATCGATGCCGGCGATGCCTTCGGTGTTTTCGCGATCAGCGCGGCCGGTCGAACCGGGCTGGAACCGATGATCGCCGCCTGGTGGTCGCGGCTTCTCGAATTCAAGAAGGCGACGGTCAAGCGAGACGACTCTGTTCCGCTCCCCTGATTCGCCGCGCTTGCCGCTGCGGATTGTCGAAATCGGCGACGAAGCGTATCCCGAGCGGCTGCTCGATCTCCCGCGGCCGCCCAAGCGGCTCTGGTGGCACGGCGACCTCGATCTGCTGAACCGCAAGGTCGTCGCCGTGGTCGGAACACGCCGCGCGACGCAATACGGCCGGCGAATGACCACGGAGATTGCCGGCGCGCTGGCGAGAGCGGGCGTGACCATCGTCAGCGGATTGGCGCTCGGGATCGACGCGGTGGCGCATCGCGCCGCGTTGGACGCGACCGGCGCCACCGTGGCGGTGCTCGGCACGGGCGCTGACGTCGCGTACCCTCGCGCACACGTCCCGCTCCACGCCGAGATCGCCGAGCGCGGCGCCGTGCTGTCCGAGCTTCCTCCGGGAGCGCATTCGCACCGCGGATCGTTTCCCGAGCGCAACCGCATCATCGCCGCGCTCGCCGGCGTGACGATCGTCATCGAGGCGCCGTTCGACAGCGGAGCGCTCATCACGGCAAATCGAGCCCTGGAGCTCGGACGCGACGTCGCCGTTGTTCCCGGCCCAATCGACTCACCGCAGAGTCAGGGTTCCAACACGCTGCTGCGTGATGGGGCGCATCCGATCGTTGCCGTGGCCGACGCGCTCACGCTCGTCGGTCTCGCGCCGCCGCCGGTTCCGAGTGCGCCGCGATTGGAGGGCGACGCCGAGCTCCGAATCTGGCGGGCGCTGGATGGAGGCGACGCGACCATGGACGAACTTTGCGCCCGCACGGGGTTGCCGGTGACCCAGTGCCTGACGACTGTGACGGCGTTGGAGCTCCGCGGCCTGATCGAGTGTGCCCTCACCGGGGAGATTCGGCGGTTCTAGACGCGGACTACGCCTATACTTCGGCGTGCTTCCCGCCCACGTCTACGTCCATGTTCCGTTCTGCGCGCGGCGATGCGTGTACTGCGATTTCTCGATCGCGGTCCGGCGCGTCGTGCCGGTGGACGAGTATGTCGCGGCGGTGGCCAGCGAGCTCGATCTGCGCTTTCCGGCAGGCGGCGGTGTCGAGACAGACACGCTGTACCTCGGCGGCGGAACGCCCTCGCGTCTGGGCGGCCTCGGCGTGTCGCGGTTGATCGACGAAATCCGCCGACGCGTTCGCCTCAGCGGGAACGCCGAGGTGACGATCGAGGCGAACCCCGAGGACGTTTCGGCCGAGCACGTTCGTGCCTGGCGCGACGCCGGCGTGAACCGGCTTTCGCTCGGCGGTCAGTCATTCGACGACGATCTTCTGGCCTGGATGCATCGCACGCACGACTCCGGCACAATCGTTCGCGCCGTGGAGATCGCTCGCCGGGAAGGCTTGGACAATATTTCGCTGGATTTGATCTTCGCGGTGCCTCAACGAGCGGCCGGATCGTGGCAACATGACGTTGCGCGGGCGTTGGAGCTCGAACCGGCGCACATCTCGCTGTATGGACTCACGATCGAGCCGCACACGGTGCTTGGTCGCCGCCGGCAGCGCGGAGAGCTCACCGACGCCGGCGACGACACCTACGAGCACGAGTTCTTGCATGCGCACGACACGCTCGGCGCAGCGGGCTTCGCGCATTACGAAGTCTCGAATTTCGCGCGCGAGGGCGCTCGCTCGCGTCACAACTCGGCCTACTGGAGTGGTTGCCGTTACGCGGGGCTGGGTCCCTCGGCTCACGAGTTCGACGGCGAGTCGCGCCGCTGGAACCTCGCCGCATACTCCGAATGGCTTTCCGCGGTGGAGACGGGTCGCGATCCGATCGGTGGCCGCGAGGAGCTCACGGCCGAGAACCGCCGAGACGAAGCCGTATACCTGGGCCTTCGGACCGTGGACGGCTTAGGTGTTTCGGAAGAAGAATTGGCTCGTATCTCGATTTGGGCGGAGGCTGGCTGGGCGGCGATCGACTCCGATCGTGTCGTTCGGTTGACGCCGCGAGGATGGCTTCGACTCGACGCCCTCGCTGCTGACTTGACACTCTTCAGAAGTCGTTACTAGCTTTGAACTTATGCCACCTGAGGAGCTCAGCAGACGCGAGCGCCGCGTGTTGGAGGCGGTGATCCGGAGCTACGTCGAAACTGCCGAGCCGGCCGGTTCCCGAACCCTGTCGCGACGATTCGGGCTGGGCGTTTCCCCCGCCACCATTCGCAATACGATGAGCGAGTTGGAGGAGAAAGGCTTCCTCTTCCATCCGCACACGTCGGCTGGCCGGGTGCCGACTGACAAAGCATACCGCCTTTACGTGGATTCACTCCTTACGCGTCCGCCGCTGCCTCCGATCGACACGGTGCGTCTCACGGAGGAGCTGGCCGTCGGGAACGGATCGTCGGCGATCGAGAGCATTCTTCGCCGAGCGGCGCAGACGCTCGGCTTGCTGACGCAGGAGCTTGGCGTTGCGGTCGGCCCGCGGCTCGACCGCGCGGTTCTCCGCCGTCTGGAGCTCGTGCGCGTCACGTCGCAGCGCTTGCTAATGGTGCTGACGCTCGAAGGTGGTGTGGTGCGCACGGTCTTCGTCGAAATGCCGGGAGAGATCGCGGACAGCGCACTTGGCTCGGTCACGGCCGTGCTCAACGAGCGATTGGCCGGGCTGACGATCGGACAGATCCGCGCGTCGTTGTCGTCTCGGCTGCGTGATGCCGGCGGAGATCCGAGTGCCGCGGAGTTGTTGAACATCTTCGTGCAAGAAGGCGATCAACTCTTCGACGCGGTGCTTCCCTCGAGCGACGGCCAACAAGTCGTGCTCGGCACGACGTCCGTGCTGGCGGAACAGCCCGAGTTTTCAGCGGCGGACCGGCTACGTCGGCTCCTGGCGCTCACTGAAACGCCGGAAGCGTTGGGCGCCGCGATCCGGCGCAGCGTTCAGGTGCCGGGCATCTCGATTACGATCGGCGCTGAACACGACGACCCGCGTCTCGAGGAGTTCACGCTCGTGACGGCGGAGTATCAGGTTGGTGCGCTGGCCGGCGTGATCGGAGTGATTGGGCCGACGCGCATGCCCTATGACAAAGTGATTTCGCTGGTGGGGCACACGTCGCGCCTGCTCAGCGACCTCCTGGACTGAGCCAACACATGGCTGATTTTTATTCCGTGCTCGAGGTCGAGCGTTCGGCTTCGGACGACGACATCAAGAAGGCATATCGCAAGCTCGCGATGAAGTACCATCCCGACCGCAACAACGGCTCGAAGGACGCCGAAGAGCGGTTCAAGTCGATCACTGAAGCGTACGACGTACTGCGCGACCCGCAGAAGCGCGCGGTCTACGATCGCTATGGTGAAGCGGGATTGCGCGGCGGTGGCGGCGCCGGATTCCACCACGTCGATCTCGCCGAGGCGCTCGGGATCTTCATGCGCGATTTCGGCGGCTTCGGCGGGCTGGACGAGCTGTTCGGCGGCCGGGGCGGGAGCGGAAGCACGCGAGGCGGCGCCGACGTGCGCATCACGGTGCCGCTCACATTGGCCGAAGTCGCCAGCGGCGTCGATAAGAAGCTCACCATCAAACTTCTCGAATCGTGCGGACACTGCGAGGGCTCGGGCGCCGAACCCGGGACAAAGCAGGTCCGCTGTCAGACGTGCGGCGGCCAGGGCGAAGTGCGCCGCGCGCAAAAGTCCTTCTTCGGGCAGTTCGTGACCGTCGTCCCGTGTCCCACCTGCCACGGTGAAGGGCGCATCGTCGAAACGCCCTGTAAGGTCTGTCGTGGCGAAGGTCGTATACGCGGCGAACGCGAGATCACGGTTCAGATTCCGGCGGGCGTAGCGACGGGCCAGTACATGACGCTCCGCGGCGTCGGAAACGCCGGGTCCCGCGGCGGACCGCGCGGCGACGTCCATGTGCTGTTCGAGGTTGCGGAGGATCCGCGCTTCGAACGCGACGCCGAGGATCTGTACACCGAGGTTCTCGTCACGTATCCACAACTCGTCCTCGGCTCCGAGGTCAGCGTGCCGACGGTGACGAGTCATGCGGCGCTTTCCATTCCGCCCGGCACGCAGAGCGGTCACGTCTTCCATCTTCGCGGGCGCGGCCTTCCGCGCGTCAACGCGAGTGGTTCCGGCGATCTGCACGTTCGCGTCCAGCTCTGGACGCCCGAACGTGTGACGGACGAAGAGCGCCAACTTCTCGCCCGCTTGGCCGAGCTTCAGCCGGGCATCCCGGCCGACGGTCGAGGGAAGGGAGCGGGCGGCTTTTGGGCGAAGATGAAGGAAGCGCTGGGCGCGTGACCGACGCGGGCGAGTGGGTCACCGTTCGCGTGTTCCCCGGCTCGCATCGTGACGCCGTTCCGTCGACCTTGTTCGCCGCCGGCGCGCAGGGTGTTCAAGAGCTCGCCGACTCGTTCGTCACCCATGTCCACGGACAGTCAATCGCGAACGACGTTGTTTGCGCCGTAACCGCGCTCGGTTCCGACGTTCGCGTCGAGACCGAGCCGTTGCCGGACGTCGACTGGTCGGAGCAATGGAAGCAGGCGATCGGCGTTCAGCGCCTCGGGGCATTGACCGTCGCGCCGCCCTGGCTCGTCGACGACCTCGATCCGGCGCGGACGGTCGTCATCGATCCGGGTATGGCGTTCGGCACCGGCGATCACGCGACGACGCGTGGCGTCATCCGCCTCTTGCAGAAGGTCGTTCGCCCCGGCGACGTCGTGGCTGATCTCGGAGCGGGAAGCGCCGTGCTGGCCATCGCGGCAGTCAAACTCGGCGCGGCTCGCGCCGCCGCCATCGAGCTCGATCCCGACGCCATCGGCAACGCGACGGAAAACGTCGCGCGAAATGGCGTCGAAGATCGTGTCACCGTGATCGAGGGCGATGCTGCTTCGCTCCTGCCGCTCGTCGCGCCGGTCGACGTCATTACGGCCAACATCATCTCGTCGGTATTGCTCGACTTGCTGCCATCGATGCACGCCGCTCTCGCCAGCGGCGGCCGCGCGATCGTGAGCGGAATTCTGTCGTCGGAGCGCGAGACGATGCTTGCGGCGGCAGCGAGTCATTGGCGCGTCGTGGATGAGGACAGCGAGGACATCTGGTGGAGCGGAACGCTCACCCCGCGGTAGCCTGCTTCCACGCCGAAGGCCCGCTCGAGGTCGGCGCGAGGATCGCGCTCGGCGAGCGGGTGGCGCACCACGCCAGCGTCCGTCGCATCGATGTGGGCGATCTCGTGGCGGTCACGAACGGCGTGGGCTCGATCGCGTACGGCCGAGTGACGCGGCTCGGCAAGCGGGCAATGGAAGTCGCGATCGAGCGCGTCGCGCAGACGCCGGCGCTCTCGGACGTTCAGGTGCGTGCCCCCGTTGCCGATCGCGAGCGGATGCTGTGGGCGGCCGAGAAAGCGACCGAGCTGGGCGTCGCTTCCTGGCAGAGCGTTCGCTTTCGCCGCTCGGCGAGCGTATCTCCACGGGGCGAAGGGGCGGCATTCGCCGAGAAGCTGCGTGCAAGAATGATCGGCGCACTCGAGCAGTCGTTCAGCGCTTGGCTTCCGCGAATACTTCCCGAGACGACGCCCGCCAACGTCGAAACCGGACGCGCGGCGAAGCTGGTGCTCGACGTCGGCGGAGAACCGATCGTCGAGGCGCTGGCGGTGCGCGATCCGTCGTTCGCAATTCTCGTCGGACCGGAGGGTGGATTGGAGGCCGATGAGCTCGCGACGCTGGTCGCCAATGGCTGGCGACCCGTGAGCCTCGGGTCGTCCACGCTCCGGTTCGAAACCGCGGTAGTGGCCGCGATCGCCGTCATTCGTGCGGTGCAGGCCAGCCAACCTTCATTCGGAGCCTCGTCCAGTGGCCAGTGATTGTCTGTTTTGCCGGATCGTGTCGCACCAGATCCCGGCGAACTACGTGCTGGAGAACGAGCACGTCGTGGCCTTTCGGGACATCAACCCGCAGGCGCCGGTACACGTCGTCATCGTTCCCCGCGAGCACGTCGCGTCGCTCAACGAGGCGAGCGATGCAGCGATGCTGGGCCAACTGTCGCTCGCCGCCGCCCAGATCGCCAAATCGGAAGGGATCGCCGAGTCGGGGTTCCGAACGGTCGTGAACACGAACCGCGACGCGGGTCAGACGGTCTTCCACATTCACCTGCACCTGATCGGCGGCCGAGACATGCGTTGGCCGCCCGGCTAGGGGCCATTCTGTGGCCGAATCGACCGTTGACAGCCCCTCCCGTGAACCGATAAGTTAAATGGCTCAATACACTTATCTGGCGCACAAACGCCGCGAAGGGGGGAGAGTCAGTTTGTCCGAAGTCATCATCCACGACGATGAAAACTTTGAGCGCGCGCTCAAGCGCTTCAAAAAGAAGTGCGAGAAGGCGGGAATCCTGTCGGATCTGCGCAAGCATCGCCACTACGAGAAGCCGAGCGAGCGTCGCAAGCGAAAGATGAACGCCGCGATTCGGAAGAATCGCCGCACGCGTCACGGGTAATGCCGCCGTTAGCCGCGCGGCTTCAAGGAGACCTGAACGCCGCCCGCAAATCCCAGGACAAGCCGCTCGTGTTGCTCCTGGGAACCGTCCTCGCGGACATCCGGAATCGTGAGATCGAGCTGAAACGCGACCTCACCGACGACGACGTCACGGATGTGCTGCGCCGCGGCATCAAAAAGCGGCGCGAGTCGATCGAGATGTACGACAGGGGCGGCCGCGCCGACCTCGCCGCGACCGAACGCAATGAGGTCGAATCGCTTGGCAAGTATTTGCCGGCGTCGGTGAGCGAGGACGAGATTCGCGAAGCCGTGCTGGCCGCGATCAATGAGGGCGCCACGAACGTGGGCGCCGTAATGGGCAAAGTGATGCCCCGCTTCAAGGGACGCGCTGAAGGCGGCACTATCAACGCCGTAGTTCGCGACGAATTGGCCAAGCGATCCTGACGGCCGCGGCGAGAGAGATCGACAACCCGGACAGCGGACCCCCCTTCGCTTTCCGGGTTGTATCATTTTGAGAGACCGTGAACTCCCACGCCCTTTCCGTCCTCGAGTTCCCGCGCGTCCTCGACGTCGTGGCCGGCTTCGCCACGTCCGATCTCGGCGCCGCGCGGATCCGCGCGCTCGTGCCGACCACGGATCGCTCCTGGCTCGACCACGAGCATGCCGTCGTCGCCGCGATGCGCGCCGTGGTTCGTGATGAGAACCCGTGGCATCCCGGACCGATACCCGATCTCGCCGGCCCGATCAGCCGGCTTCGCGTTGAGGGCAGCATGTGGACCGGGATTGAACTGATCGCCGGTCAAACGCTTCTTCGTTCGTCGCGCGAGACGCAGGCGCGCCTACGCGATCCACGACGCTCGGCGGCAATTCGCGCGCTCCTCGATCCGGTTCTCGCGCGACTGATCGCGGTGCCCTCGCTCGAGGAAGCCATCGGAAAAGCACTCCTCGACGACGGCACCGTCAAGGACGAGGCATCACCGGCGCTGCGCCGGATCCGCCGCGAGCTACGCGCCGCGCACGCCGAGCTGATTCGCATTCTCGAGCGCGAGATCGAGCGACTCGAGCCGCATCATCGCGTCGCCGACATGTCGGTCACGATGCGGAACGGCCGATACGTGATTCCTGTGCGACGTGGTGGACAAGTGGCCGCGGGCGGCATCGTGCACGACACGTCGTCGACCGGCGGAACGTTGTTCGTCGAGCCGCCGGCCGCGGTCGCGTTCGGGAATCGCATGCGCGAGCTCGAGTCGGAGGAGATCGAAGAGGTCGAGCGAATTCTCCGCGAGCTCACCGACACACTTCGGCCGCAGCGCGAGGCACTCAACGCATCGCTCGATGCACTCGTTGTGCTCGATACGCTCTACGCGCGCGCGCGGTTCGCGGAATCGTTCGCGTGCGCGCCGTGCGCGCTCGTGTCGTCGCGCGAGGGATTCGATATCCGGAATGGTCGCCATCCGCTGCTTTTGGCGCAGGGCGCTGAGGTCGTCCCGTTCGACCTGACAATGGCCGCCGGCGAGCGCACGTTGCTCGTGTCGGGTCCGAACACCGGCGGCAAGACCGTTCTTCTCAAAGCAGTGGGGCTGCTGTCGGCGCTCGCTCAAAGCGGCATTCCGCCGACCGTCGGCCCCGAGAGTCGTGTTCCGGTCTACGACGACGCCTTCGCCGACATCGGCGACGAACAGTCCATCGAAGCGAGCCTCTCGACGTTCAGCGCCCACCTGAAGAATCTCGGCGAGATTCTTCGACTGGCGACCCCGGAGTCGCTCGTGATGGTCGACGAGCTCGGATCGGGGACCGACCCGGTGGAAGGCGCGGCACTCGGGTGGGCAATTCTCGAGACGTTGACGCAGCGCTCGACGATGACGCTCGCCACCACGCATCTCGGGGAGCTCAAGCAGTTGGCTGGCCAGGTGCCCGGAGTGGTCAACGCCTCGCTCCAGTTCGACGGCGTGGCGCTCGCGCCGACCTACCGCTTGATCAAGGGCATCCCGGGCCGCTCGTACGGCATTTCGATCGCGCGCCGCCTGCGCCTGCCCGAGGAGGTCGTGGGACGCGCCGAGGAGCGGTTGCCGCAGCACGAGCGCGACGTCGCCGCGCTCGTCGAGCGATTGGAGCAGCGCGAAGAAGAGCTCGCGCAGCGCGAGAAGGAAACGACCACGATCCTCGACGACGCTCGCCAACGGATCGCCGATCTCGCGAAGCGCGAACGGAATGTCCGCGAGCGAGAGCGCGCCGCCGAGCGCGAGGCGAGGCAGGGCGCACGGCGCTATCTGCTCGACGCCCGCGCCGAGATCGACAAGACGATCAAGCAACTCAAGCAGGCCGGCGCCGAGGCCGCCGACGAGGCCGGGCGGGCCGCGCGTCAACACGCCGAGCAGCTTGCCGCGAAGCAGGGCGCCGAATTGGAGCGGCTCGAGCGCGAAGAGGTGAACGTGCAGCGCCGCGCCGCGACGCCGTCCGTGCGACGCGAAGGCACCGTGGAAATCGGCGCCGCGGTCGAGCTGGGCACACTCGGCGGAAAGCTCGGTCGCGTGATCGAGCTCCGCGACGACGACGCGGTCGTCGCGGTCGGGGCAGTGAAGCTCACCGTCCCTCGACGTTCGCTGACGCGAAGCGACAAAGAAACGGCGATCGAGACGGCGATCGTCTGGACAGGCGATCTCCCCGAGGTGCACGTTCCCACGGAGATCGATCTGCGCGGCATGCGTCCCGACGAAGCGGAATCGGCGGTGCTGCAGGCGCTCGATGCGGCGGTGCGCGCCGATCTCCGCAGCCTCCGCATCATTCACGGCAAGGGAACAGGGGCGTTGCGCGACCGCGTTGGCGAGATGCTTCGTAAAGACACGAGGGTGAGAGCGTTCCGGCTTGGCGCCTGGAACGAAGGCGGCGCGGGCGTGACCGTGGCGGAGCTCGCGTGATTCCGGACGACGTCGTCGAGCGCGTGCGCGAAGAGGCCGACATCGTCGCGGTCATCGGGGAATACGTAAAGCTCAAACGCGTCGGCAACAGCTTTCGCGGGCCGTGTCCCTTCCATCACGGAAAAAACGACAACTTTTCCGTCTCGCTCCGGGGCGGGTACAAGTGCTTCGTCTGCGGCGAGTCGGGCGACGTCTTCACATTCGTTCAAAAGCATCTCGGACTCGATTTCGTCGAGGCAGTGAAGCTTGTCGGCGCGAAAGCGGGCGTCGAAATCCGCGAAGTCGCGCGGCGAACCGAGGAAAAAGACCCGCGCGAACCATTCTGGGAGATCAATGCGGCCGCGGCCGACTTCTTTCGTCGCCGCCTCTGGGAATCGCCCGACGGCGAGTCGGCGCGAGACTATCTGACATCGCGCGGCCTCTCACGCGACGACGCCGATCGGTTCGGAATCGGGTATGCCCCGACCGATCGCGAAGCGATGCGGGATTCCCTCGCGGCGCTCGGCTTCGAGCCGGACCGCCAACTCGCGTCGGGACTTCTCGTCGTCCGCGAAAGCAGTCCCGAGCCGCGCGCTCGATTCCGGCACCGGCTCATGTTCCCCATCTTCGACGGGGCGGGCCACGTCGTCGGCTTCGGGGGACGGGTCCTTGGGCAGGGCGAACCGAAGTACCTCAACTCCGCCGAGTCGGAAGCGTTTGCGAAGCGCAAGCTTCTCTACGGGCTCAACTGGGCGAAGCAAGCCATTCGAAAGGCCGACCGCCTCATTATCGTGGAAGGGTACTTCGACGTCATCCGATTGATGCTCGCCGGCATTTCTGAAGCTGTTGCGCCGCTGGGGACCGCCCTGACCGACGATCAGGCGACGCTCGTGCGCAAATACACCAAGAACGTCTTCCTGCTCTACGACAGCGACCGAGCCGGGTTGAAGGCCACCTTTCGCGCCGGCGACCTTCTTCTCGCCGGCGGGTCTTCGGTTCGTGTGATCACGCTACCGTCCGGCGAAGATCCGGATACGTTCGTCGCCAAGTTCGGCGCGGAGGCCTTCGAGAAAGCCGCCGCGGCGTCGATCGATGTGTTCGATCGAAAGATTCAGATCCTCGAGCGTGGCGGCTGGTTCGCCGACCTGCGGCGCAAGCGGCAGGCGCTCGACAAGCTCCTTCCGACCTTACGAGTGACCGCGGATCACCTCACGCGGGACCTCTACGTCGCCCGGACGAGCGAGGTCGCGGGTGTGTCGCGCGAACAACTGACGCGCGAGCTTCAAGTCGCTCCGCGAGAACGTCGCGCGCCGGCGGAGACGGGCGCGCGCCCCGAGACCAAGGTTGGCTCGGAGCCCGCCGTGCGGCGCCGCGAGCGGCGCGCTGACCACAAGACACTCGGGGTCCGGGCGGAGCGAGAGCTCGTCCGGTTGCTGTTGGCTTACCGCCGCTACGTGGAGACCACGGCCGAGCGCGTCGGCGCCGAGGTGTTCACCGATCCCGTTTATCGCGAGATCTTTCGTGAGCTGTCGCTGGAGCCCGACCGTTCGGTCGACGAGCTCGCGGCGACGTTCGATGAGGACACCGTCGTTGTGCTGCAAGAATTATTGGAGGAGCCGGTGTCGTTCGATCGCATCGAACAAGCGATCGACGCAAATATCAATGCGTTGCTTGCCCGCGACATCGCCGACCGCATGAGCGAGATCGATCGCTTGGCGCCGTTGGCAAGCGAAGCGGAGAAGGACGAGCTCAATCGCGAAAAGACGCGGCTCGCCGGAGAGTTGCGGGCCCTCGGACGACCGCGCTGGAAAGCGTTCAACTCGAAGCAACCCTGATTCCCCCCACCTAATCCCAGCTGGAGGTTTCGTGCACCCAGACGTGGCGGCCCTGCTCGCCGTGCAAGACGAAGATGTTGCGATTCATCAGCTCGAGCAGCGTTTAGCGGAATTGAAACCGCGACTCGATGCCCTCGCGAAGTCGCGTGACGACGCCCTCGCCTCCCTCAAGAAGGCCGAGAGTGCCGCCGAGTCCGAAGAGCGCCGCCGCCAGGAAATCGCGGCGCGCGTCGCGCAGCACCGCGCGCAACAGGCGAAGAACGAAGCCACCCTGTCGTCGGTGACATCGATGCGCGAGGCGACCGCGGCAACGGCACAGCTCGAGCAGACCAAGCGGATGATCGACGAATGCGAGCGAGAGCTGGCGACCGTCGGCCAACGCCTCGTCGAGGCGAGCCGACAAGTGGAAGAGCGCCAACGGATCGCCGTCGAGCTGGAGCTCGCCCAGGCCGCGGCCCACGAATCGCTCGCCGCCGACCAACAGGAGATCGAAGTGCAACTGGGAACGGTGCGCGCTTCGCGGAAGGAACGCGCCCGCGTGGTGCCGAACGGTCTGCTGTCGCGATACGAGCGGATCAGGTCCCGAAAACGCGTGCACGCGGTTTTTCCACTTCGCGGCGCGAGCTGCGGGAATTGTGATACGATGATCCCGCTCCAACGCCGCAGTGGAATGCTCGGGACTGGCGCGACGGAAATCTGCGAGGGATGCGGCGTGATGCTGTACGCGGCCGATTGATGATTGTTGGCGGCGCGCCGCGATCATAACTTTCCGCGGTGACCGCCTCCGCCCCCGCCGTTCGCGCTCGACCGAGCGCCCGATGGATCCTTCCCAGCGAGCCGAACCCGGTCGCGGTCGCGCAGCTCGCGGCCGAGCTGCATCTACCGGATGCGATCTGCCGGTTGCTCGCGTGTCGCGGCTTCGGTGAGCCCGACCACGCGAAGGCGTATCTCCGCCCGCGCCTCGAGCATCTGCACGAACCGAATTCCCTCGCCGATCTCGATCGCGCCGTGGAACGCATCGTCGTCGCGCTCCGCGAGAACCAGACGATTCTCGTGCACGGCGACTACGACGTCGACGGCATCTGTTCGACGACGGTGATGACGAGAACCCTGAACACGCTCGGCGGCAATGCCGTCCCGTTCATTCCGCGGCGTCTTCAGGATGGATATGACCTCAGCGATGCCGGCGTGCGCGCGGCGAAGGAATGCGGCGCCAAGCTGGTGATCACGTGCGATTGTGGAACGAGCG
This sequence comes from Gemmatimonadaceae bacterium, assembly GCA_035535975.1. Lineage (GTDB taxonomy): Bacteria > Gemmatimonadota > Gemmatimonadetes > Gemmatimonadales > Gemmatimonadaceae > JAQBQB01. The sequence continues at coordinate 2,802 of DATLPC010000061.1, read as the reverse complement.
CGCACGGTCCGGTCGCCGAGCTGCAAGCGTCGGGAATCGACGTGATCGTCACCGATCACCACTTGCCCGGCGGTCCGCTCCCGCCGGCGTATGCCGTGCTGAATCCGAAGCGCCCCGACTGTCCGTCGACCGACAAGGATCTCGCCGCGGTCGGCGTCGCGTTCAAGCTGGCGCTCGCGCTGACGCGCGCCGTTGGAGGCAACGACGGCGCCGTCTACGCGATGCTCGATCTCGTGGCGCTCGCGACGATCGCCGACGTGGCGCCGTTGCGTGGTGAAAACCGCGTGCTCGTTCGCTACGGGCTCAAGCTGCTCAACGACCCGCAGCGACCGGGCGTGCGCGCGATGATTCGCGCCGCGGGTCTGGATCGAAAATCGCTGACCGCGGGGCGCGTCGGGTTCATTCTCGCGCCGCGGCTGAACGCGGCCGGCCGGCTCGGCAGCGCGCTTCGCGGCGTCGAGCTGATGATGTCCACGTCGGACGAAGAGGCGAATCCCATCGCCCGCGAGCTCGAGGAGCTCAACGCGCGCCGCCAGGAAATCGACCGTGCGACGTTGGAGACGGCGCGCGCGCGCGTGCTCGAGATGGATCTGCCGTCCACCTTTGGCATCGCGCTCGCCGGCGACGGCTGGCACCCCGGCGTGATCGGCATCGTGGCGTCGCGCATCGTCGAGGAGTTCGGACGTCCCACGATGCTCATCGCGATCGAGGGAGAGCAGGGAAAGGGATCGGGGCGTTCGATCAGCGTGTTCGATCTCCACGGAGCGCTCACCGAATGCCGAGATCTGCTCCAGCGCTTCGGCGGACATCGCTCGGCGGCGGGCATCACCATCGCGCGCGACCGCGTCGACGAATTCGCGGCGCGGTTCAACGCGGTTGCCGCGTCGCGCTTGACCGAGGATGATCTCATTCCGGAACTGCGCGTCGATCTCGAGCTGCCGTTGTCGGAGGCGAACGCGGAGCTCGAGACGCTGCTGCGCTACATCGAACCGTGTGGCGTCGGCAATCCCTCGCCGCTTCTCGTGTCGCGCAGGCTCGTCGTCGCGTCTCCACCGCGCGTCGTCGGCAAGGACGGACTCAAAGTCGCCTTTTCCGACGAAGGCCGAACCCTCGTCATGGTCGGCTGGGGCATGGCGCCGCGGGCGCGCGAGCTCGACGTGGGGATGCGGGTAGACGTCGCGTATCGGCTCGAGCGCGATGAGTGGAACGGCGAGTCGCGGCTGCAAGGGCGGCTCGCCGACTTCCGCGTTTAAGTGCGCATCATCGCCGGGAAATGGCGCGGTCGTCGGATCGACGCCCCGGCCGATGACCGCGTGCGCCCCACCGGAGACCGCGTCCGCGAGGCATGGATGAGCATCGTGAATTCATGGCTCCCCGGGGCGCGGGTCCTCGACCTCTTTGCCGGTTCGGGAGCGCTTGGACTCGAGGCGCTGTCCCGCGGCGCCGAATCGGTCGACTTCGTCGAGATCGCGCCGAAGAGCCTTGCGGCGATCGCGACGAACGCCGAGCGTCTGAGCGCGGCCGGCCAGATCACGCTGCACCGCACCGATGCCCTGCGCTTCATCGAACGGGTCGAACCGCACGCCTACGACGTGGCGTTCGCCGACCCGCCGTACGGCATCGGCCTCGCCGAGCGTCTCGCCGACACGTGGCGGGAAAAGCCTTTTGCCGGGATTTTCGGCGTCGAGCACGCGGCGCGGGAGCGAATCGCCGCCGGCGACACCCGAACGTATGGCAGCGTGGCGATAACTTTCTTCGGGCTCGACGCCTAGCGTAGAGCGAGCCATCCAGGGTTGCTATGTTAGGGGCGGCCGGTTGAAGCGGCCGAGACCCGATCAACGCTTCTCATGCGCACCGCTATCTACGCCGGCAGCTTCGATCCAATCACGCGCGGGCATGAAGACCTCGTCCTGCGCAGCCTCGAGTTCGTGGACCGCTTGATCGTCGCGGTCGCCGTCAACTCGTCGAAACAGCCGCTGTTCACGATCGATGAGCGCGTCGATCTGATTCGGGCGGCGGTCGGCGCCGACCCGCGCATCGCGGTGAAGAGCTTCGGCGGCCTGCTCGTCGACTTTGCCGCGCAGGAAGGAGCGACGCTGTTCATTCGCGGCCTCCGCGCCGTGAGCGATTTCGAGTACGAGTATCAAATGGCGCTGATGAACCGGCACCTCGCTCCCAAGCTCGAGACGGTATTCATGGTTCCGTCACTCGACACGACCTACATCAGCGCGAGTCTGGTTCGCGAGATCGCCCGCTTCGGCGGCGACGTGTCGAGCCTCGTCCACCCCGCGGTCGCGAACGCTCTCCGCGCGCGCTCGAATTCACGTTGAGCTTTCTCGCGGACGTTCAGACGCGCGCGGCCGCGTCGGTTCGCCGCATCGTCTTCCCGGAGAGCGCCGACGAACGGACGCGCGCCGCGGTCCGCGAGCTCGCGCGCCGGAAAATCGTCGAGCCGATCGTCGTGCTCGATCGCTCGGCGCCGGCCTCTGTCGACGCCGTTCGTGCCCTCGGTGTCGCCGTTCGTGATCCGGCCGACGACCCGCTGGCGTCGTCGGCTGCCGAGGATCTATTTGTCCGGCGGCGACGAAAAGGTCTCACAAAAGAGCAGGCGACCGATCTTCTCCACACGCCGCTTTTCTTCGCCGACGCGCTGGTCGCTGCCGGAGAGGCCGACGGTTGCGTCGCGGGCGCGGTGCACACGACCGGCGACGTGCTTCGAGCCGCGCTCTGGATGGTCGGGCCGGCACGAGGCGTTCAGACGGTGTCCAGCTCCTTCTACATGGTCGTCCCGCCGTTTCGTGG
>DATLPC010000060.1:0-4558 GCA_035535975.1 Gemmatimonadaceae bacterium | reverse complement strand
GTCGCTCAGCTCAAGCGTAGCGGATCCACTTCGCGACTTCCGCGAAGCTCGGCTTCTTCCCGTACATGAGCATCCCGACACGATAGATCCGCGCCGAGAGCCACACCGCCACGACGCACCCGAGCACGGCGACCAACGCCGATCCCGCGATCACGACCGGCGACACAGTCGTCAGCCCCATGCGCAGCGGCACCATGATCGGCGACGACCAGGGCAGCCACGTCAGTACGATGGCGAGCTTACTGTTCGGGTTGATCAGCACCGGGTTGACCATCAGCCAGGTGCTCATGAGCAGCATCATCACCGGAATCGCCGCCTGCTGCGCTTCCTGCTCGCTGTTCACCATCGACCCGGCGGCCGCGTACAGACTCGCGTAGAACACGAAGCCGATCACGAAGAAGAGCAGCGATACGGCAACGATCGAAAGCGCCATTCCGCCGAACGACGCGCCGAGCGCCGCGTTCGCCGCTCCTGTCCCTGACGTCGCGGTCGTAGCGACAGCGCCCTTCGTCGCCGCCTTCAGGATCACCGGTCCGAGGAAATTCATCAGATAGGCGGAGATCGCGAACCAGGCCGCTTGCTGCGTGAGCCCAACGCCACCGACGCCGAGCACCTTGCCGGCGAGCAGCGACTCGGGCTTTACACTCGAGATCACGACCTCGGCGACGCGCGACGATTTCTCCTCGAGCACACCGCGGAGGACGTTCTGGCCGTGGAAGACGATCGACATGAAGAGGAGGAGGCCCACGCTGATGCCGGCGAAGATGCCGGCCTGACCCGAGCCGCCGCGCCCGCGCTCGGTCAAGCGCTCGGAGTTCAAGCGAAAGGTGCTCGTCGCCAGATCGTTGACGATGTCCTTGCGCACACCCTCGCGCTCGAGGCGCGACACCATCACTTCCTGCCGGACGATCGACCGCAGCTTGTCCATGTCGCCGATCGTCGACGCGTTGCGCCCCGAGTAGCGCGCCGACTTGCCGGCGAGCGTGCTGTCGGTCAGCACCAGGTAGCCCGTGATGTGATCGGGCAGCTTGACCTCGCTCGCGGCCGCCTGCTCGCGAGCCGGAAGATCGGCGGCCGAGACACTTTCGACGCGCGGCGTCACACTGTCGCCGGGGATCCGCGCGATCGTGCTGTCCGTCATCAGCGCGTGCGCGATGCGGTCGCCCAGCCCCGAACCCGTCGCGTCGATGATCGTAACGTGGCGAATGGCGGTCGACGCGCCGCTCTTCGCGGCGATATAGAGCGGAAACATCGTTATGCCGGCGATGAAGACCGGAATCAACAACGTGAACGCGAGGAAGGTGCGCGATCGTACACGCTCCAGATACTCGCGCTTGGCGACGATGAGAATCTTCTTATCCATGGCCCGACATCCCCGTTTCGACGCCGCTCGCGCCGACGCGCTGGAGGAAGATCTGGTGCAGCGATGGCTGCATGAGCTCGAAGCGCTCGATGTTCGCGCCGGCGTCGATCAAGCGGCGCAGCAAGAGCTGGGCGTCGGCGTTCGGGAAAAGCTCGAGCTCGAAATAGTTGTTGTTGTCGTCGCACCGGCGAACGAATGCCGGATCGCGCAGCAGCGCCGACACGCCGTTGTGCGCCCCGCCCGCCAGCGACAGCGCGACGTTGCGCGAGCCGGCCGACTTCTTTACGTCGGCGACGCCGCCGTCGAGCACCTTTTCACCGCGCGCGATGATACACACCGAGTCGCACATCTTCTCGGCGTTATCCATGACGTGCGTGCTGAAAATGACCGTCTTGCCGCGCTGCTTGAGCTCGAGCACCGCGTCCTTGAGCGCTTGCGCGTTGATCGGATCGAGACCGCTGAATGGCTCGTCGAGAATGACGAGGTCGGGGTCGTGCAATAGTGTGGCGATGAACTGCACCTTCTGCTGCATGCCGCGCGACAGCTCGTCGACGCGCGCATCACCCCAATTGCGATCGCCGACGAGGCTGAACCGCTCGAGCCATTCGTCGATGCGCTTCGCGGCGTCCGTCGGCCGAATCCCCTTCAACTCGGCGAGGAAGAGCAGCACGCGTCGCACCTGCATCTTCTTGTAGAGCCCGCGCTCTTCCGGGAGATACCCGACCTGGTTGAGAATCCCCGGCTCGGTGTTGGGACGCCCGAAGATCGAAATCGCTCCGCTGTCGGGAAGAATGATGTCGAGAATCATGCGGATGGTCGTCGTCTTTCCGGCGCCGTTGGGGCCGAGGAGACCGTAGACCGAGCCGCGCGGAACCTGCAGCGAGAGATCGCGCACCGCGACATGCTGGTCGTACCGCTTCACGACATTTCGAATGTCGATCGCGAGGTCAGACATGGTTGGAAGGTGTGGCCCGTGAGGGACCTGGGGAAGGAATCGCCCTGAGTTGTACTAGTAGACTAGTACAAGTGGCTGTCTCACGCAAGGCGCCGTTCAACACGACGGAGCGGATAATACAAAGTTTCCACCGTGGCGCCGGGCGTCATCGGGGGCTTTCTTTTCGTCATGCTCGCCGCGCTTGCCGACACGCTGGTCATCTTCATCGCCGCCAGCCTCACGAAGCCGATGCAACCCGTTCTGGATTCGTTCACGGCTCGCGCCGGGATTGTCGTTCAGCGCGAGAGCGGCGGCTCGCTCGAGCACGCGCGGAAAATCACCGAGCTCCACCGCATCCCCGACCTGTTGTTGCTCGCCGACGCCGACGTCTTTCCGCGGCTTCTGGCCCCGCGCTACACGACATGGTTCGCCGAGTTCGCGCGCAACCGGATGGTGGTTGCCTACACGCCTAAGTCCAAGCACGCGAGCGACATAAATGCGGCGAACTGGTACGACATCCTGCGGCGAAAGGACGTCGAGGTTGGACGAACCGATCCGGACGCCGCGCCCGTCGGATATCGCACCCTGCTGATGCTCGAGCTTGCCGAACGCCATTATCGGAAACCGGGTCTGGCGAAATCGCTCGAGGACAACGCGCCGAAGCGAAACATGCGCGCGAACGCCGCCGAGCTGGCCGCACTGCTGGCCGCCGGGGAGCTGGACTACATCTACGAGTACCAGTCGGTCGCCGAATCAAATGGCTTCCGCTTCGCGCGGCTGCCCGGCGAAATCGACCTCGGCGATCCGGATCGCACCGCCGCCTATCGCGAAGTGTCGACCACGGTCCGCGGGTCGTCGCCCGGCACGACGACGACCGTTCGCGGCGAGCCGATACTATATGGTATGAGCATCCCCGCCGGCGCCCCGCACGCCGCGGCGGCGCGACGGTTCCTGGAATTTCTCACGTCGCCGGACGTGCTGCGACAGCTCCGCGCGGCCCGCGTTGACATGCTCGACCATCCGATCGTCGTCGGCGACGGAGCGCCGCCCGAGCTCACGCGTGGAGCTCGACGCTAGCGCGCTGGAGACCACGCCACCCGCGAGACAGCCCAGCGCGGTCTCGCGCGCCGCGATTGCTGTCATCGTTGCGCTGGTCGCGTCGCTCTTCCTGCTCTTCGTGCTCGCGCCGGTAGTCGGGTTGGTCGCGACCGGCGCTGGACGCGGGCTTTCCTCGCTCGCCAACGATTCCGAGCTGCGCGCGTCCATTCTCCTCACCGCGGCGACGGCGACGATCGCGACGATTCTCGGAGTCGTCGGCGGCACGCCAATCGCCTACCTGCTGGCACGCCGCGATTTCCGGGGACGCTCGATCGTCGCCGCGGCGATGGAGCTGCCGCTCGTGATTCCGCATCCCGTTGCCGGAATTGCACTGCTCCTCGTGCTCGGCCGCGGGAGTCCCGTCGGTGGCGCGCTTTACGCGGCCGGCTTGCGCGTCGCCGGCTCGGCGACGGGCATCGTATGCGCGATGCTCTTCGTGTCGGCGCCGCTCTACGTGAGCGCGGCGCGGGAAGCATTCGCGCGAGTCGACGCGCGCTACGAATCGGTCGCCCGCACGCTCGGCGACGACGTCTGGCGCGCCTTTCGCCGCATCACGCTCCCCCTCGCCGGACGTGGACTCACCGCCGCCGCGGTCGTGATGTGGGCGAGAGCCGTGAGCGAGTTCGGGGCAATTGTGATTCTGACGTACAACCCGAAGGTCGCGAGTGTGTTGAGCTACGATCGTTTTACGAGCTTCGGGCTCGGAGAAGCGCTGCCGGTGGCGGCGGTTCTGGTGCTCTTCGCCCTCGTTCCGCTCGCGGCGTTGAGAGCGCTCAGACGTGAGACGGCGCGATGACGCCGGCGACGTTGCGGCGTTGCGGCTCATGATCTCGCTGCAACTCGTCAACGCCAAAGCGGGCGCCTTCCGCCTGTCCGATGTCACGTTCGACGTCCCGCAAGGCTCATACGGTGTCGTGATCGGCCCCGCCGGTTCCGGGAAAACAACATTGCTCGAGACGATCGCCGGCGTCGTGAAGGCGACGTCGGGTCGCATCATGCTCGGCGGCGAGGATCTCACCGTCGCGCCGCCGGAGCGCCGGCGACTTGGAATCGTCTATCAGCATGCGTTCCTCTTCCCGCACCTCGGGGTTCGCGAAAATGTCCACTACGGTGCGGTGAGTGAGTCCGTCGCCGACGACGTCGCTGAACGATTCGGCGTGACG
>DATLPC010000059.1:0-34007 GCA_035535975.1 Gemmatimonadaceae bacterium | reverse complement strand
GCGGCGCGCCATCAGCTCGGCGTTCAGCACCGAGGCGCCCGCGGCGCCACGAATCACGTTGTGCCCCATCGCGACGAGCTTCACGTCGAAGATCGGATCGGGCCGAATGCGGCCGACGGTGACCGTCATGCCGCCTCCACGATCAACTTGCCGACGCGGCTGCGGATGATCCGGGGACGCGCTCACTTCGAGCGGACGCTCGGGCGCGCTCGGCAAGCCGCGCGCGATCTCCGCACCGCGCCATTTCGCAATCGCCTCGCTTACCTCCTCGGGACTCGCCGGACGCGCGAGACCAACCGACATCACCACCGTGTGGCCATGTTCGACCGGAACGCGATTGGCGTGCGCGCTCACCGGAAAATTCGCGCTGTGAACGGACGCGCCGTCGCTCGTGCCGAGGAATTTGCAAACCTCGCCCTCGATCTTCGGCTCTTCGTCCCCGATGTAAGGAATCACGTTGCCAAGGATGTCGAGCGACGCGACGCCGGGATACCCCGCGCCGGAGATCGCCTGCATCGTCGCGACGACGAGCTTCGTGATGCCGAATGTCTGATGGAGCGGCGCGAGGGGAAGCGCCGTGACGATCGCCGAGCAGTTGCCGTTGGCGACGATAGCGCCCTTCCATCCGCGCGCCTTTCGCTGCGCCCCGAGTACGTCGAGATGATCGGGATTTACTTCGGCGATGACGAGCGGGACGTCCGGCTCCATGCGGAAGTTCTTCGCATTGGTGAGCACGGTTTTGCCGGCGCACGCGAACGCCGGCTCGGCCGTCGCGGCCGCCGTCGAATCCAGGGCCGAGAAAACGATATTCGCCGAGATCTCCGCCGGATCGCACGCGCGAACGGTCATGCCCGCGACGCGTGACGGCATGGCGTCGGCCCCGATCCAGCGCGCCGCCTCGGCATACGGTTTTCCCGCCGAGCGCTCGGACGCCGCAACCTCAATGAGCTCGAACCAGGGGTGGTGCTCGAGCAGGCGAATGAACGCCTGGCCCACGGCGCCGGTGGCTCCGAGGACCGCGACCTTGCGACGCTGACCGCCGGGCGGGCCTTCTGGTCTCGTGCTCATGGCGCGAGCACCGCCTTTACGATTCGCTCATAAGCCCCCACCGCGGCGCGCAGCTCTTTGACGTCGATGTACTCGTCGGGCGTGTGCGCGACGTGAATCGAGCCGGGACCAAAGAGCAGCGGCGTGCCCCAGCGACTCAGCAGCGGGATGTCGGATGTGTAGGCGACGGGCGCGGTCTCGAATCCGGGAATGGTGTGAAAGTGCTGCGGCGGAATATGCGAGCCGAATTCGAGCTCGGCTTTCCCCTTTGCCCACCGTTGCAGCGCCGATTTCATCGGCGCGACGTCGCTCACCAAGCGGAACATCACCTCGGCTTCCGCCAGGGCGGGAACGATGTTGGCTTCTGTCCCGCCGCGGAGGGTACCGATGTTGAACGTCGTCTCGCCGAGCACGTCGTCCTTCGGTAAATCGATCTCGCTCAGCGTCGGCAGTACCGAGAGCATGGGCGTGATCGCGGACGAGCCGAGATGCGGATACGCCGAGTGCGCGGCCCGCCCGGTCGTGCGAACGGTGACGCGCAGCGATCCCTTGGCGCCACTGGCGAGCTTGCTCTCCGTCGGCTCGCCGTTGACGAGAAACCGGCTCGTCGCAGCCAATCGGTTGGCCGCGCGCGCACCGTCGGAGCCCTTCTCTTCTCCGACAACGAACAGCAGATCAACCCGCTGTTCGCCGGCGTTCGATAAGCGCTCGGCCGCCACCATCATCGCCGCGGCGATTCCCTTCGCGTCGCACGCACCGCGACCGTAGAGCTTGTTGCTCTCGAGCTTCGGCGCGATGTAGGGCGGCACGGTATCGAGATGCGTCGAGAGCGTGACCCCTCCACCACTTCGGAACGCCCACACGTTCGCGCGACCGCGCGAAACCTCCTGCAACGTGACATTCCAGCCGCGTGCCACCAGCCATTTGGAAACGAAATCGACCGCGGCGCTCTCGGCGCCGGTGGAGGAATCGATGGTGAGCAGCTCCGCGGCCAACGCGACGACGTCGGTCATGCGGCAAAGCTAGCCGATCCTGTCAGCCCCTCACAGTTCTCCACCGAGCACGCGACGGCGCAAATCGAAAAATGCCGGATCGAGGTGCAGGCCTCGCGCGATTGCTTCGTCTTCGAGCGCGTCGAGCAAACGCCGCTTGACGCGACGACCGTCCGCGCCGGCGGGAATCGTCGACAGCGTTTCTGCTACGGCGGCGGCATCGGCGAGATACGCGGCGAACAAGTCGGCACTCGAGCCGTTGGTTGTCGTGGCCGTTCCGGACGCGTGACCATCGACTTCGACGGCGAGCGGCCCGGATAACACGGCCGTCCCGAGGACTTGAGCGATGCGAGCGCCGAGTCCGCCGCTCAGCTCCGACTTGCCGGTCATCACGCGCCAGAGCTGTTGGCGCGATGTGCCGACGTGACGCGCCAAGTGCTGCTTGGAGAGGCCTCGGTCGATCCGAAGCTTCTCGATGCGCTTGCCGAGCTCGGTCAGCTCAGGCGCGCCTGCGGGGAGCACCTTTTCGGATTCGGCTTCCATTGACCGGCCTTGTTACAAATGCTACATTTGGTTTACCGAACAGACCCCGAATTCACGCGACATCTGTTACTGCTGAGATTAGGAGCTCAGGTGGCTAAAGTCAAGAAACGGGGCCGAGTTAGGAGATCAGCCACCAAAAAGGCTGGTAAGAAGAAGAACGCACCATCCGGTGCACCTAAGAAGACCGTGGCGACCTTCAAGGTCCGAGAGTTGGACCCCGTTTCCAAATGCGGCGCCGGCACCTCGGTTCGACGCCTCGTTCGGATTGACGAGCACACCGACGATGGCGTGCGGGCCCACTTGGTCTTCTACGATCGCCACGGATGGTACTGTGAACACGGCCGCGATTGTCCGGCGGTGAAGCAGGTTCGCAAGACTGGTGTTGGCGCACGACCACTTGGACCGAATAACAACGGCAGGATGAGAGCATGATTGCGAGACACGAGGCGACTGTGGAGAAGATGGACATCTGGGCACAACTGTCGGCGCCACTCCCAACGGGAGTTATTGCGTGGCGGCAGGACGGTCGCGCGATCCAGCGCGACGGCAAGTACTTCGCGCGGTTCGTCGCGTACGTGGACGCGAACACGGTGCGCGAGCGACTGGACAGCGTGGTGGCGGGCGAGTGGGATCTCACATTGGAACTCCTCCCGACCCTTGCGTCCGACGAGCAGGACGACTCCACCTGCTCGTTCAAAGCGCGGCTGCAGATCCTCGGCGTGATTCGCGAAGACGTCGGGACGGGCCGCGACTACAAGGCAGCGGCGACGGACGCGTTCAAGCGCGCGGCCGTCCGCTTCGGAATCGCGCACGAGTTGTATGCGTACGAGCAGAACTGGGTGCAGGTGGACAGCGACGGCAAGTACGCGAAGCCGCTCGAGGAGCCGGCCGAGGCGTACGCGCGGCGCACGAATCGCCAGGATCGTCCTGACTTGTCCGCATCCCGCTTGACTGGACTTGCTGAGGTGGGGCCCGACCTACCGTCGGCGAGTGGTCCGCTGGCGACTGCTGAGCCGACCTGTCCCAAGTGCGGCGGCCGCATGTGGGACAACCGCTTGTCAAAGCGCAACCCGAAAGCGCCGGACTTCAAGTGCCGCAATCGATCGTGCGATGGCGTGCTCTGGCCACCACGGGTCGCGACGACGGGGACCAAGGGCGAGTCGACGAACCTTGCCATCGCGGATCAGGACCAAGACGCGAACGACATCCCGTTCTGATCCACATTTCGACATACAACAAGAGCGAGCCCCGGTTTCCCTGGGGCTCGTTTTTTTTGAGCCGTCTGGAGAGCGTCTCGTGCCGCTGCGGCCCGGTCGCGCGCGCTGAGACTCCCCAACCGTTGCATTCGGACGTCGGAAAGCTCTGGACAGGGAGGGCCGGAGCCTCGATCCTTAGGATGGGTGATGGAGCTCGCCCTAAACCGCCCTTCCGGGCTGATGGCTCCTACGCGGACCCGCGTGGGGGTTTTTTTATGGTTGATAACATTCGGGCGATCACGCTCAACGCCAACCAAAGGCGTCACTTCGCCGTGCTCTTCGCGCGGCTAGAGGACACAATCCGCCGAGTTGAGCGGTGGCTGGACGCGGCTGATGAGGGGGCGGTCTTGTCGCTTTCGGACGACGATGTCGCGGAGCCGCTGCGACGGGACGCGCGTGTTGTGCTCCGCTCCATGAAAGACCGGATCGCCGCGTTGGCGTTGCACCTCGAGTTGTCGCCGCGCCGACAGTCAAAACGGAGAGCGATCGCGGCGGCTTTGACTAGCGAAGCGATTCGATTGGAGGACAGCGTCTCACAGCAGTTGCGCGGGTACGGCCCGGTTGACGAGTCTGTCGCCCAGCAGCTCGACCCAATCCTCATGGACATGGCGAGGATGCTCGCCACACTCGCCTCCGCGTTCAACCACGACCGAAGGAGTGAACGAGAGTGATGGATCGTGTCAGGCTGGTACTATACGTCGCGGTCGGTGGCGCGGTCGGGACTCTCGCCCGCTATGGGCTGAGCTTTTTCGTGCAGAGTCGCGCGGGCAGCGCGTTTCCGTTCGGAACGTTGCTGATCAACATCACAGGGTCGACGCTGCTTGGGTTCTTGATGCGCTACGGACTCGAGGGCACGATCGCGACTCCCGAGGTTCGCCTCCTCCTCACGACCGGTTTCTGCGGTGGCTACACCACCTTCTCGACCTTCTCATACGAGACCGCGCGTATGCTCGAAGACGGCGAGCGGCTGTCGGGTGCTCTCTACATCATCGGCAGCGTGACGATTTCACTCGTTGGAACCTTTGTCGGATTCGCGCTCGCCCGCGCGCTGCTTGCCGCGCAACGAGGCTGAGGGCGATACTCCGCTACCTCTTCGGAGACGGGCATGCACGGGTTCAAGGGCGAACGGGTGCTCATGCGCATCCACATCGGCGAGCGGGACAAGTTTGACGGTAAGCCGCTGTACCAGCAGATCATCGAACTGCTGCGCCGAAAGAACTACGCGGGGGCCACCGCGTTTCGGGGCATCATGTCCTTTGGCGCGAGCTCGACGATCCACACGGATCGCTTCCTCGAGCTGTCGGTTGATCTTCCCATCGTCGTGGAGTGCGTCGAGACCGACGAGCGCATCAAGGCCATTCTCCCGGAATTGGACCGAATGATCGGCGGTGGTCTCATCACGCTCGAGCGAGCACGAGTCATCATGTACCGGCCGCATGCTCCCGAAGACGAGGAGGCCGATGACTGGTCGGTGGATGTCAGTGGTTCGTGGCAGGCCATTCGGCCGACGGACCGGACGCCGTGAGGGCGGATTGGCGTGCCGTCGCCAAGATCTCGGTAATACGATCGCGCGCCGCCGCCAACCGAGTCGCATCCCGCGCGACAGCAAGCTGGCCCGCTTCTCTTACGCGTTTGGCATGATCGAACACTGCCGCGCTCTGCGCACGAACGGCGCTGAGCCTGGTCCGCAGGAGATATTCCAGCCGTACGCGGCTATCCTGGATCCGATCGGACACGTCACGCTCGACACGCGAGACATTGAGCTCGAGCAGCCAATCGACGAACCGGTGGGCATCACGAACGATGACGCGGCGCAGGCCGATCGCGGCGAGCGCGAGATCACCGATGTAGCGCAACGGCGACGCGGGGAGTGCCATCGCGGTCTGCTCGTTGAAAACGAAACGGCCGTTATTGTTCGCCATCGCCTCGACGACGTCGCTCTCGGCCAGTTCCGGAAGTCCGGGGATGATTCCCTTTAGGGAGTTCCACGCATTTGTCACGTCGGTGATGAATCGCTCCGTACTCAGCTGAAACACGCGGCCGGCTTCGTCTCGCGCGTCGGGGAGCCAGGCTTCGATTGTCGCGCGCGTAATGTGCTGCGCCCCTTCCATCGCCCGACGGCGAAGCGACGGGCCTGACGTGCGGGGCAGAACATCGAGCCGGCGCGTGAGCTGGTCGTGAGCGGCGGACTGGCACGCCTGCTTGAAACGCGCGGCGGTCCGAGCGAAATCAGCAACGAGGCGTTGTTCCGTGGCGTCGAGCCGCGGAGAAAGATCGACGAGTCGATGTGACGACTCGGCCATCGCCCGCTCGGCGGCTTCGGCTCGGCGCTTCAGGGCGTCCAAGGGCTCCGTCAACAATTCCGCCGCCGCATCGATGCCGGCAATGAGTCTCCCGCCAATGCGTTCCACGGCCCGGTGACCAGAATTTCGTGACAACTCCGTGGCGTGCCGTGAAGCCAGTTGCATGAGCATCGACGCCAGCCGCTCCCAATCGGGCCAGCGTTTGATCCCGGAGAGAGCGTCGACAGCACTAACCTCGAACACCTGATCGATCGAGCGACCGAGCCGTCGGTGAAACAGGTCCAGCGCGAATGATCGCGCCGCGGTGAGCTCGCTTCGCGTCGATTTGTCGGCCTTGTTGATGACCAGACAAACAGTGTCAACGTGGGCGGCAGCGCCGATCAAATGAAGCTCGTCGGCCGTCAGCGGAGGGTCCGCACCGGTGACGAGGAGCACGACGTCAATGCGCGGCAAGACATCTCGTGCTGCTCGGGTATTCGCCTCGAATACTGAGCCAAGGCCCGGCGTGTCGATGAGGCAAAGCCCGTTGGCGAGAATGGGTCGGGGTCTGAAGACTTCGACTGCTACAATACCTCGCCGGTTGCCCGGGTTCTCCTCCTCCGAGACGAAGCGCGCCAGCTCGTCTCCCCGAATGTGAATCCAACTCCCTTCTTGACCCAACACACACGCGTCGGGCGGGCCGAAACGGACGAGAGTCGGAACGGATGTCACTGGAGTCACGCCGGTCGGCAGCACTGGCTCGCCGAGCAGCGCGTTCACCAACGTAGATTTGCCGCGCTTGAACTGACCGACGCAAGCAACGATGAATTCTCGCTCGAGACAGCGCGCAGCGGCTGCCGTCGCGTCTTCGGCTGCGAGCTTGTCGCCCAGCTCGAGCGCGAGCCGCGCGAGATCCTCGAGCCATGCCGCGATCGGTGCGCTGTCGTTGGACACGAGCCTAGCAGCTTGCAGACATCAGTTCGGTGCTTGGTGCCAAAAAAAAGACTCCTGCCCTGGCGCAGCCAGTTGAGCAGGAGTCATCAGCCTTGGGTTGCTTCTCCCAGGCGCTTATTGGCGAACTCCATCGCCGGACGTTATTCCGGAAGCCTACGCCAAATTTCGGACGAGGTCAACGGCAGCATCGGCGGAACGCCGATGTAGGCACTTGGCTCGACTGTTCAGGATATGCCCGGACCCAGACTCGAACTGGGACTCCTTTGCAGGAACGGGATTTTAAGTCCCGCGCGTCTACCCGTTTCGCCATCCGGGCGGGAATCAGCGTCCCCAATATACGCCGCGCCGGGAACCACGGTCCATTTGTCCGTCACGGCCGTTCTCCGAGGGCGTTGACCGCATACCACGCGGACCACGCGAGGAGGCCGGAGAGCGACGCGTCGGCGCCGTTCATCGCCGCTCGCCCGTCCGCATCGACCAACTCCGATGCCCACCCGCTGTCGAGCGGCGCACGGCGGAGCCATTGGAGAACGTTGGCGGCATCAGGACCCATGAGGCGCGCGCACTGCTGGGTGAGCGATTGCGGCGTGACATCGATCGCTTTCACGGTGCGCCGATACGTCGAGTCCTGGCGCGAAGCGGCCTCGTAGAGCGGCAGCCAGAATGCCGAAGCCGCCGGATCGTCGACGACGGACGTGCCGCCGGCCAAGTCGATGGCGGCGGCGAAGGTCGACTTCCCCGCGGCGTCGACGACGAAGTGGCGCGTGATCGCCGCCCGCACGGCGTCCGGGTCCTCGAGATTGCGGGCCGTCTCTTCATCGAGCGTGCGACGCAGCACATCGAGCGCCTGCGCGACGGCGGCGTTCGCGTGCAGCGTGAACGGATGCGCCGCCGGGACGCCGGAGGGGCTGACCTCCGTCGAGTAGAGCGGCACGCGCTTGTCGCGGCGGGCGTCGAGATCTTCGGCGGCGAGATAGAGCGTATCGGCCAACGCCGGCTCGTCGACGATGCGATCGTCGCCCGTGTCGCGGATATAGCGATCCGCGGCCAGCGGGTAGCTCGCCACGCCCTCGAGCGCGAAGCCCGGCTCGAAGAGCGTCCCATCGAGGTAGTGCACGCCGCGCCCGGGCGCGTAGCCGTGGAGCTCGCACATGCGCAGCAGAAGCTCGCGGGCGAGCGGCGGGTCGGCGAGCTGCACCGCGGGGATCGTCCACATCAGCGCGTCCCAGTCGCGAACCGTCACACCGCGGCCATTCCACGGCGCCCGCGTTCGCACCAGGTAGTACTGGGCATCATCCAGCGCGCGCCCGACACCGTAAAAGTATGCGAATAGCAGATTGCGGTTGATCAGCCGGTCGATGGCTTCATTGCCGGTGCTCTGCTCGAGACTCTGGAGCGCGTCGCGTGTCGCGGCGAGGAGGTCGCGCCAGCCGCGCCGGCGCAGGACGGTCGCGGTGGCCTCGGCGCCGTCCCGCTCCGGACCAACCGCGAGGTAGAACGCGATCTGCTCGCGCGACTTGGCGGCGACCGTCACCGACCGCTTGATCGCGTAGCCATTCGCGTCGACCTCGGTGATCGCGTCGCCGTCGGCGATCAGCGCGACGCTCGCCAAGCCGGGAGGCGACGCGCCTTCGAGCAAAACGGCGCCTGACGCACCCACGCCGACCACCGCCGCGTCGTCGAAACGTCGCGCGGTCCGCACCCGCAGCTGCCGATGCCCAAGCGTACCGGCGAGCGTGACACTCACCGTGGCATCCGCGGACGCACGATTCTCCAGCGAAAGCGCATAGACGGCGCCGGAGACGTCGGCGTCGCGGCCGTATGGGGCGAAGATCGTTCCGCGAAGAACGAGATCGCCGATCGAGCAGGTGAACGTCGGGATCCACCCGAGCGCACGCTCCCAGGCAATGGGAACATCGGAAAGCTCGTGGCGTACGCCATTGATCTCGAGCGTCGGGCGCGCCAGCGCCGGGCCGGTTCCCGATAGAAAGTCGGCCGTGCCGGCGTATTCGATCGCAGACCGCGCGGCGCGGTGCAGCATGCCGATCGCGTGGATGGACGCGTCGGCGGGATGAATGCAGGGCAGCGACAGCCAGTGGTTGCCGGTGATCTGCCAGGGAACGGTCGGCAGTGGAAGCAGCGTCACGAGTGCTCGTGTATCTTTGATGGCGATTGGCTGGAATGATAACCCGCCCCCGAGCGGTGTGACCACGGCGAGAGGCAAGCGATCGATTGTCGGTTCGACGGATTTCTAGAGTCGTAGCAGTGTGCGTCGCGGCGCTTCTGGCGGCGGGACGCCACGCCGCCGCCCAACCGACCACCAGCATTCAACAGGACGCGCGCGTCCTCCCCCGGCACGCGATCGACGCTCGCCTGCTCACGAGCTGGACGCGGTGGGACGAGTTATTCGGAGTGCCGCCGGGCCGCCCGAACAACGTGGCCTGGAGCATGAACACCGATTCGCTCGGGCCGGCACTCGTGCCGCAGTTCGTGCCGGCGGAAACAGCGATTCGAAGTCTCTCGGGGCTGCCGAACTTCAACCTGACGGCCGGCAATCTCGCGACGACCGTCGATTCGCGCGTGGTGACGGCTCCGTTGATTCTGGAGTATGGCATCACGAGCCGCATCACGATCAGCGCCGTGGTGCCGCTCGTCGAAACGCGATCGGTCGTCCAATCGCAGCTCAATCCGCAGCTGGGACTCGCCAATGTCGGGCCGAACCCGGCGCTGACCAATCAGGCGGCCCGCGCGAACGCGGCGACGCTCGTCACCTCGTTTCGAAGCGCCGCGGCACAGT
The DNA here is from genome assembly GCA_035535975.1 of Gemmatimonadaceae bacterium. Classification (GTDB taxonomy): domain Bacteria; phylum Gemmatimonadota; class Gemmatimonadetes; order Gemmatimonadales; family Gemmatimonadaceae; genus JAQBQB01. Next base: position 24,136 of record DATLPC010000059.1, on the reverse strand, counting down.
TGCAGCTAAAGCTGACACAGTGCCAGGCGACTCCGTCGGGCAGCGGCTGCGCCGTCATCCTCGCCCAGCCCACGGACGTCACGACGCTCATCCAGTCGACCGGCACGTTCACGACCGGAGTCGAGACCCTGTACGGCACGGGCGACACGCATCCGGGCCAGGCGGTGGTCCCGCTGAATAGCAGCCCCGCGCAGGCGGCGATCCAAACGAGGATCCTGGCCATGGTGGCGCAGTACGGGAAGTTCCTTCCCTCGGCGTCGATCAGCGGCAGTGTGCTCGGCGCGGGCGGGCCTGCTGCTTTCCGTGATTTGCAACTTCTCATGCTGAGCTCCGGTTATGACACGCTCGGCGTCGTCGACCATACCTCGATCGGCGACGTATCGCTCGGCATCACGGATCAACTGATCAACACCCTCGCCGATACCGCGGCCACGCACGGAATTCGCTTCGCGGTGAGCGGAAGCTTTCGATTTCCAACTGGGCAGCCGGGAAACCGCAATCGCCTATTCGAGGTGGCGACGGGGTACGGACAGCCGGGGCTACAGGTCGGCGCGGCCGCGGACGCGATCTTCAGTCGACGCTATTCCGGAACCGCCGTCGGTTCGTTCACCAAACAATTCGGAACGGTCGACGTCGCGCGTGTGCCCAACGGCCTGTATGCCGTGCTTCCCCTCTCCGATCCGTCGCCCGGTTCCTACTCCGCCGGTGACGTGATCTGGTTCTCCGTCGCGCCGCGCGTGAGGATCACTGGCTATCTGACGTTCAACGCGCAGTACATGCTGACGCACGTCGCCGCGGAGCAATACACGCCGAGCTCGAATGGGAACGGAATCGCCGGCAACCCGTCGTTGACGGCGCAGGCCCTCGGTTTCGGCTTCGCCTACTCGACGGTCGGGGTGGGTGGGCCGATGGGGCGTCCACTCCCCGTGGAACTGACCTTCAGCCATCTCGAGACGATCACGGGAACCGGGGTCCCGGTGGCGAAGACTATGCGCGAGCAGATCGGGATGCGCGTCTTTCTTCGCTAGCGCGCGAAGATCCCGGCGGAGGCGCGTTCGGTATCGCGGCATCGAGGAGCTCGCGCGCGTGGGCGCGACTCAGCTCGCTCTCCGGATCTCCCCCCAACATCCGAGCGACTTCCTTGACGCGAGCGTCGCCGCTCATGACGGCAACGTCCGCGGTCGTCACACCACCCCGCGCGCCTTTGCTCACGAGAATGTGATGGTGCGCGCGCGCCGCGATTTGCGGGAGATGCGTGATCGCAAAGACCTGATGATGCGAGGCGACGCGGCGCATCGTTTCGCCCACTTGAAGTCCGACTCGCCCACCGATCCCGGCGTCGACCTCGTCGAAGATCAAGGTCGGCACGCGATCGAGCCGAGCGAGAATCGTCTTGAGCGCGAGCATGACGCGGGAGAGCTCGCCTCCCGACGCGACGCGCGACAACGGGCGTGCTTCGTGGCCGACATTGAGCGCGACGCAGAACTCGACGTCTTCCGCACCAGACGCGCCCACCATCTTCGCCGGCTGGAGCGCAACGGTCAGATGACCGTCCGGCATGCCGAGCTCCGGCAGCACGGCATCGACCGCGTCGGCGAGTCGCTTGGCGCCGGCGCGGCGCAATTTGGTGAGAGACCCGGCTCGTTCGTTGAGCGTGGCCCGCGCTTCGCGCTCACGCGTCTCGAGCTGCCGAATGTCGAGCCCCGCCGAATCGACGAGATCCAGCTCGGCACGCGCCTCTTCGCCGGCACGGATCACGTCGGCGAGTGAACCCCCGTACTTCTTCGTGAGCCGGAAGATGAGATCGCGCCGGCGACGCACGTCCTCGAGGCGCGCCGGGTCGAGCTCCACGGTGGACTCGTATTCTTCCAATTCCCGCGCGAGCGATTCGAGGCTGTAGTACGCGGCGTCGTACGACTCCTGAAGCCTCGACAACGACGGGTCGATGCGTTGTATCGACGCAAGCTGGCGCGACAGCGACGAAAGTTTTGGCAGAACGCTCTCTTCTTCGCCGTCGAGAGCGGCGGCGATTCCCGAGGCCAGCGCGCGCAGCTCCTCGGCGTGCTCGAGTCGCCGCGCCTCGTCTTCCAGGCGAGTGTCTTCACCGTCGGCGAGCTTCGCGTCGCCGACCTCCTTCACCACATGGCGCAGATAATCCGCACGACGCTCGGCCTCGGCGCGGCGTTTGGTCAGCTCGGCAATCTCACGGATGATCGACGCAAGCTCGTCGTGGGACTGGCGGACTTCGGCCGCCTTGTCGGTCGCGCCGGCGAACGCATCGAGTATGCGGCGCTGCGCTTCGGCATCGAGCAGCGTTTGCGCCTCGTGCTGGCCGTGTAGGTTGACGAGCTGTCGTCCGATCTCGGCGAGGAGGCCGGCATTCACCGTCGTGCCATTGATCCACGCGCGAGCCCGTCCAGGCGCGATCTCTCGCTTGAGAACGACCGTCTCCTCGTCGACATCGATGCCGTGCTCGTCGAGCGCGGTCCGAATCTCCGGTCGATCGCCGACGTCGAACACGCCTTCGACTGTCGCGCGTTCGGCGCCCGTCCTGATGAGATCCGCCGATGCGCGCTCGCCGAGGAGCAGCCCGAGCGCACCGACGATGATCGACTTCCCCGCCCCCGTCTCTCCGGAGAGCACGTTGAATCCGCGCGCCAGCGGCAGCGTCAACGTCTCGATGATCGCGAAGTTCTTGATCCGGAGCTCGGTCAGCATCTAGGTCGATCCGTCGCGCTCGGCGAGTCCGCCCCAGCCGAGCTTTTGCCGGAGCGTTGTGAAGAAGCCCATACCCGGGAAGCGAATGATCAGTACCCCACGGTCGGCGCGACGCACGCTGAGCGTCTCGCCGGTGAGGAAGCTGGTACCGACCTGGCCATCGACCGTTACCAAAAGCTCCTCGGGACCAGCATCCGCTTGCAGCGTCACTTCGACGGTCGCGGGAAGGATCACGGTCCGAATCGCCAACGTGTGCGCCGAGACCGGCGTCACGACAATGGATTCGAGCGTTGGGAACACGACCGGGCCGCCCGCCGACAAGCTGTACGCGGTCGATCCCGTCGGCGTGGACAGCACGATGCCATCCGCTCCGTATGTCGCGATCGGTTCGCCGTTCGCGGCGACGCTCAGCCGAACGACTCGCGCGAACCCGCCCTTGTGCAGGACGACATCGTTGAGTGCGATCCAGCTGCGGCGTTCCACGCCGCGCGCGTCGATCACCCGGGCATACAGCGCCATTCTCGATTCCGCGACGTAGTCGCGGCGAGCGAAGCGCATCAAGGCGTTGGACAGCTGATCGGCGTTGCAGCAAGTCAGGAACCCCAACCGTCCGAGGTTCACGCCAAGTATTGGTACTGGGTGCGGCGAAATAACGCGCGCGCCGCGAAGGAGGGTGCCGTCTCCGCCGAGGGTGAGCAGCGCGTCGAGTGACGACACATCGTCGAGGCAGCGTCCTCCGGCGACGTTGTAGAGCTCCTCTTCGTAGTGCAGCTCGAGATCGAGCGCGGGAGCGAGCTCGCCCAGCGTTCGCAGCACCGCCGGAAGATCGGTATAGCCGAGGTGCCCGACGACGCCGAGGCGGATCACCCGGCCATCGCCTCGCTCTCGTGCAGCGCCCGGACCCGTTCGGCGATTCCCGCGGCATCGAGCCCACACGCCGCCAGTTGTCTGGCCCGCGGAGCGGCGTGGATGATCCGGTCGGGTACGCCGTGCACGGACACGCGCACAGACGGATCGTGCCTCGCGATGACCGTGGACATGAACGCGCCGAATCCATTCACGACTGTCCCCTCTTCGACGACGAGCACGTGCTTGTGATCGGCGAGCACCGCCGCCAACGTGACTTCGTCGTATGGCTTGAGGAACCGGCAATTCACGACGGTGACGTTAATCCCTTCGGCGGCAAGCTGCTCGGCCGCTTGCATCGAGGCCAAGACCATCGTTCCGACGGCAAAGATGGCGAACTCGCCGCCTCGACGTGGGACCTCCCAAGTGCCATACGGAACCGGCTCGATTGCGCTCGCGGCGCGAGGACGGTCGGGCGAGGCGTCGCGCGGATAGCGAATCGAGAAGGGGCCTTCGCGGTGAGCAACCGCGGTGCGCAGCAAACCGAGCATCTCCTCGCCGTTCTTCGGCGCGGCGACGGTCATCCCGGGAACGGCGAGCATGTAGGCGATGTCATACAAGCCCATGTGCGTCTCACCGTCCTCGCCGACGAGTCCAGCGCGATCCATACAGAAGATCACGGGGAGCGATTGAATGGCAACGTCGTGGACGATGCCGTCAAACGCGCGCTGCAGGAAAGTCGAGTAGATCGCGACAACCGGCCGAACGCCGCGTGTGGCGAGGCCCGCGGCGAACGTCACAGCATGGCCTTCCGCGATACCCACATCGAAGAAGCGATTCGGGAATTGCTTCGCGAACGCGTCCGTGCCCGTTCCACTCGGCATCGCCGCCGTAATGACGACGAGGTCCTTCGACTCGGCTCCCAGTTCGACCAATCCGGTTCCGAACACCTTCGTGTAGCCTGGATTGGCCGTCGACGGTTTGCGCTGCGCACCCGTCGCGGGATCGTGGCCCGGAGGGAGCGCGTGCCATTTCTCGAAACTCTTCTCGCCGGCGGGAAATCCCTTGCCCTTCTGCGTGATCACGTGAACGAGCCGCGGGCCCTTGAGCGCGCGCACCGCCGCGAAGGTGTCGACCAACCCGTTGATATCGTGGCCGTCGATCGGGCCGAAATACCGGAAGCCCAGCTCCTCGAACAGGACTCCGGGAGTGAGAAACGTCTTGACGCTCTCCTCCCATTTGCGCACGAGGGTGCTGATCGACGACAGCGGACCGGGCGCGTGGTCGACGAAGTCGCCGATCGCCGAGCGGACGCGATTGTAGAGCGAGTTCCGCTGAATCGAGTTGAGGTACTTCGACATCGCGCCGACGTTCGGCGCGATCGACATCTCATTGTCGTTCAGCACAACGACGATGTCGCGATCCGAATGACCGGCGTTGTTCAATCCCTCGTACGCCAGTCCCGATGTGAGCGCGCCGTCGCCGAGGATGGCAACCACCTTGAAATCCTCGCCACGGACGTCGCGTCCGGCGGCGATGCCAAGCGCCGCGGAAATAGAGGTCGCGGCGTGACCGGCGCCGAAGGTGTCGTAATCGCTTTCGCTGCGTTTGAGGAAACCGGACACGCCATCTTCTTGGCGCAGCGTTTCCATCCGCTCGTTCCTGCCCGTCAGCAGTTTGTGCGGGTAGCCCTGATGACCGACGTCCCACACCAGTTGGTCGCGCGGGGTGTCGAACGCATAATGGAGGGCGACAGTAAGCTCGACCACACCGAGACCGGCGCCGATGTGTCCTCCGGTCCGGGAGCAGACGTCGACGAGGCGCGCGCGGATGTCCTCCGCGAGTCGGGGCAGGTCGTCGCGGGCCAAGCCGCGCAGGTCGGCGGGAAGCTGGACTCGGTCGAGGAGGCTCATGCGTTTCGCATTCGAAAACTAGCGACGGATCAGGACTCTCGCTCGACGGCGAACCGCGCGAGCGCGTCGAGCTCTCCGGTCAAAAGCGCGACGCGCTCCAACCCCGCCCGGGCGTCATCGACGAGCCTCTCGGCCCGCTCGGCGGCGGGCTCGAGGCCGAGCAGGGCCGGATAGGTCACCTTGTTCAGATCCAAATCCCGCTTGGCCGTCTTGCCCAGCCGCTCAGTTGTTTGTGTGATGTCGAGCACGTCGTCGGCGATCTGGAACGCGAGCCCGATCGCCTCGCCGAACGCCGCGAGCGCTTGCAGTTGCTCGGACGTTCCCCGGGCGGCCATGCCGCCGATCGAAGCCGCGGCCCGAATCAACGCGCCGGTCTTCCCACGGTGAATCCGCTCCAGACCATCGAGATCGAGCCGTTGTCCCTCGCTCTCGAGGTCGAGCAATTGCCCACCGATCATGCCGCCGGCGCCTGATGCGATCATCACCTCACGCGCCACCGCGGCCGCTTCCTCGCTGGTAAGACCGACGCTGATCGCGCCGGTGAATGCGGTTCGCGCCGCGAAGGGAACCATGGCGACGCCTGCCCTCGTCGCGACCCGCTCGCTGAACGCGCGGTGCACCGTTGGCCGGCCGCGCCGTACGTCGTCGTTATCCATGCACGGCAGGTCGTCGTGAATCAGCGAGTAGGCGTGCACGATTTCGACGGCCGCGGCGAGCCGTGACGCATCGCCGCTGCCCCCGACGGCGCGATACGACGAAAGGAGCAGCAGCGCGCGGAAGCGCTTCCCACCGCCGACGAGACTGTAGCGAACGGCGTCGAGGAGCTCCGGCGGAAAGCCCGCGTCATGATCGCACGCGTCGACGAGCGCGCGATCGACGGCCGCTCGATCGGCCGACCGGTCGATCATGCGACTAGTCGGCGTCGGTGACGCCGAACGTGCCGTCGGCGCGTTCGACGAGCCGCTGCACCGTCGCTTCGGCCGTCGCCAGCTCGGCCGCGGCGCTTCGCAGATGGTCGATCCCCTCCTCGAACAGCGACAACGCCTTCGCGAGGTCGACGTTCTCGGCGTCGAGCTCTGAAGCGATCTGCTCGAGGCGCGCGAGGCGCTGCTCGAACGTCAGGACGCCGGATCGCTTCGTGGCCATGCTTTGGCGGGGAGGCTACCGTCACGCAGCACGAGGTCGAAGGGCATGTCCTCGGTGAACTGGGCGACGGACGTGAGCGCGCGACCGTCCGGTCCGCGCGCGACGGAATATCCGCGCGCCATGGTCGCGAGAGGGCTGAGCGCGTGCAGCCGTCCGGAGACTCGCTCGAGCGACGCGCGTCGCACGCTGGTCTGGCGAACTGCCGCCGAAACGAGATCGCGAGCCACGTGCCGCAAATGGTCACGATCGGCCGAGAACTTGGCGGCGAGAGCCGCGCGCAACCGGTGCGCTGCTCGGCGCAGTTCGGCCTCCAGCTCCGTCTTCGACAGCGTCGCCGCCTCGGCCGCAGCCGACGGCGTCGGCGCGCGATAATCGGCGACGAGATCGCAGATCGAGAGGTCGACCTCGTGGCCGACCGCGGAAATCGTCGGCGCGTAACAGGCGGCGACGGCGCGCGCGACGCGCTCGTTGTTGAAGGCCCACATGTCCTCACGCGATCCACCGCCGCGACTCACGATGACGAGGTCGGCGCCGCGCCACCGATTGATCTGGTCGAGCGCGTAGCACAACTCGTCGGGGGCCGAGTCCCCCTGCACCGCCGCGGGCACGACCACCAACCGAACCTGCGCCCGGCGACGCCGGACGACCGCTACGATGTCGTGGAGCGCGGCGCCGTCCGGACTGGTGACGACCGCGATCGTTCGCGCGAATCGCGGCAGCGCGCGCTTCCGCTCCGGTGCGAGCAGGCCATCCGCGGCGAGGCGCGCGCGCGTGATCTCGAGCGCCTTGCGACGAAGCCCGTCGCCTTCCGCCTCGATTCGAACGACGGTGAACTGCATCTCGCCGCGCGCCGGATACACCGTGAGCCGTCCGAACGCGGCGACGAGCATTCCATCGTCGGGCGGCGCCGGAATCCGGCGCTGGTCGCGATTCCACACGACGCAACGGATTTGCGCCGCCGAGTCGCGAAGACAGAAATACCAATGCCCGTTGCGATGCGCCTTGAAGTCGGTGATTTCGCCGCGCACCCAGATCGGGATGAACGCGCCCTCGAGAATGTCGCGGGCGGTTTCCGTGAGCGTGGAGACGGCGATCGCCGCTTCGGCCGTCTCGCCGGGGTAGGTCGCCGAGCCGACGTAGCTCGGCAGCGGCTCTTCAACGATGCGTGGCGCAGGTTCCGCCGCGGGAAACAGCTCGAGCTCCGACGCGGGCTCGGAGCGAGCGCCACGTCGCGACGTCACGACGAAAGCTGCTCGGCGGCGCGCACGGTGTTCGTCATCAACATCGCGATCGTCATTTTGCCGACCCCGCCGGGTACCGGTGTGATGAGCGACGCGACCCCGCTCACCGGGCCGAAGGCGACGTCGCCAACCAGACGAGTGCCGCTCTTCTTCGTCGCATCGGGAATGCGATTCATGCCGACGTCGATCACGACGGCGCCCGGTTTCACCATGTCGCGCGTCACCATCTCTGGGCGGCCGACCGCGGCGATGAGGATGTCCGCATCGCGCGTGTGACGCGCCAGATCGCGCGTGCGGCTGTGGCAAATGGTCACCGTCGCATCGACGCCCGGTTGCACCATGAGCGCCGCCATCGGCTTGCCGACGATGTTGCTGCGACCGATGACGACGCAGTTCGCGCCGGCAGTCTGCACGCCGTGCGCTTGCAGCATGTACAAGACGCCGGCCGGCGTGCACGGAGCGAAACCGTCGCGTTCACCGATCAACAGCTTGCCCACGTTCACCGGATGAAATCCGTCGACGTCTTTGTCGGGGCGAATGCGGCGGACCACCGCGTCGGAGTCGAGATGTTTTGGCAATGGCATCTGCACGAGAATGCCGTGCACCGCCGGATCCGCGTTGAGACGATCGACAATTCCGATCAACTCCTCCTGCGTGATCGACGCCGGCCGGCGGATCGTTTCGCCGTTCATCCCGAGCTCGATGCACGTCCGCTCCTTGGCGCCGACGTAGACGGCGCTCGCCGCGTCATCGCCCACCAGCACGACGGTAAGCCCGGGCGTGACTCCGCGCGCCTTCAACGCCGCGACGCGTGACGCGACGTCGCTCTTCACGCTCTCGGCGAGCGCTGCTCCGTCGATGATGTTGCTCTTCTCGGCCGCCACGGGGGAGGGGGAGGCCGTTCCGTTACCGAGCAAAGTCTACCGCCCTTGTTTCACGAATGAGTACCACTTTGATCTGTCCAGGATACTGCAATTCCGCCTCGATGCGGCGCGCGATCTCCTCGGACATCGACGTCATGCGAACGTCGTCGACGTCGTCCGGGAGAACGATCACGCGTACTTCACGGCCCGCCTGGATGGCGAACACTTTCTCTACACCCTTGTAGCTCGACGCGATCTTCTCGAGACCCTCCAGGCGCTTTACGTACGTCTCGAATGCTTCGCGCCGGGCGCCAGGACGTGAACCCGAAATTGCGTCCGCGGCCTGTACGAGCACGGAAACTTCACTCTCGTGCGGCACGTCGTCGTGGTGCGCCGCGATGCAATTCACGACGAGTGGGTTCTCGCCGTACTTGGTCGCGACCTCCACCCCAAGTTGAACGTGCGTGCCTTCGTGCTCGTGCGTGAGGACCTTGCCGACGTCGTGCAGCAGCGCGCCACGGCGAGCCATGTTGACGTCGAGCCCGAGCTCCGCGGCCATGATGCCGGCGAGCCAGGCAACTTCCTTGGAATGCTGCAGAATGTTCTGCCCGTAGCTCGTCCGCCAGCGCATCCGGCCAACGAGCTTGACGAGCTCCGGATGCAGCCCATGAACGCCGGCGTCGTACGCCGCCTGTTCGCCCGTCTCGACGATTTGCGTGTCGACTTCCTTGCGCGACTTGTTGACGACCTCCTCGATTCGGCCGGGATGGATCCGTCCATCGGACACGAGCTTCTCGAGCGCGAGGCGGGCAATCTCGCGGCGAACGGGATCGAAGCAGGAGACGACGACCGTATCCGGCGTGTCGTCGATGATGACGTCGACACCCGTGGCGAGCTCGAACGCGCGAATGTTGCGCCCCTCGCGACCGATGATGCGGCCCTTCATTTCATCGTTCGGGAGTGAGACCGCCGAGACCGTAGTCTCGGCCGTGTGCTCGGCGGCAATGCGCTGGATCGCGAGGGCAACGATCTTCTTGCCTTCGCGCTCCGCGTTCCGTTTCGCCGATTCCCGGATTTCGCGGATTCGATTGGCCGCGTCCGCCTGCGCTTCCTCTTCCATTCGGCGGATCAGCTCTGCCTTCGCGTCCTGGGCCGACATCCCGGCCATCTGCTCCAACCGCCGACGCTCTTCAGCGATCAGTCGCTCGAGCTCCTGCTCGCGCTCGCCGACGGTCTTTTCGCGACGACCGAAATCCGTCGCGCGGCGCCCAAGTTCTTTGTCGCGTTGCTCGAGCACTTCGAACTTGCGGTCGAGTACGCCTTCGCGCTCGGAGATCCGCCGCTCTTCCCGCTCGACCTCTTCGCGACGGCCGCGGACTTCCATCTCGAAGGTTTCGCGGAGTTTGATCAGCTCTTCCTTCCCGGCGACAACGGCGGCCTTGCGAGTATTCTCGGCCTCGCGCTCCGCTTCGGAGAGAATTCGCTTGGACGTTTCTTCCGCGGTGGCTTTGGCGGCGGCCTGCCGTTCGTTCTCGGTTCGCCGGCCCGCGCTACGTCCGAATATGAAAAAAGCCGGCGCGGCTACGATGAATACGCCAAGCGCGGCTGCGATCGCGATCACGTCCATATTGATCTATGCTCCACCGCGGCGACTGCGCCGCAGGATTAGGAGGAATCACGTGCTCACTGGTTGCGCGCAACGAGATCGCGAAACCGGGCCGCGCCGGCGAAGGGCCCAGCTTGGGTTCCGCTAACTACAAAGCGCGCTTGTACCTACAAGCCCCGCTAAAGCGCTAACCTACCTGCGCCCATCACAAAAGGCAATGAAGCGACGTCTACCGCGAGGCGGCCGTGTTTCGCTTTGCCGGCGGAAGGAGGGGGCGGACGTAATCGCTGATGGTCTGGATCGAGTCATTGGTCGCTTCGATCGACATTCGCGCGTCGAACAGCTCGGCGGTGATTTGGAGGGCAGCGAGCACCACGGCGCGATTCGACTCGACGACGGCGCCGCTGGACATCACGCGCCGGATCGCCTGGTCCAGATACTGAGCGACTTCGCGCGCGTGTTCCGGAGAGGTGTCGGTCCGAAGCGCATACTCCTCATTGAGGATCGTGACGCGCGTGGTGTTCTTCTTGGTCGCCATCCGGTCAACCTCCCGACTGCGCCTGTTGGCGCAAGAATCTCACGCGGTCGAGCATCTGTCGGGTTCGGGCGGCCGCGTCGTCGAGCCTGGTCCGAAGCTGCTCGTTCTCTTCCTCGAGCTGGTTGACGCGCGCCGAAAGGTCGAGCGCCATAGCGCCTCCTTCATGGCTCTCCACTTCCTTCAAGCGACTCTCGGCCGTCAACGCCCGCCGACGAAACGCAGCCAGCTCGTCGGCCAAGTGTCGTACAAGGGTGTCCAGCTCGTGAATCGCGTGATTGTCAGCCTGTGCGTTGTCTGACATTGAGCTCGTCGGCGAGGGCGCGAAGAATGTCCGATCGTCGGGTCTCGATTTCCCGATCGCGTAGAGTGCGCTCTGCGTGGCGGAACGTCAACCTCCACGCGAGGCTGCGATGGCCAGCTTCAACGCCTGAGCCAACATAGCGGTCGAATAGTTCGACGCGTTCGAGGAGCCGGCCGGAGACGCGACGCATGACGTCCTCGACCTGCGCGGCGCGGACGGCCTCCGGGACGAGCAGGGCGAGATCGAACTCCGACGCAGGCGTAGTCGGCAACTCGCGGTATCGGGTCACGACCGGGCGGGCGGACTCGAACTTTCGGTGCGCGGACTCTCCCCTCGGCGCGACCGCGGCGGACGCGAGGACACCGAGTGAGAGCTCGACGCCGTAGGCGGAAGACGCCCAAACGGGCGCATCGAGCGCCAACCTGCGTACGCTTCCCGTAGGTTTGCCGTCGACCCGAATCTCCCACAACAAATCCGGCGACCCGGATCCGGCGAGCTCGATCGTCGCGCCCGCATAGACCGTCGTCGCGATCAAGTGACCAAGGGCCTTTGCGTCCCACTCATCGTAGTTCACCCACGCGGCGAACTCCGGCGTTTTGGGATCGGAGAAATGCGGAGGCACACGACGCCCCATTACCAGGGCACCGACACGCAGTTCCTCATTGGGCAACTCGCCCTCGCTGGGCTCGAAGGCCGAGCCGATCTCGAACAGGCGAAGATTGCCCTCCATGCGCGCGAGGTTGTGTTCGGCGCGGCGAGCAAGCGTCTCGAGCACACTCCGTCGCAGATGCGCCTCGTTTTCGGCGAGCGGGTTGAGCACGCGAACGTAGTGGGCGTCACCGGCGACGAACGGCATTGGCCGCACTTCGATCATTCCCTGACCGACCAACGCGTCGCGCAGGCGCCGCGCGGTGAGCCATTGCGGGTCGTCACCGACGGCGGTCGGCCGGAACGGGCGCAGCTCGAGCGGGAAGCTGTCGTATCCACGGAGCCGCGCGACCTCCTCGATCAAGTCGACCTCGCCGGCGACGTCCGAACGCCAGGATGGGACTTCGACCGACAAATCCCGGCCGACCTTGAAGCCGACGCTTTCGAGCAGCTTGCCGATCTCTTCTCCGCCGACGGCCGCGCCGAGAAGTGTCGCGACGCGTTTCTCACGCAGTTGAACGCGGCGTGCCGGCACAGGCTCGTAAACAAGATCGACCGGAGCGCCGTCGATTCGACCACCGGCCAGCCCAACGATCAGTCGCGCCACACGCTCGAGAGCCTGCGGGCCGACCTCGACGTCGACACCGCGCTCGAACCGGTAGCTCGCGTCGGTGGCCATGCCGAGCGCGCGGCGCGCATTTCTGATTCGACGCGGGTCGAAGTTCGCAACCTCGAGGAAGATGTCGGTCGTCGCGTCAGTGACTTCGCTATCGCGACCGCCCATCACGCCGGCGACAGCCTGCGGCGTCGTGACGTCCGCGATGACGATCATCTCGTCCGTGAGAGCGCGCTCCGAGCCATCGAGCGTCGTGAGCTTCTCTCCCGCCTTGGCGCGGCGTACCACAATCGACGGGCCGGCGAGCTTGCCGAGGTCGAACGCGTGGGTCGGCTGGCCAAGCTCGTGGAGGACGTAGTTGCTCGCGTCGACCACATTGTTGATCGACCTCGAGCCGACTGCTTCCAACCGTCGCGCGAGCCAGTCGGGACTCGGACCCACGCGCACGCCGCGGATGACGACGCCCATGAAGCGGCGGACTAGGCCGTCTTCCGAAATGGAGACGTTCACCGTCGCCGCCTTCGCGGAACGAACAGCGCGCTGGGCGCGGGCGAGGACGACATCGGCGACGCCAGGAAGCTCCGGCAACGACAGCGGCTTCCGCGTGACCGCGGCGACTTCGCGAGCCACGCCGAGGTGCGACAACAGGTCGGGACGGTTCGCGCCCACGTCGAGGACGATGCGTGTGTCGCCGATGGGCAGCGCATCGAGGAAGCGGGTCCCCGGCGGGACATCGACGTTGAGCTCCAGGATGCCGTCTTGCTCATCGCCCAGGCCGAGCTCGCGCGCCGAACAGAGCATACCGTCGGAGATCGCGCCGCGAATCTTCCGTTTCTGGATCTTGAGGCCGTTCGGCATGACGGTGCCCGTCGGCGCGAACGGATAGACTTTTCCCGCCGTCACGTTCGGCGCCCCGCAAACGACGTCGAGCAACGTCCCGGTTCCCGCGTCCACCTTCGTGACATGGAGGTGATCCGAGTCCGGATGGGGGGCTTCTTCGACGACCCGCGCGATGACGATCGGCGCGAGGTCCTGGCGCAACGCCAGCAACTCGTCGACCGTCGCCACGTGCGCGGTGAGCAAGTCCCGAAGCTGAACCGGCGTCTCGTCGAACGGAACGAAGGCCTTCAGCCACTGATACGAGACGTTCATCCTTCGGCTCCGCTCAGGACCGGTCCGGCGATTTGCTCCAGGAATCGCACGTCCGAGTCGTACAGGATTCTGATATCAGGAATTCCATGACGGCTGATCGCAATACGCGCCGGCCCCATGCCGAACGCCCAGCCGGTGTACCGCTCGGAATCGAGCCCGGCCGCTTCGAGCACGGCGGGGTGTACCATGCCCGAGCCGAGGATCTCGATCCAACCTGTTCCCTTGCACGCGGGACAACCGCTGCCGCCGCAAATCCCGCATTGCACGTCCATCTCGGCCGACGGTTCCGTGAACGGGAAGAACGACGGCCGGAAGCGCGTCCGCGAGGCGCCGAAGAAGCGCTCGGCGAAGTGATTCAGGGTGGACTTGAGATCGACGAAGCTGATGCCCTCGTCGACGCACAGACCTTCGATCTGGGCGAACGCCGGCGCGTGCGACGCGTCGAAGAAGTCGCGACGATACACGGTACCCGGAATGAGCACGCGGATCGGCGGCGCGTAGCGTTGAAGTGTGCGGATCTGCACCGGCGACGTATGCGTGCGCAGCAACCCGCCACCCTCGAGGTAGAGCGTGTCGTGGGCATCGAGCGCCGGATGGTTTGGCGGAAAATTCAACGCACCGAAGTTGTACCACTCGGTTTCCGCTTCCGGACCTTGTGCGACGGTGAAGCCAAGCTCGCGGAAAATGCCCTCGATCTCTTCGATGACGAGCGTGACGGGATGCTTGGCGCCCTTCCAGGTACGTCGCTCGGGAAGCGAGAGATCGTCCTTCGCGCCCGCGCCGCGCGCGCGTCCGAGCGCGGTCTTGCGCTCGTCGTGAAGCGATTGCAGTCGCGTCCGTGCTTCGTTGAATCGCTTTCCGGCCGCCGGTTTGTCTTCCTTCGAGATGGACTTGAGCGATTCCTGAAGCGCCTTCACACGGCCCTGCCGATCGCCGAGGAACGCGACACGCGCCGTCTCGAGCGCGTCGACGTCGGTCGCGGCGTTGAGGGCGGCGGCGCCTTCTCGTTCGATGGCTTCTGCTTCGGCCAGATACTGATCGAGGTTCATATCGGGGAATTAACGGACGTCGTCTGAGCATGCGAAACGGCGGCAGCGCGAGATATTCGTCGCGCTGCCGCCGCTGATGACGAGCGAAAACTTACGCTGCGTTCAACGCGGAGCGCGCCTTGTCGGCGAGCGCCGTAAACGCGGCGGGATCGTGGACGGCGAGATCCGCGAGGATCTTCCGGTTCACTTCGATCCCGGCCTGCTTCAAGCCGTTCATGAACGTGTTGTAGTTCATGTCGTTCTGATGGGCGGCCGCGTTGATGCGGGTGATCCAGAGGCGGCGGAAATCACGCTTCTTGTTCTTCCGATCGCGGTACGCGTACTTCCAGCCGCGCTCGACGGTTTCCTTCGCCGGTCCCCACAGCTTGCTGCGCGCGCCGAAAGCGCCGCGCGCGGCCTTCATGATCTGCTTCTTCCGCTTCAGGCGCGGAACGTTCGATACGGAACGTGGCATCGTCGGTCTCCGGTTAGGCCTGAAGCAGGCGCTTGACGTGCTTGACTTCGCCGTTCGTGGCCACGAGACCGCCTTGACGCAGGCGGCGTTTCCGCTTCGACGTCTTCTTGGTCAGGATGTGGCTCTTGAACGCCTTGTAGCGGCGGACCTTGCCCGAACCGGTAATCTTGAAGCGCTTTTTTGCGCCCTTATGGGTTTTCATTTTCATTAGAACGTCCTCATTTGAGCATCCTTCGCCGCCAGCGGCTCAGGATGACGCTAGCGCGTCATTTCGGCGCGAGAATCATGGTCATCGACTTTCCCTCGAGTCGTCCCGCGCTTTCGATTTTTCCGACGTCCGCCAGGGCGATCGCCACGCGCTCGAGCACGGCCTGGCCGAGCTCCGGGTGGGCGACCTGACGGCCGCGGAACATCATGGTGACTTTCACTTTGTTCTTCTCTTCGAGAAACCGGCGCGCGTGCCGCGTCTTCGTGTCGAAGTCGTGATCGTCGATCCCGGGGCGGTACTTCACCTCCTTGAGCTCGATCACGTGCTGCTTCTTCTTGGCAATCCGTGCCTGCTTCGCCATCTCGAACTTGTACTTGCCGTAGTCCATGATGCGGACGACCGGCGGACGGGCAGTCGCGGCTACTTCGACCAGGTCCAGGCCTTGCTCCTCGGCCATCCGCAGCGCTGCATCAACCTCGAGAATCCCGAGTTGCGAGCCGTCGGAGCCAATCACTCGAACTGGAGTGATGCGGATCTGTCGATTGACCCGCACGCGCTTCGTTGTGTCCTGAATACCGAAATCCTCGAAGAGGGAAAACAAAAATGCGCGGACTGCTGAGGAGTCCACGCATACGGCCGACTGCCCACGACGTGGGTTGCCGGCTTTCACTGGACGCCTATAGCACACCTCGCGACGAGCACGAGGGCCAAAGGGTGGGACCCGTTGACGGTCCGCTTGACGGATTGTGCGTTAAATGTATGGCTGAGGTGAATTTAGGTCAAGCGGAGTCGTGGCGGCCTCCGATGTCGATCTCGCCACTGGCGAATTTGACGTCGGTTAGGCATATGTTTACCGCCAACGATCGCCACTTCCGTCGCCATCGAGAGATTCGCCCGATGCAGGGTAATCAGCCTGAGGCTCTCCGCGCCCGGGAACGCGAGCTTCGAGACCAGTCCGTCGCGCTGACGGCCATGGCAATTCGTCTTCGAGTCCCCGATCGAACGCGCACAGAACGAGAAATCGCGAATCTCCGAGCGCTGCTGGGGTACGGCGCGTCCCAGCGCCTCCGTGGAAGCATCACCGCATATGCCGAAACTCTGCGCCGCCTCGGAGAACCGCCGCAGTATGTGATTGAACGAGTGCGGCTTCTCGCCGACGAAGCAATGAGTGCCGCGCACATCGGAGGTCGTGCCGCACTCCTCGCGGAACGAGAGGCGTTGGTGAATCAGCTCGTCTTGTGGGCGGTCGATGCCTACGCGGCGTGAGCTACACGATCTCTTTCGGCGCCGCCGCGTAGACCTTGCCGTCGTGAACTAAGCGCGACCATGCCGTCGACGCGTCGTGCTCGAAAACCACGATCCACCCCTCGTCGACGGCCCGCTTGAGGATCCGGCGCTTCGTTTCGAGCGTCACGAGCGGCTCGACGTCGTAGCCCATGATCCAAGCCAGCGGTAGATGCGCGGTGGTGGGCGCGAGATCGGCAATGTAGAAAGCCTTCTCTCCGTCCGACTCGACGAGAAGCCCTTGGTGGTGCGGCGTGTGCCCGGGTGTCGGGATGCCACGAATCCCGGACACGATCTCACGGTCACCCTCGATGAAATCGACGAGTCCGGCCTCGACGAGCGGAACAAAGTTGTGCGGGAAATAGCTCGCCGCGGTGCGCTCATTCGTATGCGTGGCGTACTCGTACTCGCCGCGCTGCATCACGTATCGCGCGTTGGGAAAGGACGGGCGAATCGAACCGTCCGCGGCGCGTAGCGTGTTTCCACCGGCGTGGTCGAAATGCAGGTGACTGTTGATGACCAATGACACGTCCGCCGGGTCAAAACCCGCCGCTCGGATGCCGTCTTCGAGCTGTGTCGGCGAACCGGCGTTCTCGATGCCGTAGATGTCGTAGAACTTTTCGTTCTCCTTGTTCCCCGCACCGCTGTCGATCAGCACCAAGCCGATGTCATGCTCGATGAGCAGGCAGCGCATGCCGAGCTGGATTCGGTTTCGCTCGTCAGGAGCAATACGCCGCTCCCACAATGGCTTGGGGACGACGCCGAACATCGCGCCGCCGTCCAACTTCTGACCACCGGCCTGGATGGCGTGCACGCGCAAGCGTCCAATCGTTCGACTTTCGACAAGAGGCTGAGGAATCATCGTGTTCAAGCGGTCCGATCGTCGGAGACGCCGTGCGGCATCGCGGGCGGACGCCGGCGTCGCTTCTTTTTCCGACTGGGTTGGCGGAGCAATCGCTCGAGATCGTCGAGCGTGTCGCAATCGCGCGAGCGGGCCTCTCGGAGAAAACGCAGGAAGACCTTCGCCGTTGCCATGGCATCGCCGCCCGCGCGGTGGCGGGCCGTGTTCACGATGCCGTAGTAGTCGCTGAGCGAATCGAGATTTCGCCGGCGCAGCTGCGGGAGAAAATGCCGCGCCATTCGCACGGTACACAGTCGTTGACCGACGAGCGGACGGCGCGTCGCGCGCGTGATCTCGTTCGACAAAAAGCGCCAGTCGAATCCGGCATTGTGCGCGACGAACACGCTGCCCTCGAGCGCGCCGAGAAGCTGGTCGCAAATTTCGGCGAAACGCGGCGCCCGGCGAACCATCTCCCACGTGATGTTCGTGAGCGCCATGACTGCGGGAGGAATCGGTCGGTCCGGGTTCACCAGGGTCTCGAAAATCATCTCGGCGCGTCCGTCGTGGACGCGGACGACCGCGACCTCGGTAATCCGGTCGCCGGCCATCGATCGAGAACCGGTCGTCTCGCAATCGACCACGACGAATGATTCCTGGTCGAGCGTGCGATTGACATCTACGTCGGCGACGGCGCTCGCCTCGCGGAGCATCCAGCGGCCGACGCGGTCGCGCGCGAATCGCGCGTGCCCCGCGAAGAGCGCCGTCGCCATGTGCTCGGCCACCGTCGCCGGGGCGCCGGGGAGTTGGCAGACGTACGAGATCAACGACTGCGCATCCGCGGGACCCGCGGCGAGAAAATCCGCGGCCCGGCTGGTGAGTAGGGTGTCGGAGTTGCCCAGCGTGACCGACGTCATGTCACCGCCGTGGGGCCTACGACCACGGATCGTCGCGACAGACGGGCAGCGTCATGCAGCGTGGACCGCCGCCGCCGCGCACCAGCTCCGCGCCCTCGAAGGTGATGACGGCGCGCTCACCCTCGGCGATTCGCTCCTCGCCGGTGAGGAATGACGTTCCGGTCACCAGCCGGAAACCCATGCGCTGGAGCTCGTGCAGCGTGGCTTCGTTGCGCTGATACGAGAGGATCACGCCAGGACGCATCGCCACGAAGTTACAGCCGGACGCCCACTGTTCGCGCTCCTGAAGCGTTCGCCTGTCGCCGCCGCAGAACACGGGCTCGACCGGCATGTCGCAATCCTCGAGGGCGGCGAAAATGTTTGGCCGCTCGCGAATGGTCGCTTCGCCTTTGCGCCAGTGCAGGACCGGCAGTCGTTCCGGCCCGATGAAGTGGGGCGGAAAAACCGCGCACAACTCGCGGTCGATCTGCGTGAAGATCATGTCGAGGTGGATCGCCGTGCTCTCCTTCGGCATGACGACGACGATGACGTCGCAGACCTCGGTCTGCTGAAAGAGCGTCGACGCGAGTTGGTCGATCGCCGCGGGGCTCGAGCGCTCGCTGAAGCCGATGACGACGAGATCGCGGCGCAACGGGTGTACGTCGCCCCCCTCGACGGTGTAGTTGACGCGGCGTTCCGCTGACCCATCGTACAGAATTCCGGAGTTGGCGAGCTCCGGGTGATGGACGAAGAGCGCCTTCATGATGATCGCTTCCGTCCAGCGAATGGCGTAGCGCATCGAGCCGATCATCACGTGGTTGCCGACGACCATGCAACTGTCGCGCGTGAAGAAGAGGTTCGGGAGCGGCGGAAGGACGTGGCCAGGTTCGTTGAGCGCCTTCGCGACGGGGCCCGGCGGCTCTTCCTTCCCTTCGATCAACAGCTTGACGAGGGCGGCGGCGTCGAGCTCGCTGATGTCCCGGGCTAACGGCTCGGACGGAACGATGTCCATGGTTTCCCGAACGAGGAGCTCGCGGGATTCGGGCGTCGACAAGATGTCGGCGAGTAACGAGCGCACCTGAAACACCGTCGCGAAGCGCTCGAGGATGGCAATAAAACGACGATGCTCGCGCTGCGCTGACTCGGCCTCGATGATGTCGTCGTAGAGGTAATCGGCCCGGTTGCTTGGAGTTACGGCGAGCAGCTCCGGCCCCGGCGAATGCACGAGAACGGCGCGCATCCGTCCGATTTCCGACGACACGTGGGCGGTCATGCGCCAAAGCTAACGGTGGCTGTGTAACTGGTGCAGCCGGACGGGTTCCCTTAACTTGTGAATGAATTCACAAGCCTTACGCATCTCGTGAAACGCATCGCTGACTCCACCGTTCGGCGCCTCTCGGCCTACCTCCGATTCCTGGAAGATTTCGAGAACCGTGGCCTGTCGACCATCTCCAGTGAGGAGCTGGCGAAACGGGGAGGAACCACCTCCGCTCAGGTCCGCAAAGACCTTTCCTTTTTCGGGTCGTTCGGGAAGCGCGGACTCGGTTATTCCGTGCCTGAGCTGGCCGGCCGCCTGCGCGAGATCCTCGGCCTCGGAAAAGAATGGCGAGTCTTCATCGTCGGCGCCGGGAAGATCGGCGCGGCACTCGCCCAATACCGCGGCTTTCGACAGCGCGGGTTCACCATCCTCGCCGCCTACGACAACAGCGCGGACAAGATCGGCAAGAAGCTGGACGGGGTCTCGGTTCGCGACATCGAGCACCTCGAGCGGGACATTCAGCGCGAGAAGCCGGACATCGTCGTGCTCACCGTTCCCGGCGATCAGGCGCAGAAGGTCGTCGATCGCGTGGTGAAAGCCGGCGTACGCGCCATTCTCAGCTTCGCCCCGACGCAGCTGCACGCTCCGGCCGACGTGGCCGTGAAGACCGTGAACATGGCGATGGAGCTCGAGGGACTCAGCTTCGCGCTGACGAATCGCGACTGATCGCTCGCGCAAGGCGCGCGAACGCGTCGGGACTCAAGACTTCCGGACGAACGGCGGGATCGATTTCCGCCGACGCAAGCAGCGTGTCGGCGGCGGTGGCGTCGACGTCGAGCAACTCACGGACTACTCGACGCATCTGCTTCCGGCGAAAGCCGAACGCGTCCTGAACCAACCGGCGGAACCGCGGCTGCTCGTCGTCGGCGATGACGGGATTGGCGAGTGGTGTGACGCGGACGACCGCGCTCTCGACCTTGGGGGGCGGATGAAACGAGCCCGGCGCGACGCGAAACAGGACTTCGATGCGGGCCAGTGCCTGCGCGTTGACGGAGAGCGCACCGTACTCACTCGTGCCGGGAGAGGCGCCGAGCCGTTGCGAGACTTCACGCTGCACGAGGTAGACGGCGCTGCGCGGCCGCGGTGGCTCGAGTGCTTGAAAGAGAATCGGCGTCGTGATGTAGTACGGAATGTTTCCGACGACCTTGAACGGTCCGCCGGCGACGTCGGCGAGATTGACGGTGAGCACGTCCGCTTGAACCACCGTCACCGACGCATCGTCGGCGTAACGTTTTCGCAGCGCTTCGGCGAGCGCGCGATCGTACTCGATCAGAATGAGACGGCCGACTTTTCCGTGGAGTCGCGCCGTAAGACTTCCCCGCCCCGGACCGATCTCGATCAGCGTCTCGTCGGTTGACGGCTCGACCGCGTCGACGATGCGATCGAGAATCCGTGGATCGTCGAGAAAGTGTTGGCCAAGGCTCTTTCGAATCGGCGGCATCCGGCCGCCGTCACCGCGACCTCGCGCCGGCATGCGCCGATCGCTCAGCTGCGCACGAGGACGACCGTGAGGTCGTCGCGAAGCGGCGCGCCTTGCGTGTGCGCGTTGAGTGTTTCGACGATGCGCTCGAGGATCACTTTGGGTTCGGAGTCGAGGTGATCACGAATCGTCTCGATCACGCGCTCTTCCCCCAGTCGCTCGCCCGCACGGTTGCGCGCGTCGCTCACGCCGTCGGTGAACAGCACCAACAAGTCTTCGCCGCGCCGCCACGAGCGCCGCGCCGTGACGGGCGGCTGTTCGTTCATGCCGAGCGGCGGATCGATCGCCGGGAGCCGCTCGAAGCCGCGCTCGCGGTCGACGAGGAACGCATGCGGGTGCCCGGTGTTCGCGTAGTGAAGCTCTCCTTCGTCCGGATCGATGACGCCGTAGAAGGCTGAGATGAACATCTCCGTCATCGTCAGCTCGTCGCGGACGGTGGAGACGAGAGAGTTCAGCATCTCGCCGGGATCGGTCGTCGTCTGCGAGTGAATCGCCGCGGCGCTCATCGTCAGCGCCATGATGAGCGCGGCCTGATAGCCGTGCCCGGAGACGTCGCCGATCATGATTCCGGTGCGCGAGCCGCCGAGGTGGAAGAGGTGGTAGAAGTCGCCGCCGACGCTTTCCGCCGGAACGACACGCGCCGCGACCGTGGCATCCGGAGCGAGGATCGTGTCACTCGGCAGAAGCTTCATCTGAAGCTCGTGCGCGAGCTGCATCTCGTGCGACAACCGCTGCTGCTCGACCGATGCGCGAACCAGCCGCGTATTTTGAATCGCGGTTCCGATTTGCGTCGCGATGGCGGCGATGAGCTTCTGATCGCCGGCGGTGAATGGCTGACCGGAACGCCGATCGGACAGGTTGACGACGCCCAACGGCTCAGCGCCGCGCGGGGCAGGCGCGGTCCACATGATCGGAACGGAGAGCATCGCGCCGCGGCGATATCCGGCTTCTTCCGGACACGGCGACTCCCCCGCCTCGAGCAACGCGGGATGTTGGCTACGAAAAACCCGTGCGCTGACGCTGCACGGGTCGTCGACGCGGATCGGTGGAACGGTAGTCAAGTCTATTCCCAGCGCGGCGACCGCCCTTAATGTGTCGGTGGATCGCTCGTGCACGAGCACGGTCGCCTTGCGCGCGCCGACGGTCTCTGAGACTTCGGTGAGAATTGTTTTCGCCGCTTCGTCGAGCGAAACCGTTCGGCCGAGAATCTCGCTGATCGTGTAGAGAAGGTTGATCTCCTCGTATCGCTCGGCGAGCTCGTTCGCCGCGTGCTCGACTTCCAGCGCCGACTGGAGATATTGCGTGACGACTGGGAGCAAAAAGCTCATGTAGGTCCGCAGTTCCACTCCCGGCGCCGCGCAGGGACCCAAAGCAAGCCAGGCGCGATGCGGTCCCGGCACCGCGGCGACGACCACTGATCCACGATCGGATCGAACGTCGACCGGGGTGTCACCGCCGGCCGGAAACTCTGTCAGCTTGGGCGCACCCGCCGTTCGAGGATCGGCGACCGGCGCGTCGCCCGCCGATGGCCCCTGCACCCAGAGCGCCGCCTCACAGCCGGTCGCTTTGCGGAATGCATCGAGGACCTCCGCCAGGTCGCTCATTCGCGGTGCAGAGTCATGCGGACCACGCTGCCGCGCGGCGCTTCGAGGCGCTCGACGTGGTCCATCAGCTTGCGCATCAGAAAAAGCCCGCGGCCGTCTTCACGCCCGAGATTCTCGGGGGTCGTCGGATCGATCAGGGAGGCCTCGAGATCGAAGCCCGCGCCCTCGTCGCCGACCTCGACGACGAGGCGCTCCGCATCGACCTCCGCTCGCACGTGCACGTGCTTGGCCGGATCGTCGCGGTTCCCGCGCAGAATGGCATTGGACAGCGCCTCGGTGAGCGCCACGGGAACGTTGAGCATGAGCTGTCGTTGTCCATATGCCATGACCTGGCATTCGCGACGGACCAGCTCGACAACCTTCTCGATGTACCGGACGTCGTTCGGGATTTCGACGTCGACGACCCGCACGCGGCCGTCGGGCGAACGCCCGTGGCGTTCAGTTCGTGGCATCTAGAAGCTTTGCAACGCTCGCTCGCGCGTGTCGGCGATTTGGAAGAGCGTGTCGAGTTTTGTCAGCTCGAACAGCGTTTTGAGGTCGTCGTTCAGGTTGGCCAGCCGGAGCTCACCGCCCTGCTCGCGGATCTTCTTCGAAAGAGAAACCAACACGCCCAGGCCGGAGCTGTCGATGTAGCCGGTCTGCGAAAAATCGATCAAGAATTTCTTTTCACCGCGCTCGAGCTCATCGAGCACCTTCTGCTTGAGCTCCTGCCGATTCCCGACGATCAACTGACCTTCCACGTCTACCACAACCACCTCCCCTTCTTTCTTCACCGAGAAGCTCATGACGTTCTCTCCTGGCGGTCCTCGTTCGGTGCCGCCGTCGCGTCCATAGACTGGAGCGCGGTGATGGCGGCCACATTGATAATGTCCTCGGCGGTCGCGCCGCGCGAGAGATCGCTGCACGGCCGACGGAGCCCCTGCACGATCGGTCCAATCGCTTCGGCGCCGGCAAGTCGTTGCACGAGTTTGTAGGCGATATTGCCGGCATCCAGCGATGGGAAGACTAACACATTCGCCCGACCGGCCACGGTGCTGTCCGGCGCCTTGCGAGCCGCCACCGTGCTGGCGAGCGCAGCATCTCCTTGCAATTCTCCGTCCACAGCGAGGTGAGGCGCTCGCCGGCGAACTTCGTCCAGGGCACGTCGCACGAGATCGACCGATTCGCCTTCCGCGCTCCCCCTCGTACTGAATGACAGGAAGGCGACGATCGGCTCGTCGCCGACGATCCGCCGACGATCGTCGGCCGCGGCCAAGGCGATGTCAGCGAGCTGCGAGGAGGTGGGATATCGGACGACCGCCGAATCGGTGAATGTCAGCACTTCAGGCTGGGCCCCACGAAACGGCGGGACGACCATGTAGAAGGAGCTGGACACCGTCTGAACGCCTCGTGCCGGCCCGACCATCCAGAGCGCGGC
>DATLPC010000058.1:0-7666 GCA_035535975.1 Gemmatimonadaceae bacterium | reverse complement strand
AGCAGCGTGAAGAGGATCTTGTCTTTCAGCTCCGGCGTTCGGAACAGGTTCTGAACCGCCGTTGCCGCGTTGTTCTGGGCCATGGAAGCCTCGCTTTACTCCTCGACGCGGCCACCGGCCGCGACGATCTTCTCGCGAGCGCCGGCGCTGACAGAAAGTCCGCGCACGGTGACCGCCTGCGTGATCGCGCCGTTCGCCAACACCTTCACCTTCGAGCTGTTGCCGCGAATCAGGCCGGCCTCGGCGAGCGACTCGAGCGTCACTTCCGACGCGCCGAGCTTCGCGAGGTCGTCGAGCCGGACGATCTGCGACTCTTCCTTAAATGGATTGGTGAAGCCGCGCTTGGGCAAGCGGCGGGTAATCGGCATCTGGCCGCCCTCGAAGTGCGGCTTACCGCCGCCCGGTCCGTGATGGCCCGAGCGCGCCTTGATGCCTTTGTGCCCCTTACCCGAGGTCTTGCCCGTGCCTGACCCCGGTCCGCGACCCAACCGCTTTCGGTTCTTGGTCGAACCAGGCGCTGGCGTCAGGTTATGCAACCCGAGCTTCTCGACCGCCTTTTTCGGTTCGGCGGCTGCTGTTCGGCGAGCCATTCTACTTACCCTCCTCGACCGGCGACACCTCGACGAGGTGCCGTACCTGCTTGAGCTGTCCACGCAGTCCCGGCGTGATCTGCTTGACCACCACATCCTGGTGGTGATGAAGACCGATCGCCTCGAGCGTGGCGCGCATGCGCCAGGAGTGGCCGATGCCACTCCGAATCTGCTTAATGCGTACCGTTCCAGACTCCGGAAGGTTCTGCGCCGGAGTCTTGGCCGGTCCGCGTGTCGGATGCCAAACGAATGTGCGTGGCATTTACGCTGTCTCCCCCGCCCCAGCGACGGCGACAGCACCGGCGGGTGCCGTCGTCTCGCGCGCTTCGCGCGACTTGGCCCGTGACCGATATGGCAGACTCGACGCCTCGACCCCGCGCTCACGCGCGACCTGCTCGACAGTCGTCAGGTGTTGGAGCCCGTCCATCGCCGCCCGCACCATATTGTGCGGATTCGTCGACCCCAAGCTCTTCGTGAGAATGTCCGAGATGCCGGCGCATTCCATGATGGCGCGAACCGCGCCGCCGGCGATCACGCCGGCGCCCGGCGCCGCGGGCTTCATGAGAACTTTGCCCGCGCCGTGCGAGCCCACGATCTCGTGCGGGATCGTTCCGCCGGTGAGCGGAATGTTCACCATCTTGCGACGCGCCGCGTCGACCGCTTTGCGCACGGCCTCCGAGACCTCGTTCGCCTTCCCGGACGCGAAGCCGACCTTGCCCTGACCGTCGCCGACGGCGACCAGCGCGTTGAACGAGAAGCGACGTCCGCCCTTCACCACCTTGGCGACGCGATTGATCGCGATGACGTTCTCGACGAGCTCGCTGCCTTCGCCTCGTCCACGGTCATCGCCGCCACGGCCACCGTCACGGCCGCCGCGACCACCGCGATCACTGCGTTCGCCGCCGCCACCACCGGGGCCACCACCGGGGCCGCCACGGCCACGACCGCCGCCACCGCCAGGGCCGCCACGACCACGGCCACCGCCGCCGCCGGGACCACCGCGACCACGGCCACCACCACCACCGCCGCCGCGACCGCCGCGGGCACCACCGCCCCCGCCGCCCCCGCCCGGACCGCGACCGGTGCGCTCAGGTGCGCCCCCGCCCCCGCCGCCGCCACCGCCGCCGCCGCTCTGTCCTGCGCCGGCGCCGCCGGCTGTGTTCTGAGTGTCTTCCATTATTAGAACTCCAATCCGCCCTCGCGGGCGCCATCGGCCACCGCTTTCACGCGGCCGTGATATTTGTAGCCGGCGCGGTCGAACACGACTTTCGTGATCCCCGCGTCCTTCGCCCGGGCGGCGATGCGCTTGCCGACTTCCAGCGACTTCTGCGTCTTCTTCCCCGTCTCGAGGTCGGTGCTCGACACCGTCGCCAGCGTGCGACGCGATACGTCGTCCACCAGCTGCGCCGTGATGTGCTTGAGCGAACGGAAGACGACGAGACGCGGACGCTCCGACGTTCCGCTGACCTTTTTGCGAACGCGCAGATGACGGCGCGAGCGCTTCTGTTCACGCGACTTTGCGATTCCCGGCATGGTTACTTGCCTCCCGCCTTACCGGCCTTGCGCCGGATTACCTCGCCGGCGTAGCGAATGCCCTTCCCCTTGTACGGCTCGGGCGGACGAAGACCGCGGAGCTCCGCGGCGACCTGCCCGACCACCGCCTTGTCCGCACCGTCGATCACGATCTGCGTCGGCTGCGGCGCCGTGAGCTTGATGCCCGCGGGCGCCTTGAACTCGATCGAGTGCGAGAAGCCGAGCGCCAACTGCAGCCCGTACGGGCGAACCTCGGCCTTGTAGCCGACGCCCGTGATCTCCAGCTGCTTCTGATAGCCCTTCGTCACACCTTCGATCATGTTGGCGATGAGCGACCGTGTGAGGCCGTGCAGCGCCTTGTGGTTCGTCTCGTCGGACGCGCGCTTGACGTTGACCGTGTTGTCGGACTTGTCCGCGCTGATGCCCGAGGGCAGACGATGCGTCAACTCGCCCTTCGGTCCTTTCACCTTTACCGAGTTTGCCTCGACCGTCACCGTGACCCCGCTAGGGATCGGAACGGGAAGCTTTCCAATTCGCGACATGGTGTGCTTCTCCTCTACCAGACGACGGCGACGAGCTCGCCGCCGGTGCGGGACTGCCGCGCCTCGCGATCGGACATGAGCCCCTTGTTGGTGCTCAGGATCGCGAGACCCAGCCCGTTGCGAACGCGTGGGATCTCACGCGCGCCGACGTAGCGTCGGAGACCGGGCGTCGAGACACGCTGCAGCTCACGGATGACCGGCTGGCCGCCGGCGTACTTGAGCCGCACGCGCAGCACCTGCCGGCCTTCGTCCGTTTGGAGTGTCGAGTAGTCCTGAATGTAGTTGTTCTCTTTCAGGATGCGGGCGATTTCGGTCTTCATCTTCGACACCGGGATGTCGACGCGGCGATGCTTCGATCCGCAGGCATTGCGGATCCGCGTCAGCATATCGGCGATCGGGTCGGTCATGCTCATTTGTTACTGTCCCTCTCCTCTCGTATCCGTCGATGGACGTGGAGGAATTAGATGGATCGTGAATCTGGTACTCTAGGTCCCAGGTCTCAGGTCCTAGGTCTCAGGTGGAAAGCGCACACTGTGATCCTGAGCGAAGCGAAGGATCTACTCTCCCGTTCTAGCAACTAAACACGTTCAGTAGATCCTTCGGCCTGCGGCCTCCGGATGACAGCGTCTACCAGGAAGCCTTCCGCACGCCCGGAATCATGCCCGAAAGCGATAGCTCGCGGAAACAAATCCGGCAGAGGCCGAAGCGACGCAGGAAGGCGCGTGAGCGTCCGCAGCGCGAGCAGCGGTTATGCTTTCGCACTTCGAACTTCGGCTTCCGCTTGCTCTTCTCAATCATGGCTTTACGGGCCATCGGAACTCTCGTGATATAGGTCTGTTGTCGATGCTACTCGCCGAGTCGCCTACGCCGCCTGGCCGCGACCCTTCTTCTCATCGGTGCGGAACGGCATGCCGAGCTCGCGGAGGAGCGCGAAAGCCTCGTCGTCGCGGTTCGTGCTCGTGACGAAGGTGATGTCCATCCCGTGGATCGACTCGATCGAGTCGTAGTTGATCTCGGGGAAGATCATCTGCTCTTTCACGCCCAACGAATAGTTGCCGCGTCCGTCGAAGGACTTCGTGCCCAACCCGCGGAAGTCGCGGATTCTCGGGATCGCGATCGTGATGAAGCGATCGAGGAACTCCCACATCCGCGCGCCACGGAGCGTGACCGCCGCGCCGATCTCCTGGCCCTGGCGCAGGCCGAAGTTGGCGATCGACTTCTTCGCCTTCTTGCGCACCGGCTGCTGCCCGGTGATGATGGCCAGCTCTTCGACGACCGCGTCGAGGGCCTTCGGCTGCTTGATCGCTTCGCCGACGCCGACGTTGATCACGATCTTCTCGAGCTGGGGGATCTGGTGCGCGTTCTTGAAGCCGAACTGCTGGCTCAGCTTCGGGCGCACCGTGCCGTGGTAGAAATCCTTGAGCCGCGGCGGCGGCACGGGCAGCGCCGCGCCGGCGTGCGGACCGCGCGCCTTCGCCTCGCCCTTCTTCCCGCCTTTTCCTGAGCCCTTTTTCTCTTTGGTAGCCATATCTCTCTCGGTCATCCTGAGCGAGCGCAGCGAGCGAAGGACCTGCTGTCCGTTACTCGTGGCCGGCTTCAGGGAATTCACATTAGGTCCTTCGGGTGCTTCGCACCCTCAGGATGACAACACTACCTCGCCCGAGGAATCGCTTCGCCGCTCTTCACGGCGATCCGCTCCTTCGTGCCGTCCTCGTCGATCTGGCGCCGCGTGCGCGTCGGGTTGCCGCTCTTCGGATCGAGCAGCATGACGTTCGACGCGTGGATCGGAGCCGGAAAGTCCACGATCCCGCTCTGTTCATCAGGCGTGCGCGCGCGGCGGTGCCGCTTCACGATGTTCACGCCCTCGATCGTCACGCGACCCGTCTTCAGGTAGACGCGGATGATCTTTCCTTCCTTGCCCTTGTCGTCGCCGCGCATCACGCGCACGGTGTCGCCCTTGCTGACGTGCAACCGCTGACGCTCGGCGTTGTCCGAGTGACGCTTGCGGTTGACGACGCGCGGCCGATCAGTCTTGCGATACTTGTTGATTCTCATGGATCAAATCACCTCGGGCGCCAACGACACGATCTTCATGTACCGCTTCTCGCGCAGCTCGCGCGCGACGGGGCCGAAGATACGGGTCGCCCGGGGCTCCCCTTGCTCGTTGATGATGACGACGGCGTTCTCGTCGAACCGGATGTAGCTCCCGTCCTTCCGCCGCGTCTCCTTGGCCGTGCGCACCACGACGGCGCGCGCGACGTCCGACTTCTTCACCGTGCCGTTGGGCAGCGCGTTTTTCACGGCGACGATGACGACGTCACCGAGCCCGGCGTAGCGCCGGCGCGTTCCGCCCAACACGCGGATCACGAGCGCCGTCTTCGCGCCCGAGTTGTCCGCGACCTTGACCATCGATTCTTGTTGGATCATTGAAAATTCACCAGTCTGGCCTGCCCTGAGGAGCGCAAGCGACGAAGGGTTAACGCGCCCGCTCGACGATCTCGACCACGCGCCAACGCTTGTCCTTCGACAGGGGACGCGTCTCCGCGATCCGCACCGTGTCGCCGGTCTTGGCCGTGTTCTCCTCGTCGTGCGCTTTTACGCGCGTGGTGCGCGTCACCATCTTCCCGTAGACCGGGTGCGGCACGCGACGCTCGATCGCCACCACCACGGTCTTCTGCATCTTGTCGCTCACGACGCGGCCCGTCCGGACCTTGCGTGAGCCGCGAGCAACTGCGCCATTCGTCTGTGTCATATCAGCCATTGGTCGTTCCCCCCGCCTGCTTCGCGAGCGTCTGCTCGCGCAGCACCGTCTTGAGGCGGGCGATGTCGCGGCGAATCACGCGCAAGCGGAGCGGGTCTTCGAGCGGCTCGGTCGCGCTGCGGAACTCGAGACGGAAACGCTCCTCTTCGAGATCTTTGATGCGCGACTGAATGTCGTCGGCGCCCATCTCACGGATTTCTTCGGCTCTCATTGGGTCAGCTCTCCTCGCGCGCCACGAACTTCGTGCGCACGGGCATCTTGGCCGCGGCGAGCGCCATCGCCTTCTCGGCGATCTCGCGCGTCACACCCTCGAGCTCGAACATCACACGGCCGGGCTTCACGACCGCGACCCACATCTCGGGCGATCCCTTGCCCTTCCCCATGCGCGTCTCGGCCGGCTTCTTGGTGATCGGTTTATCCGGGAAGACCCGGATCCATACTTTGCCGCCGCGCTTGATGTGGCGCGTGAGCGCGACACGGGCGGCCTCGATTTGGCGAGCGGTGATCCAACCCGGCTCGAGCGTCTGGAGTCCGTAGGTGCCGAACGAGACCTCGCTCCCTCGATGGGAGAGACCTCGCGTGCGGCCCTTGAATCGCTTGCGGAATTTGACGCGCTTCGGTGCGAGCATTGTTCAGTGCCTCCTTACATGCCGGAGGAGTAAGTCGTGCCGCGGCGATCTTCGACTTTCTCGCCCTTGAAGATCCAGACCTTCACGCCGATGGCGCCGAAGGTGGTCTTCGCGGTCGACGTGGCGTAGTCGATGTCGGCGCGGAGCGTGTGCAACGGCACGCGCCCCTCGTGGTAGCCCTCGACGCGCGCGATTTCAGCGCCGCC
The DNA here is from genome assembly GCA_035535975.1 of Gemmatimonadaceae bacterium. Taxonomy (GTDB): domain Bacteria; phylum Gemmatimonadota; class Gemmatimonadetes; order Gemmatimonadales; family Gemmatimonadaceae; genus JAQBQB01. Next base: position 1,405 of record DATLPC010000058.1, on the reverse strand, counting down.
CAGCCGGCCACCCGCCTTCACCTTGATGCCCTGCGCGCCCATACGCATCGCGCTCTGCACCGCGCGCTTCATGGCGCGGCGGAACGAGATACGCTGCGCCAGCTGGCTCGCGATGTTGTCCGCGACCAACTGCGCGTCGAGCTCCGGACGCTTGATCTCTTCGACGTTGATGCCGACTTCCTTGCCCGTCAGGTGCGCGAGCTCATCGCGCAGCTTGTCGACCTCGGCGCCCTTCTTTCCGATGACGACGCCCGGCCGGCCGGTGTGCAGCGTGACGACGACCTTGCCCGGCTTGCGGTCGATCACGATGTCGGCAATCGCCGCATGGCCGAGGCGCGCCTTGAGATACTTGCGCAGCAGCTCGTCTTCGCGGAGCAGCGCCGGAAGCTCACGCCCGGCGTAGTAGCGCGACTTCCAGTCTTTGGAGATCCCGAGCCGGAAACCGACCGGGTGTGTCTTCTGTCCCATTAGCGCTTTCTCCCGGACTTCGCGGCGCGTTCGCCGAGCTCGATCTCGACGTGGCTCGTCCGCTTCTGAATCGGTGTCGCACGTCCCATCGCCGCGGGGGTGAAGCGCTTCAGCTTCTGCCCTTCGTTCACGACGGCGCGCGTGATGACGAGGTTGTCGACGTCGATCGCCGAATTCCCCTCGCGCGCCGCGTGCTCGGCGTTGGCGACGGCCGAGCGCAGCGTCTTCGCGATCTGCAGCGCGGCGTGCTTTTTAGAGAACTGCAAGTAGGCGAGGGCGTCATTGACGCTCAGGCCGCGGATCTCGTCGATGACGAGACGCATCTTGTAGGGCGACTGGCGCGTCGAGCGCTGAATCGCGCGGATCTTGGTGGCGGCCATGGCTTACTTCGCTCCTCGCGCGGCGGGCGCGGTCGCGGCCGGCGCGGCGGCTGTGCCCGCGGCGGGCGTCGGCGCCTTCTTGTCGACGGCCTTCTGTCCCGTGTGTCCACGGAAGAGACGCGTCGGCGCGAACTCACCGAGCTTGTGGCCGACCATGTTCTCCGTCACGTACACCGGGACGAACTTGTTCCCGTTGTGCACCGCGAAGGTATGGCCGACGAACTCCGGCAGCACCGTGCTCGCCCGCGACCAGGTCTTGATCACGCGCTTCTCGTTGCGGGAGTTCAGCGCGTCGACCTTCTTGGTCAGCGCCTCTTGAACGAACGGGCCCTTCTTTACGCTACGTCCCATTGATCGGTCCCTTATTGAGTCGCTTTGCCGCGGCGCCGGCCACGGACGATCAACCGCTGCGAAGACTTCTTCTTGTTGCGGGTCTTCACGCCTTCCTTCTTGCCCCACGGGCTGACGACGTTGCGTCCGCCGCGCGTTCGGCCACCATGCGGGTGGTCGACCGGGTTCATGACTTCGCCGCGGACCTTCGGACGGCGACCCTTCCA
>DATLPC010000057.1:0-20880 GCA_035535975.1 Gemmatimonadaceae bacterium | reverse complement strand
TATCTTCGCCGAGGGCATTACCGGCGCGGTGGGGAATCCCGGGTTCAGCTTCCGCATCCTGATGACGTTCTTCCTCACCGTTGGCGCGATCTTCGTGATGTGGCTCGGTGAGCAGATCACGGAGCGCGGCATCGGCAACGGCGCGAGCTTGATGATCTTCTTCTCGATCGTCGAGCGCATCTGGCCGAGCATCTTCACGGCGTTCGGCTACGTGAGCACCGGTGTCATCGGCGCCTTTTCACTGCTCGTCCTCATCGTGCTGATGGTGGCGGTCGTCGCGGCGGTCGTCGCGGTGACGATGGCGGCGCGTCGCGTGCTGATCCAGATCCCGCAGCGCACGATGGCCCGTGGCCGGATGCGCGAGGCGTCGCGCAGCTTCATCCCGCTCCGCATCAACTCGTCGGGCGTCATGCCGATCGTGTTCGCGCAGTCGGTGATCGTCGTGCCGGGCGCGATCGCGCAGTTCATGGGCAACGCTCGTCTTCGTGATTTCGCCGACTATCTCGCTCCGGGCACGACGCTCTACTACATCCTCCAGGCGATCCTCATTCTCTTCTTCACCTACTTCTACACGTCGATCATCTTCAACCCGATCGACCTGGCGGAGAACCTGAAGAAGCAGGGCGGCTTCATCCCCGGTGTGAAGCCGGGTGCGAAGACGGCCGAGTACATCGACGACGTCGTCTCGAAGATCACGCTGCCGGGCGCGCTGTTCCTGACCGTGGTCGCGCTGTTGCCGATCTGGATCATGACGACGATGAATGTGCCGTTCAATTTCGGTGGAACGTCACTGCTCATCGTCGTGGGTGTGGCGTTGGATACGATTCAGCAGATGAATCAGCATCTGCTGCTCCGGAAATACGACGGGTTCATGAAGAAGGGACGCGTTCGATTCCGGGGACGGCAGGGGGCGCCAGGGGGGTTCTGAGCTCGCTGATGTTGGTGGTCGAAGGGCCTGACTCCGAGGAGTTGGGCCCTTTTTTGTTGTCGGGTGGAATTTGGCGTCCGGTGTGCGGCGGGACTGACGAGCGGAGTGGGGCGTCGAGCGGGGTGCGGAGTGCGGCGGATTGACGGCGCCAAACGGCGCCCGACGGCCGTGAATGTGGAGCGCTGTTTTCCTATCACCTGGTCCGTGTTCGAGCGCTTCCTCGGGACGTTCGCTCGCTGACCAACCGCTGTCGCGGCGATTAAGGAGCGGCGTGGTGTCATTCGACGCACGTCGGGACTGGCGTCGCTACTCCGCCGCACCGGCACACCGCACGACGCCCCACTCCGCTCGTCAGTCCCCCCCACCGCGCACCTCGCACCCCGCACGACGCCTCTCGCAAGATCGTCATTCCCAGCGCAACCAATCTCCTCGTAGATTTCTCGCACCATGATCCTCGTCCTCTTCGGCAAACCCGGCGCAGGGAAAGGGACTCAAGCCCCCCTCCTCGCGAAGGAGCTCGATATCCCGACCCTCGCCACCGGCGACGTCCTTCGCGCCGCGAAGCGTGCCGGCACCAGACTCGGGCTCGAGGCGAAGGGGTTCATGGATCGCGGCGAGCTCGTGCCGGACTCGGTCATCCTCGGCATTCTTGGCGAAGAGCTCGCCCAGCCGCAGTACAAAAAGGGCGTGATCCTCGATGGCGCCGTCCGCACGGTTCCGCAGGCCGAAGGGCTCGAGCAGATGCTCATGTCGCTCGGCAGACAGGTCGATGCGGTGCTCGCCTTCGATATTGACAACGACGAAATCGTGCGCCGGCTGAGTGACCGCACCGTATGCGAGAATTGTCAGACGCCGTACACCGGCCGGAAGGTCGGCGACGTCTGCGACAAGTGCGGTGGCGCGCTCGTGCGTCGCAAGGACGACGATCCGGAAGCGATCCGCACGCGGCTCCGCGTTTACGACGACGAGACGGCGCCCGTGCTCGACTGGTATCGCAACAACGGCGGCAAGCTCTTCGTGGTGAACGCGGTCGGCGCGGTCGATGACATCACGACGCGGGCGCTGAGCGCGTTGCGGGGCTAGGGGGCGCGGGCGTGATTCAGCTCAAGTCGGCGCGCGAGATCGATCTCATGGCGCAGGGTGGAAAGATCCTCGCCCGCACCGTGGAGCTGCTGCGCGGCGCCGTGCGCCCGGGAATGTCCACGCTCGACCTCGACAAGCTCGCCGAGGATTTCATCCGGAGCCACGAGGGGGCGACGCCGGCGTTCAAGGGACTCTATGGATTCCCGGGCAGTATCTGCTCGTCGCTCAACAGCGAGATCGTGCACGGGATTCCGTCGGCGCGGCGCGTGCTCAAGGAAGGCGACGTCATCTCGCTCGACGTCGGCGTCGGCTACAAGGGCTACTTCACCGACAGCGCGACGACCGTTCCGGTGGGCACCATCAGCTACGAAGCCAAGCGGTTGCTCGAGGTGACGCAGCGCGCGCTCGACGCGGGAATTGCCGCCGCGGTTCTCGGCAACCACATCGGCGATATCGGCGCGGCGGTTCAAGCGGTGGTCGAAGCGGCGGGAATGAGCGTCGTGCGCGATCTCGTCGGCCATGGCATCGGCGTGGAATTCCACGAGGAGCCACAGGTCCCGAACTACGGGAAGCCGAAGCGCCGCGAGAAGCTCGTGCCCGGTCTCACGATCGCGATCGAGCCGATGGTCAACATCGGCGGTCCCGCGACGAAGACGTTGTCGGACCGCTGGACGATCGTCACGCTCGACGGGTCATTGTCGGCCCACTTCGAGCACACGGTGGCGATCACCGACAACGGAACGCGCGTGCTGACCCGCCTCGACGACGTGGCGCCCGCCGCCGCGGCGTGATGTTCAAGTTTCTCCGCTCTTGGTCCGCGGGGAAGCTGTTCGCGTCTTGGATCGCGTACTGGATCCTGCTCATCGGCATCTGCCTTCGGCCAGCGGTGGTCGCCATCTGGCGGGCGACTCGAGACACGCCTGAGCATGGAAGCGTCAATCTGAGCTTCGGCGACGCCGGCTTCGTGCTCGACGTGGTGAAGGGCGGCGCGAAGCTCTACTCCGGTTCGATCCACCTGCTGCCGCTCGCGCTCCTCGTAGCCGGTCCGCCATTGGCGATCTGGCTCCTCTGGGTCGCGAGCCGCTCGAAGCGAAGTACGCCGGACGCAATGGTCGGCGGATGAGCGAGACGCGCCATGACGACGACTGATGCGCAGCTCCATTGGCGCCGACTCGAGCGATTGTATCTTGGTGCGCCGATCAACGAGTACTTTCAGCCGACGATCGCCGTCCGCGACGGTGAGGCCGACGTGAGTGTCGTCGTGCGGCATGACTTCTTCCATGCCGCCGACGCGATGCATGGCGCCGTCTACTTCAAGCTCATCGACGACGCCGCGTTCTTCGCCGTCGCGTCCCGCGTCACCGACGTCTTCGTGCTCACGGCGCAGCTCACGGTGAATTTCGCGAAGCCGGTCACCGCCGGGCGGCTGACGGCCTACGGCAAGGTCACGGGCGAGGAGGGACGGCGTTTCAACGCTGAAGCGTCGATCCTCGACGACGAGGGAAGGGTCGTCGGCTCGGGGAGCGGCGTGTTCGTCCGCAGCAAGATTCCGCTGGCGGGAATCCGCGGCTACGACGACGCCGCGACCGGCCTCGCGATTGTGCGAGACGCCGACGCTTCCTCGAAAAGCCGCTAGACCGACCGTCGCGCCGAGCGGGCGCGGCGGGCCGGGGGGACTTCCTCGCCCTGCGCCCGTTCCTTCTCGAGGAAGCTCACGAGCCCGCGGCCCGCAGTGAGGATGTGATCGCGCATGAGCCGCGCCGCCTTCGCCGCATCGCGCTTCTTCGCCGCGGCAGCAATGGCGCGATGCTCGTACCGCGCGCGATTCTCGCCATGCGTCAGCCACAGCTGCATGCGAGAGTATCGGTCGCTCTGCTGATGCAGCTTGCTCACGATGCTCAACGTGAATTCGCGGTCGGCCGGCGCGTACAGCGTGGAGTGGAACTGCCAGTTCAACGCGCCCCAGGCGCCGACCTGTCCCGCGTGGAGCGCTGATTCGTAGGCGTCGAGAATCTCCGAGGCGCGGGCGTCGTCTTCGGCGGTCATGTGCGGCACGGCGCGTCGAATGAGGTCGGACTCGATATCGGCGCGCAGTTCATACAATTCCGAAATCTGTTTCAACGAAAGCGTCGAGACGACGGCGCCGCGGTGTGGATTGAACGTGACGAGTCCTTCCGCCTCGAGCTGCCGCAGCGCCTCACGGACCGGGATCCGGCTGACGCCGAGCTCGGCACCGATGGCGTCCTGCCGGAGCGGGCTTCCCTCGGCGTAGTGGCCGCGAAGAATCCGCTCGCGAATTGCGTCAGCGGTCATTCCGGTCAGCGTCTGCCTGCGGAGGGGCAAGAGGACGAGATCGGATTCACGGTTCGCGTGCTTGGCGGGATGGGCGGCGGGGCCGGTCGGCGAGGTTCGTCGAGGCATGACGGTTGGGGAAAGCGGGGTGGAGTCTTGTGGACGGCCGACGACAACATATTGTATCCCGTCTTCGTTCCAGAGTCACTAGCTGGTCAGGGATTCGCCCGTTCGGCTCATTCCGGCGGGGATGCCCGGCCCGAGTGACGGAATCGGTGGTTGGCGGAGTTGGTTCCGGATACAATATGTCGCGAGCGCCAACGGCCGGGCGACGTTGCTTTCGTCGGGCGGTTGGCTGGTTGCATACTGGATAAAGTCGGCGCATACTGGGGCCACCCCGAACCCCACCACGAGGGGACATGCTCGGTCGCACGCGTCGCACCGGTCATCTCGTCGCGCTGTTGCTCGGAATTATCGGCGTCCGCCCGTCGCACGGGCAGGCGGACACGTCGCGAGTGCGTACCGATTCGACGCGCGCCGCGCTCCCCGCGCGGCCGCGCGAACGTCCCGCGATGGTTGCCTGTCCCTGGCCGTCCACGAACGGCGCCGACACGCTCGCCGCCGATCCGAAGCCGCCGACCGCACCCGTGGGCGTGGTCGATCCACCGCGAGCCCGCATTCCCGATTGCGCGCCGCCCAACTGGAAAGCGCCGTCGACGCTGAGGCCGTTCACGCCGGCGCCGTTGCCGGCGGACCGTCCCAAGCCGCTCGTCGACGACTACCTGCGCTACGTCGTGACGGCTCCGCCGACCGCGATCGTCGAGCGCTTCAAGCTCGATACGAGTTTTTATAGGAAGTTCGCGGATGCGAACGGCTATCCGATCCTGGCGTCGTCGAAAGTCCCCGACGCGGCCGTCGCCATCGTGCGCGACCAGGTGAACTACATGCTCGGGAATCGGCCCGACGTTCGCGACACGATGATCGCGCACGGCGGCCGGGTCGTTGTGATGGCGGAAACCGAATACACCGTGGACGTCCCGGAGCAGCGAGGATGGACGGTGCCCAAGTATCTGGATCCGCGGCTCACGCCGCAGGAACGCGCCAGATACTACGAGCCGGGTGGCATGGGCTCGATGACGGCCGGCGGGTACTGGAACCCTCGCGCGCGCGGGATGGGCGGCACGCTCACGACCTGCGCGGAAGAGAACGTCCTGGGCTACTACCGGACACGCTACTGGGGCACCAACATCTGCGTCCACGAATTCTCGCACGCCATCATGGGTGCTGGGATCGGGAACGCCGATCCGAAATGGTTCCAGGCGATCGTGGATTCCTACAAGAACGCGAAGGCGACATGCCTGCGCACCGCAAACGGCTACTCGGGGAACACGTTCAACGAGTATTGGGCCGGCGGAGTGGAGTGGTACGTTGGCAACGGCGGCCGCGATCGCGCGGGTCTCAAGGCGGAAGATCCCAATCTCTATGAGTTGGTGAGCCGCCTCATTCCCGAGTCGAAGATCGTGCCGGTCACGGCGAATGTCGCCCACCAGACGCGCGAGCAGATGGAGCAGACCGTCCGCGACCGGAACCCCGACTGGTGGAAGCGCGAGCAGCAGCGCCAAGCCGCGGCGCTTCGCGACAGCACGCGTCGCGGGGCGGCGCCACAAGGCGGAGGCGCGCCGCCGCAGCAACCATCATGCGTACCGCAGCGAACGACGCCCGACGGCGTCGACTGGACCTCTTCCCGGATTCGATAGCGATGACGATGTCTGTGCGAAGCGCGCGTGTTCTGCTCGTGGTCGGCGGCCTGACCTCGGCCGTTCCCGCGAGCGCTCCCGGGCAAGGGACGCTCGACGACTACCGTCGCTCGGCCGCGGTGACGCAGCGATTGGCCGGTCTGACCGTGGACGTCGCACAGATGCCGACGTGGATCGGTCCGACGCGCTTCTGGTATCGAAAGTCGGTGAAGGGTGGAAACGAGTTCGTCGTGGTGGACGCGAGCACGGGCGCGAAGAAGGCCGCCTTCGACCACGCCAGGGTGGCCGCGGCGCTATCGACGGCGACCGGCGAGAGCTACACGGCGGCGACCCTGCCATTTACAGAGTTCTCATACGTCGATCGCGATGATTCGGCGATCGAGCTCGACGCGACCGGCTCGCGATGGCAGTGCGGTCTCGCGCAGTATCAGTGCGCGCGCACCGGGCCGGCCCGCGCGACGGGCGTCCCGGGCGGGCGAGGCGGCGCTGGGCCTGGTGGCGTGACCGGCGAGCCGCCGACGCCCTCGACGGCCTGTCTCCCCCCGCAAGCGAACGACGGCGCGGCCGGTCGGGGCGGGCGTGGCGGCGCCGGTCGCGGCGGTGGCGGCCGTGGAGCCGCGCCCGGCGGTGGCCCGACGGCCACGACGACCGGTTGCGTGTCGCCCGATGGACAGAGCGTTGCGTTCGTTCAGAACTACAACGTCGCGGTGCGGGCGGTGCGAGCGAGCGGCAGATCGGAGGCGGGCATCGGCGGGAGCGGTGGGACGCCCGCGTTTACGATGCTCACGTACGACGGCTCCGAAGGCGACGCGTACCAGCAGATGTCGATCCGCTGGGCGCCCGATTCCAAGAAGCTCGTGGCCTACCGGCGCCGGCCGGGTTATACGCGCCTCGTGCACTACGTGCTTTCGTCGCCGGCCGACCAGCTCCAGCCGAAGGATACGTCGATTTTCTATCGCAAGCCGGGCGACCTACTCGACTTCGTCCAGCCGGTGGTCGTGGACGTCGCGGCCCGCAAAGGCACGATCGTCGAGAATGCGGTCTTTCCGAACGCATACCAGATCTCTCAAGCCGTATGGCGCAAGGACAGCCGCGCTTTCACGTTCGAGTACAACCAGCGCGGGCATCAGGTCTATCGCATCATCGAGGTCGACGCGGGCACCGGCGCCGCGCGCGCCGTCGTTTCTGATGAACCAAAGACGTTCTTCTCGTATCGCCCGCTCAACGGCAGCCCGACGGATCACGGCAGCAACTGGCGGTACGACGTCGACGACGGCAAGGAAGTGCTCTGGATGTCGGAGCGCGACGGCTGGGCGCATCTCTATCTCTACGACGGCGCCACCGGCAAGGTGAAGAACCAGATCACCAAGGGCGAATGGGTGGTGCGTGGGGTGGATAGCGTGGACGTCGCGAAACGGCAGATCTATTTCCGCGCCAGCGGCATGATCCCGAATCAGGACCCGTACTTCATTCACTACTACCGGATCAACTTCGACGGCACCGGCCTCGTGAAGTACACCGAGGCGAACGGCATGCACACTATCGCGTGGTCCCCCGACCACCAGTACTTCGCGGACCTCTACTCGCGCGTCGATCTGCCACCGGTGCTGGAGCTGCATCGGGTGAGCGACAATCGCGTGACGCCGTTGGAGAAGGGCGACGCCTCGGCGCAGATGGCAACGGGGTGGCGGCCGCCCGAGGTATTCGTCTCCAAGGCGCGTGACGGGAAGACGGACATCTGGGGCATCATCGTGCGTCCGCTCAACTTCGATCCGAAGAAAAAGTACCCGGTCGTCGAGCAGATCTACGCCGGACCACAGGGCAGCTTCGTCCCGAAGACGTGGGGCGGCGGCATGGCGCTTCAGTCGATGGCCGAACTCGGGTTCGTGATGGTGCAGATCGACGGCATGGGGACGAACAATCGCTCGAAGGCGTTCCATGACGTTGCATGGCGCGACCTCGGCGACGCGGGTTTTCCGGACCGCATCCTGTGGCACAAGGCCGTCGGCGCAAAATATCCATGGTACGACGTGTCGCGCGTCGGCCTATATGGAACGTCGGCCGGCGGACAGAACGCGATGGGCGGTCTCGTCTTCCATCCCGAGTTCTATAAAGTCGCCTACGCGAACTCCGGGTGTCATGACAACCGGATGGACAAGATCTGGTGGAACGAGCAGTGGATGGGATGGCCGCTCGGTCCGCACTATGAGGCGTCGTCGAACACGGTCCATGCGAAGAACCTGCAAGGCCACTTGATGCTCGTCATCGGCGAGTTCGACACGAACGTCGATCCTTCGTCGGGCTATCAGGTCGTCAACGCGCTCATTCAAGCAAACAAGTACTTCGATCTGCTCGTGGTGCCGAACGGTGGACATGGCGCCGGCGGCCAATACGCGGCGAAAAAGCGCAACGACTTCTTTGTGCAATGGCTGCTCGGCGTTCAACCGCCGAATTGGAATCAAGGCACGACCGACGCCGCTGCCGGTACCGGGTTGGGCTTTCTCGACGATGAGCAGATGAATGGCGCGAACGCCGCGGGGCCGAACTTCTTCGACGGTCCGAACGACCCGCCATATGTGTGGTGGTAGTAGCCAGGTTGGCAGTTCACTCCTGTCCGAGAGAGAGGAATGCGATGAGATCCTGGACGAGTAGTGCGTTTTCCCTAGCGCTTATTTGCAGCGCGACCGTGGCATCGGCTCAGGCTGGCGGAGGCACTGGAACGATCGTCGGCCAAGTGGTCGCGGTGGAATCCAAAGCACCGCTCCAAAGCGCGCGGGTGAGCGTTCAGGGGACCACCCTGGCCGCGCCGACGAACGTCGAGGGGCGATACGTCATCCGCAACGTCCCCGCGGGCAGCCATACGCTGCGCGTGCAGATGCTCGGATTCGCGCCGAGGGAGCTGCAAGTTGCCGTCACGGCGAACGGCACGGCGACGCTCAACTTCGAGCTGAAGGACATTCCGTATTCGATCACGCCCGTCGTCACGACGGCGCTCGGGATCGCGCGCGAGGAAAAGAGCCTCGGCTACGCCACCACGTCGATCAGCTCGACGACGCTCGAGAAGATTCCCGAGCCGATGATGATGCAGGCGTTGGCCGGGCAGTCCGCCGGCCTGACGATGACGAGCGGCAGCGGCCGCCCGGGCGCCGGGGCGCTGATCAACATTCGCGGCGCGAGCTCGTTCAGCACGAGCGGTCAACCGCTGTTCGTCATCGACGGCATTCCCGTTTCGACGAGCAACGACAGCCGCAGTGATGCGCTCGGAACAGGTACGTCGGGCAGCCGGCAGATGGATTTCGACATGGAGAACGTGGACGAGCTCACGGTGCTCAAGGGCGCGGCGGCGACGGCGCTCTACGGCTCGCGCGCGGCGAACGGCGCGATCATCATCAAGACGAAATCGGGAAAGGCAGGTCAGCCGCTCCGGTTCAACTTCAGCACGGAGCTGCGCTACGACACGCCGATTCTCGGCGGGTACATCACTGATTGGGCGGCGGGTGACCGCGGCTACTACTGCAACGGCAAGAACGTGAATCAGGGCGGCTGGTGCGAACCGGGGTCGAACAGCGCGACCAACCCGCAGACTCAGCGGACGTGGGGCCCGCACAAGGACAGCATTCCCCAGGTCGTGTTCGACTCGGTAGGGACGGTGCGCTTCCGCGACGCGCGGGCCGACTTCTATAAGATGGCCGCGCCGACATCGGACAATTCGCTTCGCGGCGCAGGGTCGATGGGCGACCTCGGCACCTACACGCTTGGCGGATCGTATCTCAACCAGCATGGCGTCAACCCGGCCGAGAAGTTGAACCGGTTCAACCTGAACGGGAACGTGGCCATCCATCTGACCAAGTGGATCACGGCAGAGGCGAGCGTTCAGAGAATTCGTAGCAACAATCCATACCAGGACGATTCCTTCTCGGGCATCGATCACACGCTGATCAACTTGCCGCCGACGTGGAACATTACGAATGGCTTCATGCCTGATGGGACGCCGGTCTTCCTCTCCGGCGGCACGCAACCGCAGCCGTCGCTGCAGTGGCAGATTGCCAACGAATTCAACAAGGAGCTGACGAACCGCTGGATCGCTTCGCAGCAGTTGAAGTTCAACATCGGGGCCGGGCTGCACCTGAACAACAATGCGGGCCTCGACACCTACGTCTCGGAGTACGGCCGATTCATCAACCAGCGGCCGTGGCTGGCGTCGCAAGGGATCAACTCCGGCTCGACCAACCAGCGCAAGTCGACGCGCACGACGATCAATGACGATCTCACGCTCTCGCTGGATTCGCGCGCGCTCGGCGAGAGCCAGTTCCGAGTGAGCGGCCTCATTGGCGGCAATCTCTACTCGCAGGACTTCGCGCAACTCACCGGCACCGGGACGACGATGGTCATTCCGGACTATTTCAACCTGGGCAACTTCCAGACGCAGACCGTTACCGGGACGCTGACGACGCAGAAACGGCTGCTCGGCGCCTACAGCCAGATGGAGTTCAACTATGCCGAATGGGCGTTCCTCACGCTCACCGGCCGCAACGACTGGAGCTCGACGCTGCCGACGAACGCGAACTCGTACTTCTATCCGTCGGCGCAGCTCTCACTGATCTTCACGGACGCCCTGTCGTGGCGCCCGCGATGGCTGGACTACGGCAAGATCCGCGTATCGAAGGCGAAGGTCGGCAACGATGCGCCGCAGTACGCCCTGACGACGCGCTACAACAACGCGAGCGCACCAGGCGCCAACAACGATCAACAGCAGTTCGGCGGGCCGTCGATCGCCTTCCCGTTCCGCGGCATCACCTCGTACATCAGCAGCACGAACCTCGGCAACCCGACGCTCCGGCCCGAGACGACGGTGGAGGACGAAGTCGGTCTCGAGCTGCGAATGTTCGGCGGCCGAGTCAACAGCGAGATGTCGCTGTATCGGAAGTCGAGCTACGACCAGATCTTCTCGGTGCCGTCGTCGGCGGCGACTGGTTTCCTGAACATCTCGCGCAACGCGGGCAACCTGCGCAACAGCGGCGTCGAATTGTCGATCGGCGGCCGCCCGATCGATACACGTCTCTTCTCATGGGACGGTCGCGTCAACTGGGCGAAGAACCGCAGCAAGGTGCTCAGCCTCGCGCCGGGCGTGACGTCGATCTATTTGTCCGGCTATTCGTGGCCGCAGATCCGAATCATGGAAGGACAGCCGTACGGCGTAATCTGGGGCTACGGATGGAAGAAGAACTGTGTGGCCGCCGATCCCTGCTATCAGGGCGTTCCGGAAGGCACCCTCCTGATCGGCGACGACGGCTACCCGATCAAGTCGGACGATCAGCGCAACCTCGGCACCGTGCAGCCCGATTGGACGGGAAGCGCGACGTCGGAGTTCCGCCTGGGTCGCTTCTCCCTCTCCGGCATGGTCGATATTCGCCATGGCGGAAAGCTGATCAACTTCGAGACGCAGTACGAAGTGAACAGTGGCCGATCGCTGTTTACGGCTGATCGGTACACGTGGACCACGTGGGACGGCGTCAACATCAATACCGGGAAGCCGAACACCGTGCGGCTGTTCAAGGATCAAGACTACTACCCGCTCATCTACGGTACGGACCGCGCCGAGCAGCAGATCGAGGGCGCGGGCTTCGCGAAGCTGCGTGAGATGACGCTCGCGTATCGTCTGACCGATCAGTTCGCGCGGCGCCTGAGCCTTCAGAATGCGACCCTGTTCGTGACCGGCCGAAATCTGCGTGGCTGGTATGCGTCGCCGTCGGGTGATCCCGAGCAAGATCTCTCGCAGGGCACCAACGCCGGCCAGCAGTATTTCCGGCAATTCTCGGCGCCGCAAACGCGATCGATTCTCTTTGGCGTTCGCTCCATCTTCTAACCTCCGGCCATCAGTGAAGGGGTATCTCATGAGATTCATCAAAAGGCCGGCGCGATTCGCTCCCTTGCTTTTGGCGCTGGGGGCCGCGGCCTGCTCCGACTTCCTCGACGTCAACAAGAACCCAAACGCACCCGAGAACGCGACGGTCGATATCAGGCTCGCCGGGCTCGAGACCGCGTTCCTACATTCGGCGTACTCCGGGTCGACCGCGCTGTGGGGCTCGGAGTGGACGCAGCAGTTCGCGTTCAACGCCGCGCGTCGCTCTTATTCGCAGGTGCAGAACTACGAGCTGTTCGATACGGACGCGGCGTCGTCGTGGAACCTTTTTTACGCGACGGTTGGCAACGCCGCATTCGGTATGGCGCGCGACGCGTCGGCGGACGCCGACGCGTACTACCGCGGCATCGGAAAGCTCTTTCTCGCCTGGGACTTCCAGCTCATCACCGATTTCTGGGGCCCGGCGCCGTATACGGACGCGTTCAAGCCGGAGATTCGCGAACCGAAGTACGATACGCAGCAGTTCATCTACACCGGTATCCTCGCCAACCTCGACACGGCCGTGACGCTATTTGGCGCGACCGGAGCGCGACGACCGACGTCGAACGATCTCCTCTTCGCGGGCGACATCACGCGGTGGAACAAGCTCGCCCACTATCTCCAGGCGCGGGCCAACCTCCGTCTCGCCTACGCGAGCGGCGAAGACAAAACGGCGCGAGCCAACAAGGCTCTCGCCGCGCTGGCCGGGGCATTTGTTAGCAACGCGGACGACGCCGACTTCACGTATCCCGGCACGGCCAACGCGAGGAATCCGAACTACACGTTCGTCGAGCTGCGCACGGTGTTCGTCGCCTCGCAGTATATGATCGATATGCTCCAGGCGAGGAGCGACCCGCGTCTCCCGATTCTATTCCAACCGATCCTTTACGATTCGATCAAAGGAACGGGTACGAGCCGGAAGACGTATCCGGCCAAACCGAACACGTTCGTCGGCCATCTGGCGGGCTCCGATGTCTACCCGGCTGATTCGACGGTGTCGATCATCGGAAAATTCTTCTCGGACTCGAACGCGACACTGAACATCGCGAGCTATTCCGACCAGAAGTTCACCGAGGCGGAAGCGCGGCTCATCGTGAGCGGCCCCGCCGCGGCGGATCCAGTCTACCGTGACGCCATTCGCGCCAACATGCAGAAGCTTGGTGTGGCGACGACGGCCATGAACGCGTACATCAACGCGCGGCCTTCGCTCGCCTCCGTCGCCAACCCGCTCCAGGAGATCATCACTGAGAAGTACGTGGCGAACTTCCTGAAGACGGAACCATGGAATGATTGGCGCCGGACCGGCTTCCCCGTCGTTCCGATCGTACCGCAAGCCGTGATCAGCACGATCCCGCAGCGGATTCGAGCGCCGAACTCGGAGCTGAGCACGAACGGAGTGCAACTGGCGGCGACGGGAATACCGACGGGAGAGGATGGCATGAAGGTCAAGCTCTGGTGGGCCGGCGGAGACAACAAATGATCCGAACACGAGAGGGCTTTCACATGGATCGGGCGGTCGCGCTGCTGCTCAGCGCCGTCGTGGTGGTGGCGTGCAGCAACAATCCCACGGCGACGCGCGACGATGCCGCCGATTTTCCGCTGGTCGCGCACTGGACGGCCACGGCGGCGCCGATCGCACCGGCGACCATCACGGGACAACTGACGTACGATCAACATCTCGGCTTTCACTCGGACGTGACCTTTGCCGTCAGCGGGCCGCCGAATGGCGTTTTTCAATGGCGGATCTTCAAGCGCGATTGCACGGTGAACGTGGCGGCGGTCAACAACACGGCGCCGACCGGCTTGGTGCTGTTCGCGACGACGCAGTCGTACCCCGATATCACGCTCGACGCGTCCGGTAAAGCCACGGTGAAAGTGGCGATCGCGGGCTGGCTGGATTCGCTCACAGCCTACAGTGTTCGTATCAGGCCAACGGCGACAACGTCGTTCACCGGGGTCAATCCAGCATCGTGCGGCAACCTGAAGTACGCGCCCGCCAATTAGCGGTCTTCGCGTTGGCCATCGCCACGATGGCCAACGCGGGCTGCTACAGTTACGTCCCCGTGTCGTTTCAAGCGGTCGGGTCGAAGGAGGATGTCCGAGTCCGCGTGACCGAAGGCGCGGCGGCACGGTTGGCCAAGGACCTCGGCACGTTCTCGACGGAGGTCGACGGACAGTTGGCGCCGGAGGGAGCCGATTCGATCTCCCTCGGCGTCCCGATCGATCGCTCGTATCGCGGCACGACGATCGGAACAACGACGCAAACGATCTTCTTGTCGCGATCCGAGGTCGTCGAAGTGCGAAGGCGCGAATTTTCGCGGTCACGCACCGTGCTGGTGAGCGCTGGCATCGTGGCCGGGTTCGGCGCGCTCGCCGCCGGCATTGTTCAGTTGGTCGACCAGAATGGTCCGTCGGACCAAGGGACGACGCCACCGCCGCCACCGGCATTGCGCCGGCCCCCGGCTCCCCACATCTCGCTGCGGATACCGATCCCATGACAATGCGGACGTCGACACTGGTCGCGTTGGTTCTGTGCTCCGTTATCGGTGCGTGCGCGCCAGCCCCCGGCGCGACGCAGGCGGGAAGTGCACCCGGCGCACGCAATAACGTCCTGACCCAGGCCCAGCTCTCGGCCACGAATTCAATGAATTTGTACGACGCCATCTCCAAGCTTCATCCCGACTGGCTATCCAGCCGAGGGCCAACGTCGGTCACCGACGCGACGGCCACATCGGTCAGCATATTCATGGGCGGCACGATGCTCGGTAAGGCCGAGGCGCTCCGCGATGTCCCAGTGATCGACGTCGCCGAGGTGCGGTACTGGGACGCTGGTCAGGCCGCGGCGCGGTTCGGCATGGGGCATCCACGCGGCGTGATCGAGATTACCCGAAAATAGACCACATGCGCTCTCAACTCATTGTCGTCGCCGGCGCCGCTGCGGTTCTCGCGGCGCCGTTGCCACGCGTACACCGGGCTGACGTGTCGCTTGCGTCGCTCGACCTGACGAAGATGCGCGTACAGCAGGGGGGCGGCCGTGGCGGCCAACAAACCGTCGCTCAAGCCAACAAGTCGATCGACGGCAACCCGATTCGCATCGGCGGAAAGACGTTCGAGCAAGGCGTAGGAACCCGCGCGACGAGCGTGCTGTTCGTGAACCTCGGCGGCGGCGCGTCGCGGTTTTCAGCGATGGTCGGTGCGGATGACAACCCGCTCCCGCCGCCCGCCAATCCCAGCGCGCAACCTGCGCCGCCGCCGCCGCCCACGCCGATCGTTTTCCGGGTCGTCGGCGACGGGCGCGTGTTGCATGTCAGCAAAGCCGTCGCCCGCGGTGACGCGGCTGAGTCGTTGGACGTCGACGTTCGCGGAATCAAGACGATCGTCCTTCAAGTGAAACCGGTCGAGGGCAGCCGCGCCGTCGCCGCGAACTGGGCCGACGCAAAGTTCTCGGTGAGCGGTTCGGCTCCTGTCGCGATCGATATTCCCGTCGAGCCGCGTGAGATTCTCACGCCGAAGCCGGGATCCGCGCCCCGCATCAACGGACCGTCGCTCACCGGCGTCACGCCGGGGCACGATGTGCTGTACAAGATCCCGGCGACCGGCGTGCGACCAATCACGTACGGCGCGACGAATCTGCCGAGCGGTCTGACACTGGATCCGGCCAGCGGAATCATTAGAGGAACGATCGCCGCGCGCGGCCGGTACCCCGTGACATTCACGGCGCGTAACGCCGCGGGATCAGCGTCGAAAGCCTTCACGTTCGTGGCGGAGGGCCAGCTCGCGCTCACTCCGGCGATGGGTTGGAACAGCTGGAACGCCTACGGCCGCGCCGTGAGCGATTCACTGGCCCGCGCGGCGGCAGACGCGATGGTGTCGAAGGGGCTGATCGATCACGGGTGGACGTACGTGAATCTCGACGACGGATGGGAGCGCAGCGCGCGCCAGACCGATTCACTGTTCGAAGGGCCGGTGCGCGCGCCGGACGGCACGATGCTCACCAACAGGAAGTTTCCCGACATGAAAGCCCTCGGTGACTACGTCCACGCCAAGGGGCTCAAGTTCGGCATCTACTCCGGCCCCGGGCCGACGACGTGCCAGCGCCTCGAGGCGAGCTGGCGGCACGAGCTTCAAGATTTCAGAACGTACGCGTCGTGGGGCGTCGACTACCTGAAGTACGACTGGTGTGGTTACACCAGCGTGTTGGCGCCGGGTGAAACCAATCAGCAATTGCCGGTGCTGAAGCGCCCGTATCAGGTGGCACGAACGGCGCTCAACCAGGTACCGCGCGATATCATCTACTCGCTCTGTCAGTACGGTTGGGGCAATGTGTGGGAATGGGGCGCGGAGAAGGGAATCGAAGGCAATTCGTGGCGGACCACGGGTGACATCACCGACACCTGGGAGAGCATGAACGGAATCGGCTTCCAGCAGGTCGGCCACTCGAAGTTTGCGTCGCCGGGCCACTGGAACGATCCGGACATGCTCGTCATCGGCAAGGTCGGCTGGGGTCCGCGGCTTCGCGACTCGCGCCTTACGCCGAACGAGCAGTACGTGCACATCACGCTCTGGACGCTGCTCGCCTCGCCGCTGCTGCTGGGCAACGACCTGACGCAGATGGATGACTTCGAGCTCAATCTGGTGACGAACGACGAGGTGCTCGACGTGCATCAGGATCCGCTGGGCAAGGCGGCCGATCGCGTCTCGAAGAAGGACGAGCTCGAGGTTTGGTCGCGTCCGCTCGCCGACGGCTCACTCGCCGTCGGCCTGTTCAATCGCGACGAGATGGACATGAAAGTCAGCGTCAGTTGGGGCGAGCTTGGCGTTCACGGGAGGCACAAGGTGCGCGACCTGTGGCGACAGAAGGAGCTTGGCGCCTTTGACAACGATTTCTCGAGCGTCGTGCCGCGACACGGCGCCTTGTTCGTGAAAATCACGCCCATCGCGACGAACAACCCGGACAAATAGTGCGACGCGCCGGGGCGTGGCGGCGCCCGCGGCGATGCGGGCACGGTGGTCACATACGCGGGAAACTTCATCATCACTCGCCTCCACGCCCCGATTCGGAAGACGCCAGCTCCACCCGCGATGCCGACAGCGCGAGCGGCAACGTGAAGTTGAAGGTGCTCCCGTGCCCCGGAGAACTGTCGACCCAGACGCGCCCGCCATGTGCTTCGACTATGCCGCGGGCGATCGTGAGACCGAGACCGACGCCGCGACGGTCGCCCGGTCGACCCTGCCAGAATCGCTGAAACAACTGTCCGATTTGCTCGTGCGATAGTCCGGGGCCGGTGTCTGTCACGTGGAAGAGCGCCTCACCGTTCGAGCGCGACACCGCGAGCGTAACGCGCCCGCCCGCCGGCGTGAACTTGAACGCGTTGCCGAGCAGGTTGCCCAACACCTGGGACGCGCGGTCTTCATCGGCGCGCAGCGTCAGCTCTTCCGGGATTGGATCGACTTCGAAACGAACCCCTTTTTCCGTCGCGACCTGGCGGAACGTTTCCTCGGCCTGTCGTAAAAGACGGCTGGCCTGCACGTCTTTGACCTGCAACGAGAGGCTGCCGGCCTGAAGTCGCACCGTGTCCAGCAAATCGCCGATCAGACGGTCCATCTGGCGCACCGCGCGCTTGGCCGCGTCGCGCAGCTGGGGACGCTCGTTCGGCTCGAGCTCCGGGTCGGCCAGCAGCTCAGCGGTGCTGCCTAGTAAGTGAATCGGATTTCTCAGATCGTGTGCGACGACGCCGAGCACTTCCTCGCGCGCCCGGGCGGTGACTTCCGCCTCGTGCCGCTGCTCGCGTTCCGCGTCGAAGCTGCGCGCGCGATGCAGCGCGTCGGCTGTCGCCTGCGCGAGCAGCAAGGTGAACGCCTGGTCTGCCGCGCCGACCGCGCTGATCGCGCCGAAGCTCATCCCGAGCGCGCCCACGACTTCGTCGCGATGAACCAGGGGAATCGCGACGAGCGTCGCCGGCGCCGCGTCGAGATCGAGCGAATCGGCGATCTCCGGGAAGCGAGCCTTGTAATCCTCCGCCGATTGGAACCAGACCACCTCGCGCGTTCGCGCGGCGAGGCACACCGGGTACGGAGCGGTGAGCGGCATGCGCGGTGGACGGCCCTTGAACAACGCGGCGAAGCCGCGGCGACCGTACTCCTCGAGGTAGTTCCCGTCGCCGGACAATCCGCAGACCAAGCCGCGCGTTGCTTGTAGGACGGGAAGCCCGCGGTCCAGAAGCACGCCGGCGACTTCCGTTGCTGTCTGCGCGGCCGAGAGCGCGCCTGTGACGACCTGCAGTTTCGTCGCGCGCTCGGCGACCTGTTCGGCCGAGTCGCGCGCGGCGGTGAGCTGCTGATTGGCAATCTGCAGATCGTCGTCGAGCAGGCGGATCTCTTCCATCTGTCGCTCGAGCTCGACGTTGAGCTGCTCGAGGCGATCAGCGTTGTCCTCGGCGGCCATTCGCGCGCGTCGGAGCGCCGCGGTCGACTCGCCGAGGAGGAGCGCGATGAAGAGGAATACCGCGAGGTGCATGAGCTGCGTCGGATGCGAGAGGTCGATCGATCCGAGCGGCGGGACGAAGAAATAGTCGAGGGCGAGCACGGAGAGCGCGCCCGACAGGAGACCCGCGCTCCGCCCGCCGTAACGCGTGCTGAGCGCGACAGCCGCGACGAACAGGAGCGACGGCTCGGAACCCAAGATCGGCTGAATGACGAGCGTTCCGCCGAGCGCCGCGATCGTCAGCGCCACGGCGACCGTAAGCCGCTTCGCGTTCTGTGAAGAGCCGTTCGTCATACGCGCGCCCGCACCCGGCTCCGTTCCGCCGCCGCCCCCGCGCGCTCGCGTCTCGCGCCGCATGATACATATGCTACGCGGCGAGACCGCTTCGCGTTATTCGGCGCGGCTAGGGCCGGTCGGGACTCTGCGCGGCCGGAACGTCGAGTACGGGATCACGGCTAAAGAACGACGTCGGTACAAGGCGAAAGCCGCCGCGATGCGCCGGCATGTACGGCCAATCTTCGGGCCGCGGAATGTGCGTGATGCCGAGCGTATACCAGAGGACGACGTCGGTGTCGGTGAGCCGCCGATCGGCCGCCGTCCAGGTGGGCAATCCTTGATTGTCGAGACCGAGATTCTGGAATTCACCGGCGGCGTACAACTCGTTCGGCGCGTACGGCGTCACCCAGAGCTGATGCGCGATGAATCCCGCGGTTCGCATCGGCGCCGAGCCTGGGCGCGCGAACGCGGGCGTCGTCGCGCCGGGAAGGAGAGTGTAGCCGGTAAATTGACCGAGCGCGTTGCGCTCGTGCGTGTTGACGACGCGCCAAGCACGCGCCGAGGCGAATGATACGTCGACCGCCGCGGCCCGCTCCGTGGCGAGTGGTCGCTCGCTCATCGTGAACAGCTCACCCTTCGGATTGCGATCGGCGCTCACCGGTGTTGCATCCATGGAGTACACCGTGTTCGCCGCGCCATCCACGTCGAGATCCAGACGATAGCTGAAGAAGTGCTGATGGTTCGGTGCATTGATCAGCGGCGCGACGATGTGGCCGGTTTGCGAATGTCCTTCGGCATGCGTGCTGTCGGACGCGCGGCCGCCGCCATTCACGTTCATGATCCCGGAGAGGGCGACCTCACCCTCGATCGCGCCGTCCTGGTTGAAGATCCAGTTGAACTGGTAGTCGTAGTTGTCGATCGTCGAGAAGCCGCTGATGACGAGCTGTCGCGCGCGGCGCGACTGATTCGCATGCCGCCAGAGAATTCCGCCGTCGCGTTCGTAAACGGCGATTGCGCGCGGCACGGTGATCGGACGTCCGAGATGGTCGTGCATCGTCGCGTCGAGGAAGATCGCGTTTGCCGGCGCGTCGTTCGCGACGACGGCCGACGACCGACTGTAGATGCCCATTCCGTAATCGCCCTCGTCGCGCGGATACCAGGTCGAGAACGACGAGTCGCCGTAGGGCGCCACGATCTCCGAAACGGACCCGCTGTACAGCACCGATCGCTTGCGGCCGCCGTCGTCGAACGAGACGTCGTGCACCTCGAGGCCACGACGCGGGTCGACGCCGACGCGCAGCGACCAGCGATCCCACATGATCTGGTTGCCGGCGACGCGCACGTTCGAGCCCGCGGGCTGGTCGATCCGCAGTGGCTTGAGCGGCGCTCGGGGGGCGTCGAGCATCCGAGCCACCGCGGGCTCGGGCTTTTGCATCTGCATGTTGGGAGGAGCGTTCAACATCTCCCCGCGCCCTCGCGTGAGATTGATCTGCATGCCCGCGCCCGGCACGATGTCGCCGGGCGGCACCGCGTCGCGAAAGTAGGTGGCCCCGAAGGTGACGCGATCCGGTCCGTCGCGAGACAATTTCGCGCGCTCCGGCATTCCCACGAGAATGCTGACCCGTGCCGTATCGATGTGTCGCTCGCGGAGTGCCGCGACCCAGCGTGGATCGGCGTGGGCGATTTCTTCGGCGCGACGAATCGTGAGGAGTCGCATGGGTGGTTCGCTGTCGACCGCGGTCCACGATTCGACGCGTCCGCCGGCGAGATCGACGACGGCGACGAAGCCTTCGTTCTTCGACCAATCGAAGCCGACGATGCGGGCGGCGCGCGTTGCGCCGGTGCTTTTCTCGCGCGGCTGCACGGTGATCGTGCCGAAACGCGCCTGAGCCGTGAGGTGATTCGATTGGCGAAGCACCGCGACCGCGCGCTGGATCTCCGTGCCCGTGAGAGGATCCAACGGATGTCCAGTCGCTTGCGCACGGGCTAACGCAGCAGACACAGAGAGCAGCGCCGCCGCGCCGAGAAATCGAATCATCACAGCCCCTGTCAGAAGTTTACCGCCGAGTCGCCGAGTCGCCGAGTCGCCGAGTCGCCGAGTCGCCGAGTCGCCGAGTCGCCGAGTCGCCGAGTCGCCTACAAACGCGCAACCGTCTCC
>DATLPC010000056.1:0-5071 GCA_035535975.1 Gemmatimonadaceae bacterium | reverse complement strand
GCCTGATTGCGCTTCCACGAGCTGACTTTGGCTTCGGGATCTTCAACGTCCTTGGCGACGCCGTTGATGAACTTCTCCAGTGAATGCGACCCCTCCATGCCGAGGTAGCCGCGATCGTTCGTGTCGCTGTTGAGATAGGCGACGGCGTGCTGGTCCAACTCCGACGCGTGCGCCTCGGCCCATTCCGTCGAGCCGAGCAGTCCGGGCTCTTCGCCATCCCACGCCGCGTAAATGATCGTGCGCTTCGGCCGCCAGCCCTGCTTCCAGAGTTCGCCGAGGGCGCGAGCTTCTTCCAATTCGGCGACGAGACCCGAGATCGGATCCTCCGCGCCGTTGACCCAGGCGTCGTGATGATTGCCACGAATCACCCACTGATCGGCCTCGCTCGCGCCCGGCAGCTTGGCGATCACGTCGTAAAGCGTCTTGAGGCTCCAGTCCGATTTCACCTTCAAATGCACGCGAGCGGCGCCGGGTCCGAACCGGTACGTGATCGGAAGTCCCCCGCGCCAATCGCCCGGCACCGTCGGTCCGCCGAGCGCGGCGAGCAGCGGCTGCGCGTCGCCGTAGGAGATTGGCAGCACCGGAATCTTCGTGATCGTCGGCGCATCAGCGACGGCCAGGCGCTTCGCATCCTTGGTCGCGCCGACGCCGGGCGTCAGCGGATCGCCGGGGAATGTCGGCATGTCGGCGACGCTCCCCCGTTGCACTCCCTGGGGCGGCCGCATCGGCCCTTTCGGAAAAACGTCCCCGCCGCCGTAGCCGTCATCACGAGGATCCGAGTAGATGAGACAACCGATCGCGCCATGCTCGGCGGCGACCTTCGGCTTGATGCCGCGCCACGAGCCGCCGTATTTGGCGATGACGATCGCGCCGCGCACCGAGATGCCGCGACGCTCGAGCTCTTCATAGTCGGCCGGGACGCCGTAGTTCACGAAAACGAGCGGGCCCGTGACGTCGCCGTCCCGTGAGTAGGCGTTGTACGTCGGCAGCTGCTCGGCGTGCTGATTCGACGTCGGATCGACGGAGACGGTCGGCTCCTGGAGTTGCGCCTTGTACGACGTCGGCGCCACGAGCTCGACCGCGCGATCAACGGGCGTGGGAAAGAGCACATCGAACGTCTCGATCTTCGCGTCCCAGCCGAACGCCGCGAACTGATCGCGAATCCATTCGGCGTTCTGCTTGTCGTACGGAGACCCGACGTGATGCGGGCGCGCGCTGAGCCGTTGCATCATCTCGCGCATCCGCGCCGGCTCGGGGATCGCGCGCAGCTTTGCCTCGAGCTCGCGTTCTGCCTTGGACGATTGCGTGTTGAACCCGAGGATCGTGGGCTCGGGCTCCGAGGCGAATGGTATGGCGAGGAGCGCGGCGGCCAACAGCGAGTAGGTAGGACGCGACATGACGACAACCGTTGAGGAGGTTTGGCGGGGGGGGGACAACTTGAATATCGGCGCCGCTCCGCCGTCTGCCAGGCCGTTGAGCGCGGTTCGCCCTTCGCGCTAAGTGCCTGATTCTGGCACCGGCCATGCGTTCAGAAGCAACCCTGATTTTCGATTCAAGCGCGCCACGCGCGCGCGGGAGGAGGGGGAGATCATGAGCATTGCTGCAATCGTCATCATAGTCGCCGCGGTAGCGGTCGTCGGGGCCGCGGCATGGTACGTGGGGTTACGCCGTCGTCACACGGAAGATCTGCGGTCGCGCTACGGAACCGAGTATTCGCGCGCCGTAAACGAACTGGGCAGCCAACGCCGCGCCGAGCATGAGCTCGAGCGGCGCGAAGAGCGCGTCGAGGCTCTCGAGATTCGTCCACTCGCGCCGGAGCAGCGGACGCGTTTCACTCAGGAATGGCGCAACGTCCAGTCCCTCTTCGTCGACGACCCGGGCGGCGCTATCTCGCGCGCCGATGGCCTCGTCGAAGAAGTCATGAAAGTCCGCGGGTATCCGGTGTCCGACTTCGACCAGCGCGCCGCGGATCTCTCCGTCCATCACGCGCGCGTCGTCGAGAACTACCGCGCGGCACGCGAGATCGCCGAGCGGCATCGTCGTGGCGCGGCGAGCACGGAAGAGTTGCGCCGCGCGATGGTGCACTACCGCGAACTGTTTCAAGACCTGCTCGAGGAGCGCGAGCAACCGGTTGAGCGCGCCGTCGATCGACCCGTCGAACGCGAAGTGCCGAGCCGTCGGGTTGCCGAAAGCCCAAACGATGGCCGCCCTGTGACCCGAATCGACAAGGATGTCCGACCATGAGCGCACCAAATCCAAATCCCGAGCGCGTCCAACGAGACGCCGACGACATCGCGCAGAATCGCGCGGCGACGGACATCGCGCGCCCGCCGGCCGATCGTGAGGTGACGCAGCACCGCTACGACGGCCAGCTGGCCGACACGAGCGAGCGGGCGGCGTTGTTCGAGACCGCCGTGCTGAACGATTTCAACTCACGCTGGTCGGAGATTCAGACGGGTTTCGTCGACGAGCCCCGTCGCGCCGTACAGCAGGCCGACGCACTCGTGTCCGACGTGATCAACCGAATCGCCGATTCGTTCGGCCGCGAGCGCACGCAGCTCGAGCAGCAATGGGATCGCGGCGACGACGTGTCGACGGAAGATTTGCGGGTAGCGCTCCAACGCTATCGCTCATTCTTCTCGCGGCTGCTGACGATCTAGAGGCGACTCGGCGACTCGGCGACTCGGCGGCGTCGCCGAGGGGCCGAGCAGCAGCTCAGACGCCCGTCCGCATGTACTTCCCGATCGTTCCGACCAAGCGATCGATGTCGTCCATCGTGTTGTAGAAATGCGGCGAGGCGCGGAGGCCCGGATTGCTTCCGTTCGCACCGCGCACCGTGACGACGATCCGCTCTTTTGTCAGCGCGTCGCCGACCTTGCGCGGATCGAGCGATCCCGGCTTGAAGATCACGATCTGCGCGGAACGATCGGGTGAGGGATCCGTCCAGAGCTGAACGCCGTCGAGCTTCTGAAGCTCGCGCATCAAATGCTGGGCGAGCGAGCGCGCCCGGCGCTCGATGACATCGCGTCCGATTGTGCCCTGGAAGTCGAGCGCCTTCACGACGGCGGCCATCGATGCGTCGTCGCGCTGGCCCTCCGCCTCGAAGGTTCGCGAGATGCCCGTCGCGCCGCCGTACACTCCGTAGATGCTGGGCGACAACCGGTCCTGGATCGCCTTGTTCACGTAGAGGACGCCCTTCTCCTTCGGTCCGCACGGCCACTTGTGCATCGAGCCGGTGAAGAAATCCGGTTTCACCTCCGAGAGATTGACGTCGATCACCCCGAACGCCTGCGCGCCGTCGACGAGCGACAAGACGCCATGCTCGCGAGCCGCGCGGCAGAGCGCCGCCACGGGCAGGACGTCGCCCGAGTTGCTGCTGACGTAAGTCACCGCAAGAACCTTCGTCTTCGGCGTAAACGCCTTGACGAAGGAATCGACGTATCCGTCAGCGCCGGGGTGATGCGCCGGCGTCGCGACCGTCACGACGTTGAAGCCGAAGCGCGCGCCCTTCTGTCGCCACGCGACGAGATTGCTCGGGTGGTTGTCGGCGGACACGACCACTTCGTCGCCGGCGCCGAGTGTGAGACCGCTCGAAACGAAGTTGTTCCCCTCGGTGGTGTTGCGGGTGAGCACCAGCTCGTCCGTCGTCACGCGGAGCGCATCGGCCAATCGCTTGCGCGCGTCTTCGCGCGCGTGGAGAAGGACCGATCGTACCTCGGGCGACGGATCGATTTCGTAGTCGCGAGTGTTCTTCTCGATCGCCTCGATGACGGGCAGCGACATCGGACAGAGATTCGCCGCGTTCAGAAAGGCGAGATCTCGCGGCACGAGAAATCGGGCCCGCACGTCGCGCCAGAACTTCTCGTCCGGCTCGGCGGGCGTAGGGGGAAGCGGCCGGGCCGAGTACCCGAGGGATTCCAACGCTTCCTGATCCGCGAACGCGCGCGTCGGAATCAGCGTTGCCGTCCCCGAGAGCGCGACGAACCGCGCAAAGTCGCGGCGAGAGATAGAGGTCATCGGGTCCTCGATCCAGTGTTGGGCGTCGGGGCAATGTATGGCTCTCCCGGCGCCGCGGCCAATCCAAGGAGCGCGCCACTGACACGTCGAGAGAAGAGGCGTATCTTGGTTCGACTCGACCCATGCCGAGATGCGCGCCCTCGCTTTGACTCTCCTTCTCGCGCCGACCATGCTCGTCGGCCAGGCAAAGTCCGTCGACTGGCCCGTCTACGGCGGATCGCCCGATCACAGCCACTACACGACGATCGACCAGATCACGCGTGAGAATGTGAACCGGCTCCGCGTCGCCTGGACGTACGAGACGCACGACGAGTTTCCCGGCTCGGAGATGCAGGCCAATCCGATCGTCGTCGACGGCGTCCTCTACGCGACCACGCCGAGGCTCAAGGTCTTCGCGCTCGACGCCGCGACGGGAAAACAGATCTGGAGCTTTGATCCGAGCGGCGGCGTGCAGGGTCCGCGTTTTCGGCATCGTGGTGTCGTGGTCACCGGCGATCGCGTGTTGTTCACCTATCGCAACAAGCTCTGGGCGCTCGACAAGAAGACCGGCCAGCCAATCAAATCCTTCGGCGTCGATGGGACCGTCGACCTTCGCGAAGGACTCGACCGCCCCGCGAATGGACTGTCCGTCAGCGCCAGCACGCCGGGCGTCGTCTTTGAGGATTTGCTGATCATCGGCAGCACGGTTCCCGAAACGCTTCCCGGTGCGCCGGGGGATATTCGCGCGTACGACGTCAAGACCGGCGCGCTGCGCTGGAGCTTCCACACAATTCCGCACCCCGGCGAGTTCGGCTATGAGACCTGGTCGCCGGAATCGTACAAGATCAACGGTGGCGCGAACGCATGGTCTGGCGTGACGGTCGACCCGCGTCGCGGGATGGTGTTCGCCGCGACGGGCTCGGCGTCGTTCGATTTTTTCGGCGGCAATCGGATCGGCGACAATCTCTTCGCCAACACGATCCTCGCGCTCGACGCGCGCACGGGGAAGCGCATCTGGCATTTCCAGGGTGTGCGCCACGACCTCTGGGATTGGGATTTCCCGGCGGCGCCCGTG
>DATLPC010000055.1:0-22652 GCA_035535975.1 Gemmatimonadaceae bacterium | reverse complement strand
GCGGGTACACGGTGCTCCCCGGTTGGATCGACACGCACGTCCATCTCGAATCGCATTTCGATCGGAACGGCAACGTTGCGGGGCGGAGCGAGCCGGCCGCCGAGGCGTCGCTCGAGATCGCCGACAACGCGTGGAAGTCGTGAATGGCGGGCTTCACGACGATCCAGTCGGTCGGGGCGCTGAGTGAGGCGCCGATTCGCGATATGATTCGCGATCGAGGGTTCCCGGGGCCGCGCGTACTGACGTCCCTCTCACCCATTCAGGGCGACAGCACGCTGTCCGCCGACTCACTGCGTGCGTTGGTGAGACGGCGAAAGGAACAGGGCGCGGACCTGATCAAGATCTTTGCCTCGAAGAGTCAACGTGTGGGCGCGGGACCGACGTTTACCGAGGAACAGCTACGCGCGCTCTGTAGCGAGGCGGCGGCGCTTGGGCTTCGCACGATGGTGCACGCCTATCGCTCGCAGACGAGCGCCGCGGCGCGGGCCGGCTGCCGGCAGATCGAGCACGCGACGTACGGCACACAAGCGGACATCGAAGCCGCGGTGAAGGCCGGGGCGTTCCTCGGCCCACAGGTGGGGCTCGTCGTTCAGAATTATTTGGCGAACAAAGGGCGGTACCTGGCGAGCGGCATGACCGAAGAAGGCATGCAGATCATGGAGCGCGATCTACCGCTCGATTTCGTGATTTGCGCGATGGCGGTGAAGTCGGGCGCGAAGGTCGTGTTCTCAACTGACGCCACGGCGGGCGCACACGGGCGCAACGCCGAGGAATTCATCGGCCGAGTCGAGCACTGTGGTCAGGCACCGATGGCGGCGCTCGTGTCGGCCAACGCGCTCGCCGCCGACGCGATCGGGATGGGCGGCAAGCTCGGCGCGCTCGCGCCAGGGCTCGAGGCGGACATCATCGCGCTGGACGGTGATCCGCTGACCGACATCACCGCGGTTCGCCGCGTCGTGTTCGTGATGCGCGGCGGCGTCGTCTACAAGTGGACTGGAGCGAAGGCGA
This sequence comes from Gemmatimonadaceae bacterium, assembly GCA_035535975.1. Classification (GTDB taxonomy): domain Bacteria; phylum Gemmatimonadota; class Gemmatimonadetes; order Gemmatimonadales; family Gemmatimonadaceae; genus JAQBQB01. The sequence goes on along the minus strand of DATLPC010000055.1, from coordinate 21,644 downwards.
AGTAAGTAGCGGGTCGCTCACTTCATCGCGTTGAAGGCGGACAGCACGGCGAGCAAGTCGGGGCTCGTGAAGGTGAACTCACCGTCACGAACTCTTTGCGCTCCCGGGAAGAGCGGACGTTCTTGCTTGACCTTGAGGACCATGGTGTACGGTGGCGAGAGCCGGTAGACCTTGGCTTTGGCCCGATTGCGGATCGCCTGCTCGACGCCGCCGCGGATCTGCTGCTCGGCCGTCTTCGGCGAGACGCCGAGCGACGCGTCGCCGCCGATCTCCTCTTTGACGGCGACGGCGCCGATGGGGCCGAGCAGACCGCGAATCTGGTCGACCAGCGCACGGTCGCCCGCGGCGAAGACAACGGGCACGCCATAGAGGCCAGCGACGAGCGCGTTGTAGCCGCCCTCGGGCAACGACACGCCATTGATCGAGACGTCGACGACGTTGCCGGTCGATGTGTGCTCGAGAATCGCGTTCGGCGTTCCGGCTTTCGCGTGATAGCCGACGAAGACGACTGCGTCGAAGGTCGAGTCGATCCCTTCCATCATGTTCTTGGGACCGGAGCTGGCGCCGCGCAACAGCCGAACGCGCGCGTCGACGTCGGAGGGCACCAGGTTGCGCTTGTCGCCGTGCCCGTCGCGCACGACGATCTCGGTCGCTCCGGCGGCAAACGCGCCTTCGATGGCCGCGTTGGTTTCGCCGGCCATGATCGCGCGGAAGTGCGGATAGTCGGGCTTTGTCGGATTCACGTCGTCGCCAGAGACGACGCCGGCGAGGCCCTCCATGTCGACGGAGATGAAGACCTTGAGGCGGCGAGGCTGCTGCGCGTTGGCGAACGCCGACAGGGCGACGGCGAGGCAGAGCGTACGTCCGACGCTCGAGACGTAGGACATGGTCGTAACCGCGGTTGAGGATGGGAGAAGGTGCGGTGCCGCGAGTGAACGGTCAATTGCGAAGCGGAATGGCCACCAGCCGCGGCGCGCTCAAGGCCGCGTTCGGGCGCAGCGTTCCATCATCGCTGAATGCATCCCAGCCGCTGTTCGCGATCGAGAAGAGGGTGTCGCCGACGATGACTCCGTGCGTCACCGATGGAATGCGCAGCGTGTCGCGCGCGACGATGCTCCATCCCGTCACTCGTGTCATCGACGGGTCGAGCGAGAGTCGAATGACGCGGTTCGGCGTTACGCCGTTTTGGTGGGCGATCAGCGCGCCGTGGTCCATGCGCATCCCATCAATTCCGGATGCGGCGGTGGTAGAGGGGTGTGGAATCCAGGTCATCACACCCGTCTTCGCGTCCACCGAGGCGATCCCGCGACTGTAGTCGGCGACGAGGAGTCGCTTGCCGTCAGGCGTCGGGGCGGCGCCCTGCGGCGAGACGAGCCCACGACTCACGAGAAGACTCAGTGAGTCGTTCGACGCGCGTACCACCCAGATCTGTCCCGCGCGACCGTCCGACGCGTAGACGTCTCCGTTCGCGCCGACGACGATGTCGCCGGGCTCGTGGCCCGCCGAGTCGCGAGGAAGATCGTAGCGCCGGAGCAGGCGTCCGCTCGAGAGATCGTAGCGCAGCAGCATCGACCGGCCGGCGTCGCTCGATTTATACGTCTTCGATTGTGGCATCGCTTCGGCCGATGCCCAGAGAAGGCCGCGGCGTTCGTCGATCGAAAGACCGAGCATGCCAAAGCCGTCATCGGTGCGCGCGAACTCCGTCGGCTTCCCGTTTCGGCTCACGGCAACGATGCGTCCGTACCGAATGCTCGAGACGAGAAAGCGCCGTCGCGGCTTGTCCCAGACAACGTCTTCGGCGAGGAAATCGGAATCGGGAAGGGTCGCGACGACGCCGGCGAAGGGAATCGCTGGCAGGTTATCGGCGACCCGTCGCTGGTAGTCGGCCCACGATGGCGAGCCGTGGAGATTCAAAAAGCCCGAATCGGCCGAGATGTCACGGGCGAGACCCATCGCGGCGTAGCGGCGGAGGTAGCCAAACGCGGCGGCGGTATCACCGATCCGTGATTCGGCGCGCGCGAGAGCGAGGACCACGGCCGCGTGACCGCGCAGGATTGTCTCGATTCGGAGATAGTGATCGCGGAATGTCTTCCAATCGCCCTTGGCAGCCGCGGCGCGCGCGGCGCGGTCGTGGTCTTGCCAGGTCGATTCCGGCTGAATCGCGGGCGGACGTGCGGTCGAGACATCCGCCGGCCGCACGAATTGGGCGGCGACCAGGATCGCGATGAACAGGAATGCACCGGGTGTACGCGGTCGATCGATCACGCGGGAACGTTGCCGGTCGCCGCGGCGGCGTGGCAAGCGCGGGTACAACTTTCTGACAAATCGCGGATAGAGAACCCGAAGCGAAGGCCGCCCGCTAAGCCACCTGCGGCGCCGCGTAGACCGGCGCGGCCACGATTGCCGTCGCGCCTCTCAATCGCGGATACGAGCTGGCCGGCTCGGGAACCAACGGCGTCTCGGCGGCCTTCGCGGTGAGCGCTCGCTCTCGGATTTTGTGGCGCATCACTGGCTCGACGCGGTCCCAGAGCTCGGTGATCTCGCCACCGACGTAGATCCGCGACGGGTTGAGCGTGTTGATCACGATCGCCAGGCCCTCGCCGAGTCGCGTCGCGGTCTCGTCGATCGCGTCGAGAGCGCGCTGCTCTCCGGCGTGTGCCCGCGCGATGACGTCGAGGATCGTGAGCCCGGATTCCTGCAAGAGGCGGCGTGTCTCGGTCGGCGAGAACTCGTGGCCCAAGTAGCGGGACAGCGTCGCGAGATTGGACGCGTAGGCCTCGAGGCAGCCGCGCGCGCCGCAGAGACATTCCGGTCCTCTCGGGTTGAGCGGCACGTGCCCGAACTCGCCGGCGGTGTTGTCATGGCCGCGCACGACTTCGCCGTTCACGACGATGCCCGTTCCGACGCCGTCGCCGACGGTGAGATACACGAAGTCGCGCGGCGTCTCGGTGTCGCCGTCGCCGAGCCACATTTGCGCGAGGGCACAGGCGATCGGCGCGTTTTCGACGTGGACGGAGAGGCCGGTCGCTTTTTCGAGTGCGTCGCGCACGTCGACATCGCGCCAGCCGAGTTGCGGCGCATTGAGAATACGGCCGCTCGTCGCGTCCACCATTCCGGGGACGACAAGGCCGATACCGTTGACCTTCAACTTTGCGTCGCGACCCTTGAGTAATTTCTGAATGCGCCGGGCGAGGCCGGCAACGAGCGCGGCAGGGTCGGGAATTGTCTCGAACTCCTCGAGCGCGATCGGCTTTCCGCTAAAATCGCTCAGCATCAGATACGTGCGGCTGAAGCGTACGTCGACGGCGATCGCGAGCCGGTCATGGGTGCGCACGAACAGCATCATCGGCTTGCGGCCCCGCGGGGCCTCGGCGGTGCTGCCTTCATATATAGAGCCGTCGTCCAGGAGCTCGGCGACGAGCGAGGTGACCATGCCGCGGCCGATGCGCATGCGTCGCGCGAGATCGGCCCTGGAGATGGGCTGGTGTTCGCGAACGAGGTTCAGGATGATCCGCCGATTGATCTCGCGGGCGGTCCCCCGGGTGGCGCGAACGAAGTTGCGGGTGTTGATCTTCCGCATCAAAATGCGTTGTCGTTGTGTGACTTACGGAATTGGAAGCTCAACCGTTCGCGGCCGCCGACCATAGGCTGGTGGCAACCGGGTATTACGCGACCGCGATATTGTTCGTAATTTGAACAAATCCGTCGGGGGGGCAAGGGCCGACGGATTTCCCTCACTTAACTCGCACCTTGAAGCGCGGAAACTTCCAGCCGCTGGTCCTGCACCAGGATCGGTTCTTCGATTCCGACCCGTCGATTCGGAACGTCGCACGCGCGCTTTACGACGAGACGCGCGAGTTGCCGCTGGTCTGCCCGCACGGTCATGTCGATCCCGCGCTGCTCAACGAGAATACGCCATTCCCCGAGCCAACCGCGCTGTTGATCACTCCGGATCACTACATCTTCCGGATGCTGTACTCACGCGGTGTGTCGATGGAGTCGTTGGGTATTCCGGCGCGCGACGGCACCGTCGTCGAGACTGATCCGCGGGCAATCTGGCAGCGATTCGCCGATAACTACTACCTCTTCCGCGGCACGCCCACCGGCGTCTGGCTCGACCACGAGCTGCACGATCTGTTCGAGGTTCGCGTCAAGCTCGACGGGCGCTCGGCGCAATTCGTCTACGATCAGATCGCCGAGCGGCTGGCGTCGCCCGAGTTCAGGCCGCGCGCGCTGTTCGATCGGTTCAACATCGAAGTGTTGGCGACGACCGACAAGGCGACGGACGCCCTCTCGCACCATCGTATGATCCGTGACTCCGGCTGGGGGGCGCGGGTCGTGCCGACCTTCCGGCCGGACGCGCTGTTCCGCGTCGCCTCACCGCATTGGCGCGATGAGCTGGCCGCGCTGTCGAAGGCGTCGGGTCGGTCGATCGACAGTGCCGAGGCGTTCGTCGCGGCGCTCGCGGAACGACGGTTGTACTTCAAGTCGCTCGGCGGGACGGCGACGGATCATGCCGTCGTCGAGCCGTATACGGCACGGTTAGCACCGCACGAGCTCGACGCGATCTTCGCGCGCGGGACGACGCGCTCGGCGACGCCGCAGGATCAGCGCTTGTTCGAAGCGCACATGCTGATGGAGATGGCGCGCCTGTCGACGGAGGACGGACTCGTGATGCAGCTGCATCCGGGCGCGCTGCGCGATCACAACCCGGCCGTCTACGCGCGCTTCGGCGCGGATATGGGCGCGGACATTCCCGTCGCGACGGAGTACACGCGCAACCTTTCGGCGCTCCTCAACGCGTACGGCAACGATCCCCGTCTGACGCTCGTTCTCTTTACACTCGACGAGACGACGTACACGCGCGAGCTTGCGCCGCTGGCCGGACACTATCCCGCGGTGCGCCTCGGTCCGCCCTGGTGGTTCAATGACTCGATCGAGGGGATGACGCGTTTTCGGCAGCAAGTCACGGAGACCGCCGGCATTCACAACACCGCCGGTTTCAACGACGACACGCGAGCCTTCTGCTCCATTCCGGCGCGCCACGATCTGTCGCGTCGCGTGGACGCGAACTGGCTCGCCGGGTTGGTGGCGCGGCATGTCATCGACCTCGACGACGCGCGTGCGATGGCTCGCGCGCTCGCCTACGAGCTGGCGCGGGATACGTATCGCTTCGGCGTCGTCGCGAGCTACTCGCCGATCGCCGATACCAAGGTGGCCGGAGCGGGACGGTGAGTCGACCGGCGGCGATCCGGATCGCGGATGGCGACAACGTCGCCGTCGCGCTGCGCCTGATCGCGGCAGGAGAGAGGATCAGCATTGCCGGTGACGACGTGACCGCGCGGCAAGAGATTCCGGTTGGACACAAGATCGCGCTCGCCGGTCTCGAGCCCGAACAAGCGGTCATCAAGTACGGAGTTCCAATCGGGCTCGCCAGCGCTCCGATCGCCGCGGGTGACTGGGTTCACTCGCACAACCTCCGAACATCGCTGGCCGGTACGCTGGAGTATCAGTACTCGCCCATGAGCAAACTCGAAATGGGGTCAGCCCTCCATGAGAATGCGGCGGGTCGCGGTGGCACGATTCCGACGTTCATGGGATATCGGCGGACGAACGGCAAGGTTGGAACGCGCAACGAACTGTGGGTGCTCAACACCGTCGGCTGCGTGAATCATGCCGCCGAGCGCATCGCGAAGCAGGCGGCCGAGCGGTACGCGGGACAGGTCGACGGAATTCACGCCTTCGCGCATCCGTACGGATGTAGCCAGCTCGGGGACGATCTCCAGAACACGCAAGCGGTGCTCGCGGGCCTGATTCGTCATCCCAACGCGGGCGGTGTGCTGATTCTCGGCCTCGGCTGCGAGAACAATCAGCTGAACGAGTTGATGCGCCTCGCCGGCGACGTCGACGCGAGCCGGATCGCGTTCTTCAACACCCAGGATGTGATCGACGAGCTGGAGGAGGGAACCGGCGCCGTCGCGCGGCTCGTCGAGCGGGTATCTCAGGACCGACGCGTGGCGTGCCCGGCGTCCGACCTCGTGCTGGGACACAAGTGCGGAGGCTCCGATGGTTTCAGCGGCATCACGGCAAACGCGCTGCTCGGGCGCATCGCCGATCGGCTGACGTCGCTCGGCGGCAGTGTTCTGTTGACGGAAGTACCCGAGATGTTCGGCGCCGAGCGGCAGCTCATGAGTCGCGCGACGAGCGCAGCGGTGTTCGGCGACGTCGTGCAGATGGTGAATGACTTCAAGGAGTACTTTCTTCGCCACCATCAGCCCGTGTTCGAGAATCCGTCGCCAGGGAACAAGGCAGGCGGGCTGACGACGCTCGAAGAGAAATCGCTCGGCGCGATCCAGAAGGGCGGACGCGCGCCGGTGTCGCGCGTTTTGCGGTACGGGCAGGCATTGAATGGCGCGGGGTTGTCGCTGCTCGAGTCGCCGGGGAACGACGGTGTGTCGTCGACCGCGATGGTCGTGAGCGGCGCAACCGTTCTTCTGTTCACGACGGGACGGGGAACGCCACTCGGCTTCCCGGTGCCGACGATTAAAGTGTCGTCGAACACCGATATCGCGACGCGCAAGCCGCACTGGATCGACTTCAACGCCGGCGAGCTGCTCGACGGCACGAAGCCGATGGCGCAGCTCGAGGATGATCTGTTCGCGCTCATCCTCGCCGTGGCGTCGGGCGAGCGGCTCGCGAACAATGAGAAGAACGGCTATCGAGAGATCGCGATTTGGAAGGAAGGAGTGACGTTGTGAGTGCCGCTCGGCCGAGGTTGTCGCGCGAGGTGGTTTCATCGCCGGCATTCGCCGCCGACGCGGACGTCGAGCTCCCGCCTTCATCGATTCTCGCGCTCCCCGAGACCGTCGTGCAGTTCGGGACGGGCGCGTTCCTGCGCGGCTTTGCCGACTACTTCATCGACGACGCGAATCGGCGCGGCGCCTTTGGCGGCTCGATTGTCGCCGTGTCGTCGACCGGCAGCTCGCGCGACGCCGTCCTCAATGAACAGGACGGATTGTTCACGCTCGCGATTCAGGGGCTCGACCGCGGCGAAGCGCGGCGGCGGTATCGCGTCATCTCGTCGATCAGCCGCGCACTGTCGGCCAGCGACGATTGGGACGCGGTACTCGCCCTGGCGCGCGATCCGGCGCTTCGCGTCGCGATCTCCAACACGACCGAAGTCGGCATCGCACTCGACGACACGGATTCGTTCGACGCCAAGCCGCCGCGCTCGTTCCCCGGCAAGCTGACTCGTTTCCTGCACGAGCGCGCCGTCCATTTTGATTTTGACGTCGCCCGCGGAATCATCGTGCTTCCGTGCGAGCTGATTGAAGACAACGGAACGACGCTGCGCACGATCGTTCACCAGCTCGCGCGGAAGTGGAGGTTGGGCGATCGGTTTGGAGACTGGCTTACCGCCGCCGTCGACTTTCGTAACACGCTCGTGGATCGGATCGTTCCCGGCGCGCTTCCGAGGGAGGAATCCGAGCGGATCGGGCGCACGCTCGGCTATCGCGACGGCATGATCACGGCGTGCGAGAGCTATGCGTTGTTCGCGATCCAGGGCGACGAAGCGTTTCGGGCGCGCCTGGGGTTCGGAGACGACGCCCGAATCGTCGTCGCCCCGGACATTCGGCCCTATCGCGAGCGCAAGGTTCGGGTCCTCAACGGCGGTCACACGATCGCCGTGCCCGTCGCGCTGCTCGCCGGACTGGAAACCGTGCACGAGGCGACGGACGACGTGCTCGTCGGCCAGTTCATGCGACGCGCGATCCTCGACGAGATCGTGCCGAGCCTCGATGTCCCGGATGCCGAGCCGTTCGCGCGCGACGTGCTGCAACGGTTCGCCAATCCGTACATCCGTCACGCGCTGATCGACATCACGCTCCACGCAACGACCAAGATGCGAGTCCGCGTCGTGCCGTCGATCGTGCAATACGCGCAGCGAATCGGGCAGGCTCCCGAGTCGTTGGCGTTCGGCTTCGCGGCGTATCTGGCGTTCATGCGCGGTGAGATTCAGGTTGAGCGACGCGCGGCCGGTTTGCCTGTGCCAGACGATCGCGAGGGCGACCGGATTCGTGAGGCCTGGACGCGTGTGGAGCATGGCGCTGAGTCGGCGCTGCGCGAATTCGCTCGATCGGTCTGCGCCGACTCGACCATGTGGGGGACCGACCTATCAAAGGTGCGCGGTTGGTGTGATCTGGTGAGTGACAATTTGCTGCGGATCGTCGAGTACGGCATGCGGCCGGCGCTCGAGCAGCATCTCGGCGTCTCAACGTCCATCTGAAATGACCGACTTCCCATCCCATGGTGACGTGTTGGCGCGGCTGCGTGCCGTGCGCATCGTCCCGGTGATCACGATCGACGATCCCGACGACGCGATTCCGTTGGCGCGGGCCCTTATGGACGGTGGGCTCGCCTGCGCGGAGATCACCTTCCGCACGCCCCGCGCGCCGGACGCGCTGCGACGAATCACGTCGGAAGTGCCGGACATGTTCGTCGGGGCGGGGACGGTGCTCACCCCGGAGCAGGCAAAGCGAGCGCGTGAGGCCGGCGCGCAGTTCATCGTCGCGCCGGGTTTCGGACCGGGCATGGTTGAGTATTGCGTCGAGCACGAGATCCCGGTTTTCCCGGGCATCGCGACGCCAACCGAGGTAGAAGCGGCGCTCGAGCGGGGGCTGACCACGCTCAAGTTCTTTCCGGCCGAGCAGTCCGGCGGGTTGGACTATCTCAAGGCCATTGCTGCCCCGTACGTCGACGTGAGCTTCATGCCGACGGGCGGCATCAACGCCGAGAACGTCGCGAAGTATCTCGCGTTCAAGCGTGTCGTCGCTTGTGGTGGATCGTGGATGGCGCCAGCCGACTGGATCGCGGCCAAGCAATTCAGTCGAATTCGCGACGCGGCCGCGCGCGCGACGGAGATTGCGCGCGGCGGCGTTGCCGTCGCCGCGGGGGTCGGGGCTACCGTATGACGTGTGTCGTCACGCTCGGCGAGGTGATGTTGCGTCTCAAATCGCCCGGCTTCGAGCGATTGTTTCAATCGCCGATGTTGGAAGCGACCTTCGGCGGCGCGGAGGCGAACGTCGCGGCGTCGCTGGCACAGTTCGGAGTCGACGCGCGATTCGTGTCGGCGATCCCCGCCAACAGCATCGGCGACTCGTGTCTGGCGACGCTGCGCGGCTTCGGCATCGACACATCCTGCATCACGCGACAAGGCGAGCGGCTCGGCCTGTATTTCCTGGAGAACGGCGCCAATCAACGCCCGTCGCGGGTCACGTATGATCGCGCCGGCTCATCGATCTCGACCGCCAAGGCGGGCGATTTCGATTGGGATGCGGTGTTCGCCGGAGCGGACTGGTTCCACATCAGCGGAGTCACGCCGGCGATCAGCGCGAGCGCGGCGGAGGTGTCGATCGCCGCGGCGATGGCGGCGCGGGAGCGACAGCTCACCGTCTCTTGCGATTACAACTATAGAAAGAACCTCTGGAAATACGGCAAGAAGGCCCCGGACGTGATGCGAAAGCTCGTCAGCCAGGCGACGGTCGGCATTGCCAACGAAGAGGACTGCCAGAAGGCGCTCGGCATCGAGGTGGACGTCAAAGTCGAGTCGGGGGAATTGGAGCACGCGCAGTACGCCGCGCTCGCCGAACGGGTGTTGAACGAGTTCCCCAACCTCGAGAAGCAGGTGATCACGCTACGCGAGAGCCACAGCGCCGACCACAACGGATGGGCCGCGGTGCTCCACAACCGCAAGCAGTTTCTGACCAGCCGTCACTACGACATCACCGACATCGTCGATCGCGTCGGCGGCGGCGATTCGTTCGCGGCGGGACTGATCTACGGGATGCGCGCGTACAAGGACGATCAGCGCGCGCTCGAGTTCGCGACGGCGGCATCTTGCCTCAAGCACTCGATTCTTGGCGACATCAACCGCGTGAGCGTGAGCGAAGTGGAGGCTCTCATGGCCGGCGACGCGAGCGGTCGGGTGCAGCGATAGTATGGCGATCACGACGAAGCCGGCGGCGGCCGGCGCGACGGAGCTCGCCGCATCGGGGGCGCTGGGCAAGATCGGCCACTACCGCTGGACGATCTGCGCGCTGCTGTTCTTCGCGACGACGATCAACTACATCGACCGACAGGTCCTCGGCATTCTCGGGCCGACGCTGTCGCGGGACATGGCGTGGAACGAGCAGCAGTTTGCCGACGTCGTTTCGTGGTTCACCATCTCGTACGCGTTCGGGCTGCTCATCGCCGGCCGGGTGATGGATCGCATCGGAACGCGGCGTGGGTTTGCGGCGTCGGTCGTCATCTGGAGCGTTTCGGCGATGTCGACCGCTCTGGCCAGGACGACCGCCGGCTTCAGCGCGGCGCGCTTCGCGCTTGGCTTCGGCGAGTCGGGCAATTTCCCGGCGTCGATCAAGACGGTGGCCGAATGGTTCCCGTCGCGCGAGCGGGCGTTGGCGACGGGGATCTTCAACGCGGGATCCAATGTCGGGGCGATCATCACGCCGATTCTCGTCCCCTGGATCACGCTGACGTGGGGTTGGCGCGCGGCGTTCGTCACGACGGGCGCGATCGGGTTCATCTGGTTGGCGTTCTGGCTGGCGATCTATCGGCCGCCGCAAGAGCATCCGAAGTGCGGCGAGGCGGAGCTGGCGCACATCTGCAGCGACGCCGACGAGCCTTCGCGGCCTGTGAAATGGACGCGTCTCCTGGGATATCGCCAGACGTGGGCGTTCGCGATCGGCAAGCTGATGACCGACCCGATCTGGTGGTTCTATCTCTATTGGCTGCCGAAATTCCTCGACACGAAGTTCGGCATCAAGCTCGCGAACGTCGCGGCGCCACTGATTGTGATCTACGTACTGGCCGACGTCGGTTCGGTTTTCGGCGGGTGGTTGTCCGGCGCGTTGATCAAGCGCGGATGGAACGTGAACGCGGGGCGCAAGACGACGATGCTCATCGCCGCGCTTCTCATCCTCCCGACGGTGTTCGCGCCCTATACGCCGAGCATGTGGACGGCGGTGGTGATCGTCGGCGTGGCCGCGGCGGCGCACCAGTGGTGGTCGGCGAACATCTTCACGCTGGCCAGCGACATGTTCCCGCGGTACGCCGTTGGATCGGTGGTCGGCATCGGCGGCTTCATGGGTGCGATGGGCGGCTTTCTGTTTCAACGGGCGACCGGTTGGGTCCTGCAGCGCAACGGCAGCAATTATACGCCGGTCTTTCTCGTCTGCGGCTTCGCGTACGTATCGGCGCTCGTCGTCATTCACTTGCTGTCGCCGAAGTTGGAGCGCGCCGAGCTGACGAAGGGAGAGCTGGTGTGATCTGGCGGCGCGCCGCGGCGATCGTCGTCGCGTTTCCGGCCATGGGCGCGTCGCAGAATCCGAATCCGATGGACTCGATTCGGAAGCTGCCGGGCTATCGGCCCGCGGCGGACACGATCCAGTATTTGGCGACGTCGCGGATCGAGCGACTGGTGTCTCCGGTCGAGCGGCCGCTGTGGCTGGCGTACATCGCGCGGTCGCGCGAGCTCTACGCGCGCGACACGGCGGCCATGAATGCCGAGCTGCGAGCCGTCGGCAAGCACGCAATGACGCGGGCGCCATACGTCCACGCCTTTTCGGTCGAGCCGTGGATGACGCCGCGGTGGTTCGCATCGGACTCGGCGAGGGCGATGGCCGAGGCGATCCTCAGCTTCCAGGCGCCGAACGGGGGCTGGTCGAAGCACGTCGAGTTCGCGCGGCCGCGTCGGACGGGCGAGAGCTACTACGGTGAGAGCGCGGACTGGGAATACATATCGACCATCGACAACGGATCGACAACGGAGGAGATCCGCTTCCTCGACGCGATCAATCGCGCGCGTCCGAACGCCAAGTACGCCGAGGCGATTCGTCGCGGTGTCGACTATTTGCTCGACTCGCAGATGCCGACCGGCTGCTTCCCGCAGGTCTTTCCGCTTGCCGGCAGCTACCACGACGCGGCGACTTTCAACGATGATGCCACGGTTCACGCGCTCACCACGCTGCGTGACACGTACGAGGGCCGGCTGTCGGCCACGACATTGGCCCAACAGAGTCGGGCGTCGATCGGGCTCTTCAAGGGTCTGACGTGCATCTTCGCGGCGCAGGTCCGCGACAACGGGAAGCGGGCGGCGTGGGGGCAGCAGCACGATCCGCTGACTCTCGCGCCGGTAAGCGCACGCACGTACGAGCTGACGTCGCGCACCGCGTTGGAAAGCGCCGGCATTCTCGATTTCCTGATGTCGTTCCCGGGTCTGGCCAACGGTCTCGTCGACGCGGTCTACGCCGGCGTCGACTGGCTGCGGGCTTCGTCGATCAAGGGTCTGGCGTACGAACACTATGAATTGCGAGCCGACCCCAACGCGCCGCCGATCTGGGGGCGGTTATACGAGATCGGGACCAACCGTGTGATCATGGCGAACAGGGACGGCGTCAAGCTGTACGATTGGAACTCGCTCACCGATCGTCGTTCGGGCTACGGCTGGTACACCGCAGCGCCAGCCCACACGCTCGCGACCTTCGAGCAGTGGTCACGCTCACACCCACGACCGTGACGAACCGGCGAGAGTTTCTGCGGACACTCGGCGCGGGTGCGGCGCTCGCGTCACCGATCGGCGGCCTTGCCTGCCGTCGTGCGGCTCGCGTCAACCCGGCGCCGACGTCGGCCAAGGGATGGGACCTCGTTCCCGAGATCGAGTCGCGCATCAGCCCGCCGCGCTTTCCCGACCGCGATTTCGACATCACGCACTTTGGGGCGCGCGACAACGCATCGTTCGACAACACGGACGCCATTCGTCGTGCGATCGATGCGTGCAGCGCCGCCGGCGGAGGCCGCGTCGTCGTCTCCGTGGGGCGGTGGGTGACCGGACCCGTGCACCTCAAGAGCAACGTGAACCTGCACATCGCGCGCGACGCGACGCTGGCGTTCACGCGCGACCCGTCCAAGTACCTACCGACCGTTCTCACCCGCTTCGAAGGGACCGAGCTGATGGGCATCTCGCCGCTCATCTATGCGCTCGGGCAGGAGAACGTCGGCGTGAGCGGCGAGGGAACGCTCGACGGTCAGGCCAACGACGAGTACTGGTGGCCGTGGAAGGGCATCGCCGAGTTCGGGTGGAAGCAAGGAATGCCGAACTACAACGCGGCGCGGCAGCGGCTGCTCGCGATGGCCGAGCAAGGCGTTCCGGTAGCACGACGAGTCTTCGGCGCCGACGCATACTTCCGACCGCAGTTCATCCAGCCGTACCGCTGCCGCAACGTCCTGATCGAGAACGTGAGGATCGTGAACTCGCCGATGTGGGAGATTCACCCCGTGCTCTGCTCGAACGTCACGGTGCGCGGGGTGAGCATATCGACCCACGGTCCGAACAACGATGGCTGCGATCCGGAATCCTGCCGTGACGTGCTGATCGAGCGCTGCTCCTTCGATACCGGCGACGACTGCATTGCGATCAAGTCCGGCCGCAACGCCGACGGCCGCCGGATCAATGTCCCGAGTGAGAACATCATCGTCCGGATGTGCAACATGCACGACGGCCACGGCGGCGTCACGGTGGGCAGCGAGATCTCCGGCGGATGCTGGAACGTGTTCGCGTACAATTGCACGATGGACAGTCCTCGCCTCGACCGCGCGCTGCGCCTGAAGAACAACGCGAGCCGGGGCGGGCTGCTTCGCGACATTTACATGAGAGACGTGATCGTCGGACAGGTCGCCGATTCGATTCTGTCGATCGATTTCACCTATGAGGAAGGATCGAAGGGGAGCTTCACTCCGGTCGCGCGCGACATCGAGCTCCTCCGCGTGAGGAGCCGCAAGAGTCCGTACGGACTCTTTCTGCGCGGCTTCCCCAATGCGCCGATCGACCACGTGCGGGTAATCGACTGCCAGTTCGACAACGTCGACAAAGGCAACGTGATCGAGAACGCCAACGACGTGAAGTTCGTGCGGACGAAGATCAACGGAGTCGAAGTCTCGTGAGGCTCGCGCACGTCGCGCTGCTCTCGACGATCGGCGTCACGCCGGCGCTGTCGCAGTCCAGCGGGGCGTGGTCGGCGCGCGTCGCCAAATCGGTGATGCAACGGAACCCATCCGCCGTCTACGACAAATGGGACTACACCGCCGGCCTGATGCTCCTCGGTCTCGAGCGATTGGGCGCCGCGACCGGGGAGCCGCAGTACAGCGCGTACGTAAAGCGCAGCATCGACTCGCTGGTCAAGCCCAACGGCGAGATCGCGACTTATGCGGCCGACGAATACAACCTCGATCAGATCAACGAAGGCCGAGTGCTGTTCGGATTGTCTGATCGAACGAAAGACCCACGGTACGCGCGCGCGGCCGACCGGCTGCGAGAGCAGTTGCGCACGCATCCGCGCACGTCGGAAGGCGGGTTCTGGCACAAGAAGATCTATCCGCAGCAGATGTGGCTCGACGGTCTGTACATGGCCGAGCCGTTCTACATCCGCTACGCCGTTCGGCACAACGATACGTCGGCGGTCGGCGACGTGGCGCGACAGTTCCTCCTCGCCGCGCGTCATCTGCGCGATCCGGCGACGGGACTTTTCTACCACGGCTGGGACGCGACGCGTTCGCAGACGTGGGCCGACCCCAAGACGGGTGTCTCGCGAGTATTCTGGGGACGCGCCGTCGGCTGGTACTTGATGGCCGCGCTCGATGTGCTCGACGATTTGCCGAAGACGCATCCCGACCGACCCGAGCTCATACGAATCACGCAGCAGCTCGCGAGCGCCGTGGCCGAGGTGCAGGATCCGGTGAGCGGCGTCTGGTGGCAAGTCCTCGACCAGCCGAATCGCGAGCACAACTATCTCGAGGCGTCGGCCTCGTCGATGTTCACGTACGCGTTCGCAAAGGGTGCTCGCGTCGGTGTTCTTCCGGCGAGCTTTCGCGCGCGCGCCGATCGCGCGTTCGACGGGATGGTCGCCAACTTCGTCCGAACAAACCAGGACGGCACCGTCTCGATCACCCACATCTGTAAGGTCGCGGGGCTCGGCGGTGAGCCGGTCCGCGGCGTCAATTACGAGTACTACGTCTCCGAGCCGGTCGTCGACGACGATTACAAGGGTGTCGGCGCGTTTCTTCTTGCCGCGGTGGAGCTCGGACGATGAGCGTGCTCGATCAATTCTCGCTCGAGGGGAAGCGCGCGCTCGTCACCGGGGCGAGTCGTGGCTTGGGCAGGGCAATGGCGATCGCGCTCGCCGAGGCCGGCGCCGACGTCGTTTGTGCGAGCTCCAACCAGGGCGGCGCCGACGACACGGCGAAGTCCGTCCAGTCGTTAGGTCGCACGGCGTGGACGACCAGCGCCGACCTCGCCGACCGGCAAGCCGTGCGGCGCATGGCCGAAGACGCCCAGCGCCAGGCCGGCGCGATCGACATTCTGATCAACAATGGCGGAACGATCGCGCGGCAGCCGGCCGTCGACTATTCGGAAGGCGAGTGGGATCGCATCATCAACACGAATCTCGATTCGGTGTGGTTTCTGTCGCAGTACTTCGGCCGCGGCATGGTCGAACGCCGTTCGGGGAAGATCGTCAACATCGCGTCGGTGCTGTCGTTCAGCGGCGGGATCACGGTGCCGGCATACACGGCGAGCAAGCATGCGGTCGCGGGCCTCACGAAGGCCCTCGCCAACGAATGGGCACGGCATAACGTGCAGGTGAACGCGATCGCTCCCGGTTATTTCTCGACCGACAATACACAGCGGCTGCGCGACGACACGACGCGCTTCGCCGAGATCACGTCGCGAATCCCCGCGGGCCGCTGGGGCGATCCCAGCGAGCTGGCCGGCGCGGCAGTATTTCTGGCGTCGGCGGCGAGCAACTACGTCAACGGCCACATCCTGCTCGTCGACGGCGGCTGGATGGCGCGGTAATACGAGCCCCTCCATGCAACTTCTTCCCGACTCGATTCGCGCGCGTTCGCTCTCGACGCAGGAGCTTCGTGACGCTTTTCTCGTGCAGGGCTTGTTCAAGCCCGATACGATCACGCTGCGTCACATCGATCTGGACCGGGTTGTACTGGGCGGGGCGGTCCCGTGTTGCGACACGCTGGCGCTTGCCGCGCTGGAGTCATTGGCCGCGGAATACTTCCTGGCGCGACGCGAGCTGGGCGTGCTCAACATCGGCGCCCCGGGCAGCGTGTCGGTCGATGGACAGCGCTATCATCTCGACAAGCTTGATGTCCTCTACGTGGGCCGCGGCAGCCGGGATGTTCGCTTCGAGAGCGACAGCACCGACCAGACGGCCAAGTTCTATCTGATCAGCTACCCGGCGCACGCGTCGCATCCGACCACCTGCGTCAGCGGTGCGTCGGTGACAGGCAGTCCGATCGGCAGCCCGGATCGGGCAAATGCGCGCAAGATCGCCAAGTACATCCACGCCGACGGTGTCCAAAGCGCGCAGCTCGTGATGGGCGTGACGCAGCTCGCGTCGGGAAGCGTGTGGAATACGATGCCGGCGCATTCGCATTTCCGCCGCACGGAGGTCTATCTGTATTTCGACGTTCCGGATGACGGTGTCGTCGTCCACCTGATGGGTGACCCCAACGAGACTCGGCACCTCATCGTCCGAAACGAAGAAGTAGTGCTATCGCCGCCGTGGTCGATTCATTCGGGGTGCGGGACATCGGCCTACACGTTCTGCTGGGCGATGGGCGGGGAGAACCGGGACTACACCGACATGCAGCAAGTCGCCATGGGAGATTTGCGATGAAGATGATTCGTGCCGCGGTCGCCGCGCTGGCGACTCCGGTCGTGTTAGCCGCGCAGGGTTCCTTCGTCGTCCGAGCCGAGAATGCGCTCGCGCTCACGCGAACGGACGAGACGATTGGACTCGCCTGGAGCGACGTCAAGGCAAAGCTGCCGAATGCCACGCCGACGCTCGTCCGGGTGCGTGACGTCGCGTCGGGACGAGCGGTCGTGTCGCAGGTCGTTGACAACGACGGCGACGGGACGATGGACGAGCTGATCTTTCAATCGACGTTCTCGCCCAATGACGTGAAGCGCTTCATGATCGAGGCAGCCGCGCCGTCGAAGCCGGACAAAGTTCGAGTGTACGCGTCGCACCAGGATCCGCGCGACGACGTCGCCTGGGAGAACGACCGCATCGCGTTCCGCATCTACGGGCAAGGGCTCTGGAAAGTCGACTCGCTGTTGAGCAGCGGCGTCGACGTGTGGGTCAAGCGCGTTCGCACGCCGATCGTCGAGAAGTGGTACGCGAAGGGACACGACGAGTACCATCGCGATACCGGTGAGGGCGCCGATTTCTTCGACGTCGGCCAGACGCTCGGCGCGGGGGGCACGGCGATTTGGCGGGACGGTAAGATGTATCGTGCCTGGAACTTCAAGTCGTGGAAGATCATTGCCAACGGCCCGATCCGCGCGATCTTCGAGCTGCAGTATCAGCCGTGGGACGCGGGCAGCGGACCGCGCGTGACGGAGACGAAGCGCATCGCGCTCGACGCGGGACAGAACTTGAACCACGTCACGAGCATCTTTCGATCGGAATCGCCGGTGAACGATTTGCCGTGGGTGACCGGGCTCGTGAAGCGGCCGAGCGTCGTCGGTTCGGAGAGCAAGGCGAGGCCTTGGGCCTGGTTGTCGATGTGGGGACCGGTCGTCCCGAAGGACGGCGGTCACGGGGATCTGGGAACCGCGGTGCTGATTCCGCGCGACGCGGTGTCCGAATGGCGGGAGAACGACGATCACTACTTCCTCGTGTCGCACATCAAACCCGGTGAACCGGTGAACTACTGGATCGGTGCGGGCTGGACGGACAGCGGCGATTTCCGCGACGTCCGCGAGTGGTGGAACTATCTCGACCAGTTCGCTCAGCGGCTGTCGACGCCGATCAAGACCTTCCTCGAGGTGCAGTCGCCATGAGTTGCCGGTCGGCCTTGGCGGTCATTCTCGTCGCGTCGTCGCTCGGCGCGCAGGACGCTCGTAACGTCACCGAGCCGAAGCGTCCGGCGGCGTGCACCGTGTTGACGGCGGAACTGACGCCCGTCGCCGATACGACGCTCGCCGAGCAGGACGAACGGAAGCTCGACACGCAGCGCATTCAAAGCGCGATCGACGGATGCGGTCGCGGCCGAGCCGTCGTCCTCAAAGCCGTTGGCGGCGCGCGAGCGTTCCTCACTGGCCCGGTGACGCTCAAGGCGGGGGTGACGCTGGTCGTCGATACAAACGCCATCGTCTTCGGCTCGCGTGATCCGAAGGTCTACGACATGGACGGACGGTGCGGCACCGTGGACGAAAAGGGCCACGGGTGCAAGCCGCTCATCTCATCCAACAAGGCGAGTGGGGTCGCCATCATGGGACCGGGGACGATCGACGGCCGCGGATGGGCGAAGCTGCTCGGCAAAGACGTCTCGTGGTGGGATCTGGCGCAGGACGCCAAGGTCAGGAACCTCAGTCAAAGTTGTCCGCGGCTGATCGTGCTTACGCAGTCGAATGACGCCGTGCTCTATGACGTGACGCTCAAGAACTCGGCGAACTTCCACGTCGTGTTCGATCGTGGGATTGGCTTCAGCGTATGGGGCATTCGCATCGATACGCGCGATCCTCGTGCGCGGAATACGGACGGCATCGATCCGATGAGCGCGACGAACGTCACGATCACGCACAGTTACATCAACACGGGCGACGACAACGTCGCGGTCAAGGCGGGGAACAAGCCGAGCTCGCACATGACCGTGTCGCACAATCATTTCTATCGCGGACATGGGATGTCCATCGGCAGCGAGACGGATGGGGGGGCGAGCGCGATTCGGGTGTTCGATTTGTCGATCGAAGGAGCCGATAACGGACTGCGCATCAAGTCGAACGCGGCGCGCGGTGGGTTGGTGCATGACATCGAGTATCGGGACGTCTGCATCCGGCGCACGAAGAACGTGATCGAGATGGACACGCATTACAGCGCGTCGCCGAAGACGACGGGCGATCTCATCCCCGAGTTCCGCGACATCCGACTCAAGGATGTGCACGTGCTCGACGGCGGCAAAGTGATCCTCGAGGGATACGACGCGAAACGACCGTTGGCGATGGTGTTCGACAACGTCGTATTCGACGACCCGGCGAAGATCGTGGTCAGTGCGTCGCATACGTCGATTGCGCGCGGACCAGGGCCGGTGAACCTCACGATTCCAGGCGAGGACGTGCGGCTCGCCGGCTCGCCGTCCGAGGCACCGCCCAATTCGTGCGCCGGAAAATTTGTCCCAATGCCCACGGCCGCAGCCGCCTCCTCTCAGAATGCGCGGTACGCGGCGATCGTCGACGCGGCGTTTCACGGAACGGACGGCGACAGCGCCTCCGGGTCACCGACGTTTCACACGCTCGGCGCCGCCCTGACGGCGCTGCCCCCGAACGGCGTCGGTCGTGTTTCCATTCTGCTCAAGAACGGCCGATATCGCGAGAAACTCACGATTGACCGACCGTACGTTTCACTCATCGGGGAGAGCCGAGATGGCGCAGTGCTCACGTACGACGCGGTGGCTGATACGCCGAGTCCCGGCGGCGGCACGTACGGAACACGAGGCAGCTTTACCCTGCGCATCGTCGCGCCGGACTTTCGCGCCGAGAATCTCACGATCGAGAATTCGTTCGACTATATGGCGAATGTCGCCAAGCCGGACAGCGACAAGACGAAGTTGAAGAACATTCAGGGCGTGGCGTTGATGCTCGACCTCGGCTCCGATCGCGCGACGTTCACGAACGTGAAGATCCTCGGCCATCAGGACACGCTCTTTCCCAATGCGGGCCGAAGCTACTTCTACAAGAGCGAGATCCGCGGCAACGTCGATTTCATTTTTGGCGCGGGGCAGGCGGTATTCGACGATTGCGACATCGTTTCGCTCGACCGCAACAGCAAGACCACGAATGGTTACGTGACCGCGGCAAGCACGGACGTCGATCAGCCGTTCGGATTTCTATTCATCAACAGCCGCCTCAAAAAGCAATCGCCGGCGATGTCGCCGAACTCGGTGACGCTCGGACGGCCGTGGCATCCCTTCGCCAACCCGCGAGCCAACGCGAGCGTCGCGTTTATCAATTGCTGGATGGACGATCACATCGGCGAGCGAGGGTGGGATCGCATGTCGTCGGTGGACTCGACGGGAACGCGCATCTGGTACGAACCGGCGTCGGCGCGCTTCGTCGAATTCGGCACGAAAGGACCGGGAGCCGTTACGAGTCCAACGCGTCGCGCCCTGACTGCGGCTGACGCCAACCGATATACCGCGGCGGCGGTCCTCGGCGGCTGGAATCCAGCGCCGCGCAAGGAAGGCCGGTAAGCTCCGTGCGGATGACCTTCCGCTGGTTCGGCGCCGGTGACCCAATACCGCTCGCGCACATTCGGCAAATTCCCGGAGTGCGCGGTATTGTGAGCGCGCTGTATGACGTGCCCGTCGGCGACGCCTGGCCTCGCAATCGCATCGCGCGCTTACAGGAAGAGGTGAACGCGGCCGGACTCGATCTCGCGGTGATCGAGAGCATTCCCGTGCACGAAGACATCAAGCTCGGCCGGTCGACGCGAGATCGTCTCGTCGATCAGTATTGCGAGAGCGTACGGGCGATGGGAGAGCTTGGAGTGCCCGTGCTCTGCTACAACTTCATGCCGATCTTCGACTGGACGCGCACCAATTTGGCCATGCCGATGCCGGACGGTTCGACCGCGCTCGCGTACGACCACGCGGCGCTCGCCCGCATCGATCTGTCGCGCGGGACAGGCGACCTTCCGGGATGGGCGGCCGCCTACGACGCAGCGACGCTTCGCTCGCTCCTCGATGCGTATTCAACCGTGGACGAGGAGCGACTGTGGGACAACCTCGGATATTTCCTCGAGCGCGTCGTCCCCGTCGCGGCGAGCGTCGGCGTGAAGATGGCGATTCATCCCGATGATCCTCCCTGGCCGATTTTCGGATTACCGCGAATCGTCACCAACGCGGCGGCGCTCGAGCGACTGACGCGAATCGTCGACCAACCCGCGAATGGCGTAACGTTCTGCACCGGTTCCCTCGGCGCTGATGCCGCCAACGATTTACCGGCGATGATTCGCTCGCTCGGAGCGAGAGGGCGAATTCACTTCATGCATTGCCGCAACGTCCGGCGAACGGGAGAAAAACAATTCCACGAAAGCCCGCACCCCACGGGGTTCGGCAGCGTGAACATGTTCGAGGTGATTCGGGCGCTGCGAGACGTCGGCTATGAGGGGCCAATGAGGCCCGATCACGGGCGAATGATCTGGGGGGAAAGGGGAAGGCCGGGATACGGATTGTACGATCGGGCGCTAGGGGCGATGTATTTGCAAGGGCTTTGGGAAGGAGCGGGAATGACTAGGAGCGGGAATGACTAGGGGCTGGAATCACTACCAGCGGGACCGGCAAGGGTCGTGACTAACAAGGACCGGGACTAACAAGAGCCGGGACTAACAGAAACCGGAACTGACAGCAAGCGGGACTAACAAAGGTCGGGAGAAGAAGACGCCGGGTGAGGGGGCCTGTCCGAAATTCTGTGTGTGAGGCCATACTCTGACCTAGGAGGGTCGGTATGGCTCACTCGAAGAAAGGAAAACAGACTCCGGGGGCGGAGCACGGGTTCGATCCGGCCGCCC
>DATLPC010000054.1:0-7694 GCA_035535975.1 Gemmatimonadaceae bacterium | reverse complement strand
CGATTTGCTTGCTGTCGGGCGACCAGGTCGGCTGCGTCTCGCTGCCCGCGTACTCGATCTTCCGCGGTGTGCACTCGGCGGTCTGCTGCTCGCACGCCGCCACCGGCAGGATGAAGATCTCGGTATCATTGCGCGGCAATTCGTCGCGCTTGCGGTCCGGCGCCAGCTTGGCGATGGAGTCGCGCCCGGCGGTGACGACGGAGTCGGGGCGAAGACGCGCGTCGGCGATGAACGCGATCCACTTGCCGTCGGGCGAGACGACC
The DNA here is from genome assembly GCA_035535975.1 of Gemmatimonadaceae bacterium. Lineage (GTDB taxonomy): Bacteria > Gemmatimonadota > Gemmatimonadetes > Gemmatimonadales > Gemmatimonadaceae > JAQBQB01. The sequence continues at coordinate 7,431 of DATLPC010000054.1, read as the reverse complement.
GCGTTCTGATGGCTGTACTTGGTGTTCGTGAGCTGCTTGCGAGGAGCCCCCGGGCGCTCGAGATAGATCTGCGCCGCGCGCGTCGTGTCGCGGGCGGGCGCCGTGCGCGGTCCGGCGATGAACTGCGCCTGACCGTTCGCCTTGTACACCATGTCGATGATCTGACGTCCATCGAAGCGGGCCGGATTTTCCGGCTTGGTGATCGCGTTGTACGGCGGGCGAGAGATCGGCGCCATCCGACCGAACGGATCATTCGTCATCGAATCGGTCACGCTCGAGTCGGGCGCACCGCCGCGTCCTCCCCGACCACCGCCGCCGCGACCACCAAAGCCGCCGCGACCACCCTCGGTCACGATGGTGAAGCTGTTGTCGGCCGGCGACGATCCGGCGCGAATCTGCGGCGCGCCTGTCGGCTGGAATGCCTCACCCGATGGCTGGTCCATGCGCAGCGCCCAGTTCGTTCCGCGTCCGCCAGGCCGCTGCGATGTGAAGTAGAGTAGCTTGCCGTCGTCCGAGAAGCGGGGGTTGCTGCTCTCGAACGCGGGGGACGTGTAGCGCGCCGGCGCGGGATCGCCCTGCGTCGACACCACCCACACTTCAGAATGGCGGCGATTCTCAGCCTCGCGAACGGTCGTGACAGTGACCGCGACCTTGTTGCCGTCGGGCGACAGCGCCGGGGTGCTGACGGTCGTCACCTTGTACCAATCGGCGGGTGTGAATCCGTGCTTGGCGGGTGCCTGTTGGGCCGCAATGCTCGTGGCGACAACGAGCATCGGGGCGACGAGATGAACGTGACGCATCGATCGACTCCGTGGGGGCAGTGGGTAGGAACCATTGAACTTGCGAAGGGGACCAGCCCGGGTCCAGAGTTGCCGGGTCGAGATCCGCCGGCCGTCCCACGCGCGTTATCTCGTCGACCTCAGGAGATTGGATGACACCTTTGGACGTCTTCATCACGGGTAGCACAGGCTACATCGGCTCGCGCCTGGTCCCGGCACTCCGCGCGCGCGGCCATCGTGTCTACACGATTGTGCGGCCCGGCTCGGAGGCGAAGGCACCGGATGGAGCGATCAGCGTCGTCGGAAACGTGCTCTCGCGCGATTCCATTGCGGCGGCGATTCCGCGCGGGGCGGTCGTCGTGCATCTCATCGGCACACCGCGTCCATCGCCGGCCAAGGCCGCTCAGTTCGAGGCGCTCGATTTCCCCGCGGCGCGCGAGTGCATCGCCGCGGCCGAGACGGCGAAGGCGCGGCGCTTTGTGTACGTGAGCGTCGCGCACCCAGCGCCGGTCATGCACGCCTACATCGACGTTCGGGTGCGAGTAGAGCAGTTGCTGCGTGAGAGCCCTCTGCCGTGCACAATTTTGCGCCCGTGGTATGTGCTCGGTCCCGGGCATCGATGGCCCTATTTGCTGATTCCGATGTACTGGCTGCTCCGCGCTCTCCCATCGACGCGAGACGGCGCGCGGCGTCTCGGTTTGGTAACGATTCGCCAGATGATTCGTGCGCTCATCGCCGCGGTGGAGAGGGAAGATGATGAGAGCAGAGCGATCGGAGTGGAGGAGATCAGGCGGTCTTGAGATGCGAAGGGCGCGAACGTCGCTGTCTGCTGTTGGGGGTACTGCGCAACGTCGCGTTTTGGCGATGGTCGGCGGCTGCGGCTGTTGGCTGGTTATTGGCTGTTGGCCAGAGCTGCCGGCTGTTGGTGAAACATCGCTCAGGATGACAACGACGCGCAGTTCGACGCCAAATGCCAAGATCTCTAGCCAACAGCCGTCAGCCCGGCCAACAGCCGTCAGCCCGGCCAACAGCCGCACCTGTCGGCCATCGCCAACAGCGGCGTTGCCCATTTTGCCGCAAAAGCAAACGGCCTGAAGCCGAAGCTCCAGACCGTTGCTAGCGGAGAGGGGGGACGCGCCCACCCGCGCGCCCACACAGCCTCTCGCGACTACAAATCTCTTACGCCCGCGGGCGCGTACCCGCTGCGCGACGGCCCGCTTTGAATTCTTTGTTCGCGCGCTTCGCAACACGCTGCTCGAGCTGCTTCACGTTCGCGTCGAACTGGGCGCGATGCTCCGGCGCCAGCGCGACGCGCAGGTCGTTGCGCTCCGCTTCGAGCAACTTCTTCGCCTGCTCTCGCTGCGCCGACGTCTGCGACCACAAATTTTTCAAAGCAGTCGTGTCGCCACGCTGGCGGGCCTGTCGAGCAGCCTGCATCTGCGGCTTGAACTGCTCGCGCAGTGACTTCATCTGCGCTTCATATTTCGTGTGAACGTTCTTGATATTGGTCTTCTCAGCATCGCTGAGCGTGATGCCCTTGAAGAGCTGCTTTTGCAGCGCACCCGGGCCGAAACCACGACGGCCGAAGTGGCGCGTGCTGTCTCCCGCCTCTCCACGATGCGCCCGGGGCGACGGGGTCTGAGCCGGCTGTTGTGCCGCCGCGACCACGGCGCCGCCGACAACGAGGGCGATCGCTGCGATCGCCGTGCGAATATCCTTCACGGTGAGCCTCCACCTATTGAGATGTATCGGCGCTGGAAGCGCCTTCATCCAGGTAGACGGCTGTTCCCGGGCGGTGTTAAGGCGGGGTGAGCCGTTTGTTACGGCCTTGGAGCGTAAGCCACGGCACTTACCTCCACCAAGATCCCGCGAAGATCGGCTCCCAGCGCCGTTCTGGTCGGAAAGGGCGACGGCATGATCTCCTTGTACACCGTATTGAAGGTGCCCCAGTCGTCGACGTTGGCGAGATAGGCGACAATCGACACCACGTCACCGAGCGTCGCGCCGGCGAGGCCGAGAGCGCGCTCCACATTCTTCATCACCTGCTTGGTTTGCGACGTGATGTCGTCGCCGATCAACTGACCGCTGGCCGGATCGCGCGGCACTTGCCCGGACACGAAGACGAAATCACCAGCACGCGCCGCCGGCGAATACGCGCCGACGGGAGGCGGAACGTCGCCGCCATGCTGAAACGGTTGCCACTGACGTTCGGACTGTTTCATTTACGTTCTCCCCGAGAAGATCCCCAACCATGTCGATGACCATCAACGAGCTCGAGACGCCGGTCCCATTGGTCGACCTGGATCGGCTCGCCCGTAATCTCGACCGCGCGGCTGCATATGCAATGGAGCATGACCTCGCGCTTCGGCCGCACATCAAGACACACAAATCACCGCGCATTGCGAGCGAGCAGCTGCGGCGCGGCGCCGTCGGGCTGACCTGTGCTACGCCGTTCGAAGCCGAAGTCATGAGCGACGTGTGCGACAACCTGTTGGTCGCCTATCCGCCGGTCGGTCAGCCGCGGGCAACGCGACTGGCCGCGATTTCCGAGAGGGTGAAGCTCACGGTGGCCCTCGACTCGCCACAGGCGGTCGACGACATCGCCGCCGCGGCGCGTGAGGCCGACCGGCCGATCGGCGTCTACGTCGAGCTCGACCTCGGCATGCATCGCGTCGGCGTTCCGCGTCTGGACGACGCGCTCGCCCTCGCCCGCGCGGTGCGCGAGCACGCGCCCCTGGAGTTCGCCGGTCTCGCGTTCTATCCGGGACATGTCCGCGAGCCCGTCGACCGTCAGGAAGAAAGCCTCGCGTCGTTGGGTCAGGCGATCTCACACGCTATCGAGACGTTCGATCGTGCCGGCTGTCGCCCGCCCGTCGTGAGCGGCGGCTCGACGCCGACGCTCTGGCGAACCCACGAGCTGCCCGGTGTGACGGAATTTCGCCCCGGTACCTACGTCTACAACGATCGCACGACCGCCGCGATCGGAGCCTGCGCGTGGGACGATTGCGCCTTCACTGTCTTGGCGACGGTCGTCAGCACCGCCGTCCCGGGACAAGCCGTCGTCGACGCGGGCAGCAAAGCACTCGGCCGCGAGCCGATGCGCGGCACCGACGCCGCCGACGGCTTCGGCGCCCTGCTCGATCGACCGGATGTCGTCGTGAAGAGCATGTCCGAGGAGCACGGCATTCTCGATCTCTCGAGAAGCGACTGGCGGCCGGCAGTCGGCGATCGCGTGCGAATCGTGCCGAACCACGTGTGCATCGTCGTCCATTTGAACGACACGATCGTCGGGGTGCGCGGGGACGCGGTGGAAACGAGCTGGCCGGTCACCGCTCGCGGGCGCGGCTATGCCGCCGACCTTATTATGTCATCCTGAGGAGCGGAGCGACGAAGGACCTACTGTCCCAATCCAGTAACCTGGTTGCGAGAGTAGATCCTTCGCGTCGCTCAGGATGACATTCGTTCACTGGTCGCCATCCGTCGACGCGCCTGGCCGCTAGTGCGCCAGCCCCGCCGATCCTCTGTTCTTCCCCGTCTTGAACAAGAACAGCAGCGGCAACGTCGACACCAGAATGATGCCGCTCAGGATGTAAATCCGTGAGAACGCCAGCACGCTTGCCTGTGCTTGAACCTGCCGGTCGAGGATCATCAGGGCCTGTTGCTTCGCCGTGATCGGATTAACCCCGCGGGCGAGCAACCCATTCGTGATGGAGTTCAGCCGTCCGAGGGACGTCGGATCCATCGTCGTGAGATGCTCGGTCAAGAGGGCCTTTTTCGCCGCGGTGAATCTCGTCAGCAGCGTCGCCATGACGGCGATGCCGAGCGAGCCGCCGAGCTGACGCGTCAGATTGAACATGCCAGTTCCCTGCGCGAGCTCCGTCACCTTGAGCTCGGCCATCGTCGCACCGGTGAGCGGCACGAAAATGAGACCGAGACCCACGCCGCGGAGAATGAGTGGCCAGAACGTCTCCTCGGGCCCACTGGCCAAGGTCATCCGCGACATCAGCCACATCGACGCGAAGAACATGAACGCGCCGACCGTTACCGTGGCGCGTGCGTCGAGCCGGTTCGCGTTCTTGCCCACGACCGCCATCGTCACCGCCGACGCGATCGCGCCCGGTAGAATCACGAGTCCCGTCTGATTCGCCGTCAGCCCATGCAAGCTTTGCAGGAAGATCGGCAGCACGAACACGGAGCCGAACAACGCTAAGCCGAGCCCCGCCGCGATGCTGACGCCCGCGGCAAGTTGACGACTCTTCAACACTCGGAAATTGATGATCGGCTCATCGGTCGTCAGCTCGCGCCAGATGAGGAGCAGGAACGAAACGACAGACGTGATCAGCAAACCGGTCACCAGGCGCGAATCGAACCAGTCGTAGCGCTCGCCTTTCTCCAGCATGAACTGGAGCGAGCCCACGCACGTCGCCAGCAGCAAGAATCCGAGCACGTCGATCTTCTCGGCGCGCTCCTGGTGCTCGGCGTCGTGGATATACGTCATCACCATGATCGCGGCGACGATGCCAAGCGGCACGTTGATGTAGAAAATCCACGGCCAATTGTAGTTGTCGACGATCCAGCCGCCGAGCGTCGGGCCGAGTGTCGGTCCGACCATCACGCCAACGCCGAACATCGCCTGTCCGATGCCGACTTCGTGCGGCGGGAAGGCCTCGAACAGCGTCGCCTGTGCCGTGGAAAGCAACGCGCCGCCGCCCAGTCCCTGCACGACGCGCCAGAATACGAGGCCGCCGAGCGATGTCGCCGCGCCGCAGAAGAACGACGCCCCGACAAAGATGAGAATCGAGCCGGTGAGATACGCCTTGCGTCCGAAATACGCCGACAGCCACCCCGACATCGGAATGACGATCACGTTGGCGATGATGTAGCCCGTCGACACCCACGAGATCTCGTCGAGCGTCGCGCCGAGATTCCCCATCATGTGGGGAATCGCGACGTTGACGATCGACGTATCGATCAGCTCGAGCACCGCGGCCAACGTGACCGCGATCGCGATCAGGTATTTGTACTTGTACTTGTCCTCGTCCCCCGGCGGCGGCGGCGGCGTGGGACGCGGGCGGACGTACATCTGCGCCGTCCCGCGAGGGCCGGACGAGATCTCCAGTTCATCAGTCAGTGTTTGATCGTCGTTCGACGACACTCAGCACTTCCCCGCGGGTTCCTTCGTGTCGACGTGCACTGTGACCGACATGCCCGGGCGCATGGGACGGTCCGCGCCGAGGCCCTGCTTCACCTTGAGGCGAACTGGAATGCGCTGCACGACCTTCGTGAAGTTGCCAGTCGCGTTGTCCGGCGGCAGCAGCGCGAACTTGGAGCCCGTCGCGGCGCTAACGCTCTCGACGCACCCGATCGCCGTCGCGCCTTGATAGGCGTCGACTTCGATCTCCGCGGGCTGACCGACGCGAATCTCGGCGAGCTGTGTCTCCTTGAAATTGGCCGTGATGAAGACACCGGTGTCGGCGACAATCGTGTACAGCGGCTGTCCGGCTTGCACGAGCTGGCCCGGCTCGACCTGCTTCTTGGAGACGATCCCCGCGGTAGGCGCCGCGACGCTCGTGTAGGCGAGCTGCAGCGCCGCGTTATCGCGCGCCGCTTGCGCCGCCTGAAGTCGAGCGTTGGCGAGGCGCACGCCAGCTTCGGCGCCCGCCACGGTACCGCCCGCCGCGGACTGCTGACGTTCGAGCGCGACGACGTTCGCCGACGCGGCTTCAGCAGCCGCGCGCGCTCCATCGAGCTGCATTTTGGACACGACCTGCTTGGCGGCCAGGTCCTCCATCCGCGCCAGGTCCTGTTTCGCCTTCGTCTCATTCGCCCGAGCCGCGGTGATCTGCGCGTCGAGCGACGCACGCTGGCCGGAGGCCTGTTGGACCACAGCCTGCGCCTGCCCGCCGCCGCCAGAAGTTCCCGCCGACGCACGCGCCGCGGCGAGATCCGCGTCCGCCTGCGCCAAGCGCGTCTTGTACTCGGACTGGTTGATGCGCACGATGACCGAGTCCGCGCGCACGTGATCGTTGTCGTTGGCGTTCACCGCGTCGACGTAGCCGCTCACCTTGGCGAGGATCGGAATCAAATGCCCGTCCACCGCGGCGTCGTCGGTCGAGGCGTGGCTTCGCCCGTACGTCCATTGTTTCACCGCCCACGCCGCACCCAGCAGCGCAAGGACGCCGACGATGGGAAGAACAAACCGACGCTTGCTGCCCGCGGGTTTCGCCTTCTCGACGACCGGGTCGAGGCCGCGCGCCGGATCGGATTTGATAGCTGTTGCCATGATCGAAATTTCAGTCTATGGGAAGATGGATACGCATTACCGGATCTGTGCGACCGTGCCTTCGGCTTTCGCGAGCGACACCCGGGCCGCTTGGTATGAGGCCAGAGCATCGATCAGTCCGGTGCGGGCCGCATTCAGCGTGACCGAAGCGGTAATGACGTCGGCGTTGCCAGCCACACCGGCATTGAAGCGATCGCGAGCTTGCTGAACCTCGAGCTCGGCAAGACTCTGACGTGTGCGGGCCGCCTCGACTTGTTCGCGCGTCGACGCAAGGTCGAGCAGCGCGGCGCGGACGTCGACGGTGGCCTGTTGCCGGAGGTCGCGACGACGCACGTCGATCTCCTTGGCCATGGCGATTTGCTCCTCGGT
>DATLPC010000053.1:0-19820 GCA_035535975.1 Gemmatimonadaceae bacterium | reverse complement strand
GCGCGCGACGCCGCGGGCCTCACGCCGCTCGATCAAGCGGCGCTCGACGGCGAAACCGAGATGGCGCGGCTGCTCGTCGAGCGGGGCGCGCGCGTCGAGCTGCCGGCTGCCATCGCCCTCGACCGCCGCGACGACGTCGAGCGACTGCTCCGCGAGGACCCCGGTGCGCTCGGGCCAACCGGCCGCTGGCGCGCTCTGATCCTTCGCGCTGCCGAGCGGTCACCGGCTTCGGTCATCGATACGCTCTTGCGATTCGGCGCGTCCGTCGACGCGCAAGACGACGCCGAAACGGCCGTCGATGGCGCCGACGGTTACACACCTCTCCACGCCGCGGCGTTCGCCGGAAACGCCGACGCGGTTCGCGTCCTCCTCGCGCATGGAGCCGACACGCGCGTTCGCGACACGAAGTACCACAGCACGGCGGCGGGGTGGGCCAACTACGCCGGCCACGTCGCCGTCCGCGACATGATTCTCGCGCAATCGACCGACGTGTTCGACGCCGTGCTTTTCGATCGTGCCGATCGCCTCAAATCTTTGTTCGATGCCCATCACTCGTTGAACCAGCCCCTTCGACAACACCTGACGACCGACCCGGGGCCGAGCAGCCAAATCGAAGGGTGGTGGACCCCGCTCGCGTACGCGATCGTGCACGACAAGACCGATGCCGCGCGGGAGCTTCTTCGCCTCGGCGCGCGAACATCGGCCCGCACGTCGACGCGTAACGACGCCGAAACGATTCGGCTCAGAGACTTCGCGGCGAGTCGCGGCCGAGCCGACATCGTCCGGGTATTCGACGAAATCGACGCGATCGCCGGCGCCGACTGGCCCAACGAAGCGTCGAGCCGCGAAATGCTGGTCGCGCGCTTCCTCACGAATGCCTGCCCCGACCACCACGTTCGCGGCGGGTGGTCGCACGCGTCGGCACGCGACGCGGCGATGCGGTTACTCGATCTCCATCCAGAGATCCCGCGCGAGAGCCTTCTCACGGCTGTCGTCTGTGGCGAGGTCGAGCTCGTGCGCGAGATGATAGCCCGCGATCCGGAGCTGGCCCGGCGCCCCGCCGGACCGAAAGGCTCCTACGGCGTCGCGGGACAGCGGCTCGTCGTCGATCCGGCAAAACCGATGCTGCCGCTCTGGACCCCGCTGCTGTACCTCTGCTTCACACGACTGCCCCGCGCGGCGACAAACGACAACGCCGTCGCCATCGCGACGATGCTGCTCGATGCCGGCGCCGACCCGAACGCGTACTTCATGGCCGGCGACAGCCGTTATTCGCCCCTGACCGGCGTTGTCGGCGAAGGCGAAGAGGGACGGGCTCCGCACCCCCGCCGAAACGAACTGGCGCGCTTACTCATCGAGCGCGGCGCGGACCCGTACGACGTCCAGGTCTTTTACAACGTTCATTTTCGGGGTGACGTCCTGTGGTACCTGAAAATGATCTATGAGCATACGATAAAAATCGGTCGCGCCGCCGATTGGCAGGATCCACAATGGCCAATGATCGACCTGGGCGGCTACGGCCTTGGCGCGCGCTATCTGTTGGACATCGCCGTGATTCACGACGATGCCTCCCTCGCGACGTGGATACTCGAGCACGGCGCGGACCCAAACGCCGGATACCCGATGGGATCGAAAATGCGACGCGGGACGCTCTACGAAGAAGCCGTCTCGCACGGCCACCTCGCGGTCGCCGACGTCTTGGCGCGATCCGGAGCGCGAACCGGTGGTCGCGTTCCAACGAACGACGAACGATTTGTCGCCGCGGCGGAGCGGGCGGATGTCGAGACGATGCGTCGTCTGATTGCGGACGATCCGTCGCTCCTCGGATCGTCGCGAGCACTGTTAGAGGCGGCCGCGCGTGACGACGTGGCGGCCGTCACCGCTCTCCTGGATCTCGGCGTATCGCCGAACGTCCAGGACGAGAAGAAGCAGCGAGCACTGCACACTGCGGCGTACGAGAACGCGTTGCGAGTGGCGCGACTGCTGATCGAGCGTGGCGCCGACGTCGACGCGGTCGAGGAGAACTACGGCAACACTCCCCTCGACGCCGCGATCTACGCCGATCACGCCGAGATGATCGCGCTATTGGCGGAGCGCAGCCGGTATGTGTGGGGACTTACCTTCGCCGGCGCCGTCGAGCGGCTACGCGAAGTGCTGCGAGACGAGCCGCACCGTGCCAAAGCGAGCTACCAAGGCACGACGTTGCTGATGTATCTCCCCGGCGATGAGACGAAGGCGCTCGCAATCGCGAAGCTGCTATTGGAGCTCGGGGCAGATCCCGCGCCCGTCGGTGAAGAGGGACGGACCGCTGCCGAGCTGGCCGACGCGCGCGGCATGCCGGCAGTGGCCGAGGTGCTACGGTCGGCGGCGGCGCGGCGGTGAGACGAGGAGCGGCGGCGCCTATGCGGCGTGGGCGCCGCTCGCTTCGAGCAGCTTCACCATGAACACCTCGTCACGCCACGATCCGAACTTCCAGCCTACTTCAGCAAGACGTCCGCGCTCGGCAAACGCCGAGCGCCGAAAGAGCGAGATACTCGCCGTGTGCGCCGCGTCGATGACGGCAACGAGCGCATGCAGACGCCGTTCACGAGCGGCCGCCTCTATCGACTGAAGCAACTGCGTCGCGACGCCCTGACGTTGCGCCGAGGGATGGACGTACACGCTTACCTCGGCGGTGAAGCGATACCCGTCGCGTCCGCGAAACGTGGACAACGAGCTCCAGCCGACGACGCGCCCGGGGTCGTCCGGCGCGAAGGCGACGAGTATTGGATGCCCGGTGCGCTGATGCTCCTCGAACCATGTTCGGCGCGCGCCGATCGTCGTCGGGATTTCAGTCCAGACGTACGGCGATGACGAGATCGCGAGATTTACGATCTCGACGATCGAAGGCAAATCGGCATCCGTCGCTTCACGGATGCCGATCGCCTGTTGCTCCTGAAACGAGACCTTGTTCATTGCGTGTCGCGTGCCCGGTGTCTCAAACGGGAAAGAGCATCTCGCGGTACTTCGGCAGCGGCCAGCAGTCGTCGCTCACCGCGAGCTCGATCGCGTCGCAGCACTTGCGCACTTCGGCCATCGTGTCGGCACCCGCGGCCGTGAGTAGCTCCGCCTGCTTCACGATGTCGTCGTGCATCGCTTCGGCTTTGTCGATGACTTTGCCCAACGCCGTGCGATGCTTCTGGAGATCGGTGATGAGCGCGCCGAGGTCGTTCGCGGCACTGATCTGCGGAATCACCTTGATTCCCGCGGCCTTCGCCTGCGCCGCCGAGTCGGCGAGTCCGCCGGCGTAGTCGAACGCCGCCGGCAGCACCATCGTGTCCACGATCTCGCGCAACGTGTGCAGCTCGATCAACATGTCCTTGATGTACCGCTCGAGACGCACGTGGTACCGCGAGTCGAGCTCGTCGTCGCTCAAGATGTTGAGCGACGTGAGCAGCTTGCGCGACTGTTTCGTCATCATCTGCGCGAGCGCTTCCGGCGTGCGACGGAGGTTCAATAGTCCGCGCTTCGCCGCTTCCTTCACCCACTCCTCGGAGTAGTTGTTCCCCTCGAAGCGGACCGGCGTCGTCTCCTTGAAGATCGGACGCACGACTTTGAGCACCGCGTCGTCGACCCTCTTCGTTTTCTTGAGCTCGGCCTTGAGCGCGGCCGTGATCTCGGCGATCGCTTCGGCCACGGCGGCGTTGAGCAGTACGATCGGGAAAGCGATCGACTGCGACGAGCCCACGGCGCGGAACTCGAACTTGTTGCCGGTGAAGGCGAACGGCGACGTCCGGTTGCGATCCGTGTTGTCCTTCTCGATCTCCGGGAGCCGCGCCACGCCCAGCTTGATCATCGCTTGTTCGGCGTTCGTCGCCGACGTTTTGCCGCCGGCGAGATCTTCGATGACGCGCGTCAGCATCTGGCCCATGAACACCGAGATGATCGCCGGCGGCGCTTCGTTCGCGCCGAGACGATGCTCGTTGCCCGATGTGCCAATGCCCGAGCGAAGAAGACCCGCATGCTTGTGCACCGCGCGCAAAACCGCCGCGAGGAAAACCAGGAAGCGGATGTTCTGGTGCGGCGTCTGGCCCGGCTTGAGCAGGTTGTAGCCGTCCAGCTCCGGATTGTCCGCGGCGATCGACATCGACCAGTTGCAGTGCTTGCCCGATCCATTGATCCCGGCGAACGGCTTCTCGTGCAACAGCGCCTGCAGCCCGTGGCGCAGCGCGACCCGGCGAAGCGTCGCCATCACGAGCTGGTTGTGATCGACGGCGACATCCGTCTCCTCGAAGCGCGGCGCCATCTCGAACTGGGACGGGGCCACTTCATTATGTCGGGTGACAATTGGTACGCCGAGTTTATAGAGCTCATATTCGACGTCGGCGATGCAGGCCTGAATGCGCTCCGGGATCCCGCCGAAGTAGTGATCCTCCAGCTGCTGTCCGCGCGGCGGAGGCGCGCCCACCAGGGTGCGGCCGGCCATCACGAGGTCGGGGCGCAGCGCAAAGTGCGCGCGGTCGATGAGGAAATACTCCTGCTCCGGTCCCATCGTCGTGTAGACGCGATAGACGCCCGTGTCGCCGAGCAGCTCGAGCAGCTCCATCGCTTTCGTCGACAGCGCGTCGGAGCTGCGGAGGAGCGGCGTCATCTCGTCGAGCGCTTCGCCGTTGTAGCCGACGAACACCGACGGAATGCACAGCGTGCGCGAACCCGCCCACTCCGCGATGAATACCGGACTCGCCGGATTCCACGCCGTGTAGCCGCGCGCTTCCCACGTCGCGCGCAAGCCGCCGCTCGGGAAGCTCGACGCATCGGGCTCGCTCTGGATCAGCTGTGAGGCGCCGAACGATTCCAGCGGCTGCCCGTCGTCGAACGACAGGAAGGCGTCGTGCTTCTCGGCGGTCAGTCCCGTCTGCGGCTGGAACCAATGCGTGAAGTGCGTCGCGCCCTTGCCGAGCGCCCATTCCTTGATCGCCTGCGCCACGCGCGGTGCGATATCGACGTCGAGCTTCTTTCCGTGGCGGATGGCGGCCAGAAGTTTGGCGTACGTGTCGCGCGGCAGCTTGTCGCGCATTTGCCGGACGCCGAAGGTGTTCTCCCCGAAGTACTCGGACGTGCGCGGATGCGCGCCGTTTTCGTCGAGCGCCGCGGGCATATGGACCTCGCGCTCAGTGATCTCGCGAATGACTTCCTTGCGGGGAGACAGCGATGACGCGGGCATTTGAGGAACGGGCCTCCAGCTAGGGACATGGTCAGGCTTCGGAGTGCACAATGTACTCCAAAACGTGCAGAAATTGCAAATTTCGGCTGACATTCCTCCACTTTCGCGCCAATTCTCCTCTCCTGCGTTCCCGAACAGCGCCCAAAGCGCAAGAAATATTGCCGCTGCGCTCGTTTGCCCCGCCTCGCACGCCCCCAAACTGCGATGGGGTCAGACTCCAATTCTTGGATGGAGTCTGACCCCGAACGCGGGGTAAACCGCGAATCCGGATCGTTAACCGTTTGTAACCGTTGGAGTCTGACCCCTTACGCGGGGTTTAGGCCCGGATCGCGACGGTTGGGTCCACTCGCGAGGCTCGGCGAGCGGGGACGACGCACGCGACGGCGGTCGCGACAACCAAAACGGCGACCGCGACCGCTTGCGTCGGCACGTCGGAAGGGAGCACGCCGAAAAGAAGGCTCGTCAGGGCGCGGTTCGTCCACCAAATCCCGGCGAGCGCGATCGGCAACGCGAAGGCGAAGAGTCGCATGCCATCTCCGAGCACCATCACCACGACCTCGCGACGCTGCGCGCCGAGTGCCATGCGGACACCGATTTCACGCGTCCGTTCGGCGACGCCGTACGCAATGACGCCGTACGTGCCGAGCACGGCGAGGATGAGCGCGAGGAGTGCGAACGCCGTAAGCATTGTCGTCGTGAAACGATCGCCCGCGGCGGCGGTCGCCATGACGTCCTCGATCAACTGAACGTCGGCCACCGGGATCGTCTTGTCGAGCGACGCGACGATTCGCCGAACGCCGGCGAGAACCGGCGCGGGCGCGCCGTCGTAGGCGATCACGATCGACCCGGCGGTCGACAGCCCTTGTCGCGACGAGATGTAGACCTCGGGCACCGACGGCTCGCGCAGCGAGATCTGTCGGATGTCGCCGACGACGCCGACCACCGTAAATAGCGGCGACGTCGCACGGCCGATTCGCAATCGTTTGCCGACGGCGTTCGGCGTTCCAAAGAACTTGAGCGATGCCGTTCGGTTGACGACTGCCACGAGCTGCGCCGCCGAGTCCGCGACGTCCGTCGGGGCAAAGGTGCGCCCGGCGATCACGGGAATTCCCATCGCCTCGAAATACCGCTCGCTCGCCGTGCGGTATTCGGCCGTCGGCGGCTGATCGCCTTCCGCGTATTGCGAGCCTTCCGTGAGCACATCGCTCGTGAGATGGCCGTCGTGCAACGGAAAGCGGGACACACGTGCGGCGGCCCGGACTCCCGGCAAAGCGCCGGCTCCGCTGAGCAATCGCTCGAAGAACTGGTCAGTCTGTCGGCCGCGACGATAGCCCGCGTCGGGCAGCTCGACCTTCATACGAAGGATGCCGTGAGTTCGAAATCCCGGGTCCGTGGCGGTGAGATGAATGAAGCTGTTGATCAAGAGACCGGCGGACACGACGAGCATCATCGCCAGCGCGAGCTCGGCCACGACCAGTGTCGAATGAACGCGCCTCGCGCCTCGACTGCGCGAGGTTCCCCGCGCGGCGTCGGGAAGCGTCTGGCCGGTGGCGTTTCGCGCCCCGTTCAACGCCGGCGCGGCGCCGCACAGAAGGGCTGCCAGGATACAAACGCCCAGGGTGAATCCCAGCACTCGAGTGTCGACGCGGACCGATCCGATACGAGCAATGGATTCCGGGAGCATGGCCGCGGCGGCGTGCGTCGCGCCGAACGCGATCGCCACACCGACGATCCCGGACACGACGGCGATGAGCGCACTCTCCGTGAGCAGCTGTCTCGCGATCGCGCCGGGCGGCGCGCCCATCGCGTTACGTACTGCCAGCTCCTGTCGCCGCCCCATGACGCGAGACAGCATCAGATTCGCGACGTTGGCGCAGCCGATCAGCAGGACCGCGCACACCGCGGCGAACAGCACGAGGATCGGCCGGCGGACGTCCCCCAACAGCTCGTCGACGAGCGGGCGCACGGTGCTGCCGAGTCCCGCGTCTTCGCTCGGATGTTCGCCGCGCAGCTGAGCCGCGATCGACGTCATCTCGCTTCGCGCCTGGTCGATCGTGACGCCGCGCCGGAGTCGTCCGATCACCGAGAGCATGTGCACCCCGCGACGATCGTAATACCCACCGAGGATCGGCAGAGGCACGATGACGTCTACTTTGTTTTGCGGAAAGGTGAACCCCGGTCCCATGACGCCAACGATCGTATAGAGCTTCCGGTCGAGCAGGATCGACTTGCCGATCGTCGCGGGATCGCTGTTGAAGGCCCGCGTCCAAAAGGCGTTGGAAAGGATCACGACGCCGGCCGCGCCGCGCCGGTCCTCACCGTCGACGAAGTCGCGTCCGATGCGCGGAGAAACTCCGAGCGCTCGCAAAAAATTGCCCGAGACGGCACCGACCTTCAGCCGCTCGGCGACATCAGGCGCGTTGTACGTCGCGTTCCAAATCGGGAAGAAACCGGCGAGCTGCTCGAACGAACGCGAGCGATCGCGCCAATCGAAGTAGTCGCCGATCGAGACCTGGTAGTGAGGGTTCGATTCCTTTGGGTTGTCCGACCACACCGCGACCAGACGGCCGAGATCGCGATAATCGAGTCCACGGAGCAGCACCGATTCCACGACGCTGAACACCGCCGACGTCGCGCCGATGCAAAGCGCCAAGGTCGCGATGACGATGAGCGAGAAAGCCGGTCGTCGGGCGAGCGAACGCGCCGCATAGCGGACGTCGTGCGCGAAACGAGTCGAGCCGAGCCCCGCCCAAGCGCCATGATGGCGAGCGATCCAGAGAGCATCGACGATCGCTCCCGCGGCGCGGATCCGCAGACGCCACGGCGGGAGCGGCGAATGCGACAGCTCGGCGATCCATTCGTCGCGCCAGCCGTCGCGGTGTGAGCGCGGGACGATGCGTGCTATGTGGCGCACGATCGATGAGCCGGGCGGTCGGTGCCCGCGGTTCGCGCTCATGTCGGCGACGGCGTGGCGCCGCGTGGCCGCACGCCGGCCAGAGCGGGGAAGCGCGACATGGCGTCACGCGCGGCCTGTTTTCCCGCACCCGTGATCTGGTAGTACCGTCGCGGCGGTCGTTGTTCGTCGTGCGCGGCGGCGGTGCGCTCCCATTTCGCCGTGAGCAGCCCGGCCTCCTCGAGACGCCGCAGGATCGGGTACACGGTGCCGCTGGCGAGGCCGGTGGTGTCCATGATCTCGAAGCCGTACCGGCACCCGCCACTCAGCGCGGCGAGGACGACGGCGGTCGGGAACGTGATACGTGTCGAGGGCACACCGTATCTATATCGTTCTCTACATAGGGGTCAAGGCTGACCGCGTAAGTCTTGTGTAAACGAACCGCGAAACAGCCTTTGAAGCACAGAGGACACAGAGGACACCAGAGGACACGGAGGAGAGCCTTGGCGGTCCAATCGTTCGCACGACGAGCCCGGACGCTCTCTTATGGGAATGCCGCTCCGAGGCTTCAGCAGTCCTCTGTGCCCTCCGCGTCCTCCGTGCCCTCTGTGTTCAAAACCCGCCGTTACCGCCGCCGAGGCGTCGGCGCCCAGGCGGCGGTGTCGGCGGCGCTCATCGGACCGATCTTTCCCTCGACCGACTTCATCAGAGCCTCAGGGTCGTAGACCCGCCCGGCCTTGACGACGAGCCGCGGCAGTCGCACACGACGAATGTCCTGCAGCGGGTTGCCGCGAACGACGACGAGGTCCGCCCACTTCCCAGGCTCGATCGAACCCAGGCGATCGCCGAGTCCCATCGCTCGTGCGCTGTTGATCGTCGCGATGCGAAGCACCGCCGCGCTTGGAATGCCGGAAAGCGACAACGACAACAGCTCGCGATTCACCGAAAATGGCGTCAGATACTCGCCCCAGCTCGGATGATCGGTGCCGAGGGTAATCAGGTCGCCGCCGCCCGCGTCGAAGAACGCCTTCACTTCCTTTCGCTTCGTCCAGTAAATGTTCTCGAACTGCTGATTGACGCTCCGCGGCGGACGGGCGTCGATCACGCCGCGCATGTACGGGGTGAGAAAGCGTTTTTCCTCGGTGAAGTATGCGAACACCGCCGGATCCTTCTTTCCATAGTAGCCGTACGCGCTGAGCGTCGCGTCGAAATAGACGTGCTGCTGTTTGTAGAGATCCGCAATGCGCGCGAACGCCGGCGTGTTGAACTCCATGTGCTCGTACGATTCGTACGCGCTCCGCTCGGAGACGAATGCGTCGCCGCCCATGAAGTGCTCGATGCGATCGATGCCCATCAAGATCGCGTCGCGCGGATTCACACTGTTCCGGTTCCCCGAATCGAGGTGACCGGTCACCGTGAGACCGTGCAGATGCGCGCGCTCGATCAAAGCGTGCAGCTCGTCGGGGGTGATTCCTTTGGCCTTGAATCCCTTCGCGCCGCGCTCGACCCAGTAGTCCACTTCCGAGTCGATCTGCTGTCGCGTGATCTGGCGATTCCAGCCGGGACGCGCCGTTCCGAAGTACGGGCCGGAATTCAACAGTCGCGGACCGGGCTGCTCCCCATTCTCGATGCGAATGCGAAGCGCCCGCATCGCGTCCGGGTCCATCTCGCCGGCAGGGAAGGTCGACGTGACACCGTTCGCCAAGAAGAGTGCGGGGTAGGCAAGCGTCTCATCCTTACGGCCCGCGCCAAACAGCTCCATCGCATAGTGCGCGTGCAGATCGAACAAGCCCGGAATCACCGTCTCTGAATCGGCGAGCTGGATGCGCTCGGCGTCGGCTGAAGCGACCGAGATGTCGCCGCCCACGCGCAGGATCTTGCCGGCGCGCACGAGCAAACCCGGGTTGCGAACGCGATCGTTGCCGACGGAGGAGAACATCCATCCTCCGGTAATCACGACGTCCTTCTCCGGCGCCGACGAGGGGCGCTGCGCGGAGACCACGGTTGCACAACTGGCGATAACGAGCAAAGCGGCGCGCTTCACGAACAAACCTCGACGTTGGCGGACAGGCTGAAACTACGCGCCGCGCCGTGGCGCGTCAGGCCACGTTCGCGCGGACCTCGACGGGCGTCACCTCGTCGATTCGACCGAGTCGGCGGAGGCGCGGCACCACCGTGCCGATGACCAGCACGACGGAAAGCGACGCGAGGCCGCCGAGCACCACCGACGTCACCGTCCCGAGAAGACGCGCCGCGACGCCCGACTCGAATGCGCCGAGCTCGTTCGACGAGCCCACGAAGATCGCGTTCACCGACGACACCCGGCCGAGTAGATGCGCGGGGGTCAGCACCTGGAGCAGCGTCGATCGTATCAGAACGCTCACGTTGTCCGCCATGCCGCTGACCGCCAGCAGCACGAGCGACAGCGTGAAACTGCGCGACAACCCGAAGCCGACGATGCAAAGCGCGAACGTCGCGACCGCGTAAAGGAGTGTGCGGCCGGTCCGTTTGAATGGCGGCCGATGCGCCAGGTACACCGACGCCACCACCGCGCCCGCCGCGGGCGCCGCGCGAAGAATGCCGAGCCCCTCGGGGCCGACGTGGAGAATCTGATCGGCGAAAACCGGCAGCAGCGCTTCCGCCCCGCCGAGCAGTACCGAAAAAAGGTCGAGCGTCAGTGCCGACAGCAACACCGACTCGCGAAACACGAACCGAAGGCCCGAGCTCAGGCTCTCGCCGATCGATTCGTCGCTCGTCGTCGGCTCATGCGCGTCGTAGTCGATGATCCAGAACGTGACGAGGGCGACGCACATCATGATCGCGTCGGCAATGTAGGCGACGCGCGGCGACGCGAATCCGTAGATCAGGCCGCCGAGGGCCGGTCCCAACACGGCAGCCGACTGCCAGGTCGAGCTGCGCCAGGCCACCGCGTTGGCAAACAACGAGCGATCGACGATCTGCGCGCCGAGTGCATTGCGCGCCGGCTGCAGAAAGCTCCGCGCGACGCCGCTCGCGAAGATCACGGCGTAGAACGGGATCGCGCCGTGGCGCGGCAGAAACCCGGGAATGAGGTTGAAGACGAGCAGGGCGACGGAACACCCGAGCAACACCGCGAGCGCGGCAAGCGACACGTAGTGTCGGTTCAAGCGATCCGCCACATGCCCCGCGTAGAGCGCGATCGCAATGAACGGCAGCGCCTCGGCCAGCCCCATGAGGCCGAGCGACAGCGGGTCGTGCGTGATGTCGTAGATTTGCCACGCGACTACCACCGCCTGAATCTGCGAAGAGATGGTCATCGTCAGCAGCGAGACGATGAACCAGCGGTAGTTCCTGACGCGGAGCGCGGCGTATGGGTCGTGAGCCACGGCGTCAGAAATGTAACCAGCGACTGCCGATCCCGATTAACCGGCGCGCATCGCCTCGATCGGCTGAATTGCGAGGGCCCGTCGCGCCGCAATCGACGTCGCGGCGAGCGAAACGACCCCCGTCACGCCGAAGACCGCGCCGACGAGAATCGGCTCGACGGCGCTGACGCCGTAAACGAACGCGACGAGCCACCGGCCGGCGACGATCGCCGCGGCCAGCCCCAGCCCCAGTCCCGCGAGTGCCGGCCACGCGCCCTGCCGCGAAACGACCGCGACCACATTCATCGACGATGCGCCAAGCGCCATGCGAACGCCCAGCTCCGCTCGTCGGTCGGTGACGCTGTGCGCGATCATCGCGAAGATTCCCGTGGCCGCGAGGAGCAGCGCGGCAACGGCGAACGTTCCGAACAAGCGGATCTGATACGCCAACCGTCCCCACGACAAGTGGATCTGCTCGTCGAGCGGGTGCACGTCGAACAACGTGAGATCCGAATCGACGCGACTCAGCGCGCGCCGAATCGGCTCGACCGCCGTGGCCGGCGCGCCGTGCGTTCGTACCAGCACCGCGCGGCTGGAATACGTGAACTGCTTGTACGGCGTGTAGAAATCGGCTTGAAACGGGTGGTCGTCGAGCGGTTGGTTCGCGACGTCGCCTACGATGCCGACGATCTCAGCGCTCGAATCGGGCGAATCGTAGCTGCTCCCGCCGCCAAACCACACGCGTTGGCCGATCGGATCCCCGCCCGGCCAAAAGCGCCGCGCCGCATTCAAGCTGATGACGGCCACGCGGGGACTTCCGGCGCGATCGGTCGGCTCGAAGACTCGACCGCGCAACAGCGGGATGCCGAGCGTTCGAAAGTGATCGGGCGCGACGTAGTGCCGCAGAACGCCCGGGGCTTCACCGGGCTTGGGTATGGGTCTCCCCATCACGTACAGCGTGCTGCTCGCGCATCCGGCGCCTACAGGCGCGCAGCCGTCCACCGTCGCCGCCTCGACGCCGGGGAGGGCCCGAATCTCCTCGAGCACGCGATCGATGAGCGCCGGGGCCTTGGCCACCGGATAGCGAATCTCCGCCGGTCGAATCCAGAAGGTGAGCAGGTGCGAGCGATCGAACCCGACATCAGTGTTCTCTAAACGGCTCCAGCTCAAGGCAAGCAGTCCGCCGGCGAAGAGCAGTCCGGTCGCGATCGTCGACTCGAGTCCGACGAGAAACTGACGAGCGATCGACTTGCCCGACGAGCCGCGCGCCCCGTCCTTCAAATCGCTCACGAGGTCCACCCGTGCGGCGCGGAGCGCGGGGATCAAGCCGGCGACGAAGGTCGCCATCACACACAGCCCCGTGCAAAACGCGACCACGCGCCAGTCGATGTGCGGCGTGGCGAACTCGCCGATCGCGCCATAAAAGTTGCGCCCTCGCGCAGCCGACGCCGGAAGCACGAGGCGACCGGCGACGAGGGCGGCCAAGGCGACGCCCAAGGCGCCACCGGCCACCGCGAGGACCGCCGACTCCAACAACTGCTCGCCGACGATCCGCCGCGCCGACGCCCCCGTCGCGACGCGGATCGCGATCTCGCGACGGCGCGTCAACGCCCGGCCGATGAGCAGCCCCGCCACGTTGAAGCACGCGAGTAGCAAGAGACAAGCGGCGGCGCCGAGCAAAAGGATCATCGGCCGCCGCGTCGACGGATCGATGCGCGCTTCAGCGAGCGAGCCCGCCGTCGCGGCGAAGCGATTCTCGGCGATGCTCGTCGGAACCGGAACGCGCCGTTGAATCTCGGCGCCGAGCAGCGCGAGCTCTTGTCGCGCGGTCTCGAGCGACGCCTCATCCCGCAGCCGGCCGACGACGCTGATGAAATTCTGGGGCGTGACGAGATAGTCCGGATACGTGAGCCGCGGCGCCATTGTGGCCGGAATCCAGAGCTGCGCGCGTCCGGTCAGCCCGTCGAAGCCGGCCGGTGCGACGCCGACGATCGTGAGCGGCACGCCATTCACGGCGATCTTCGAGCCGACGACCGTGGGCGACCCGCCGAACCGCCGGCGCCAGAGCGCATCACTGAGAATCGCGACCGGCGCGACACCCGCCGCCACGTCGGCGTCGGCGGGGAACACGCCGCCGATCGCGGGAGTGATCCGCACCACCCGCCAGTACGCGGACGAAACGAATTCCGCGTTCGCCGGCTCCGACTGGTCACCGGTCAGCGCGAGGACGGACGGCGTGAAGCTGGCAACGCCGGTGAACGATCGCGCGCCGGCGAGCAATCTGAACCGCGGCCAGGACCATCGTTCTCTGCCCGCCGGAGCGTTGCCTCGCTGGCGTGTTGTATAGATGATCGCGAGGCGGCCGGCGTCGGGGAACGGCGGTGGACGAAACAGGGCGGCGTCGACGACGCTGAACACGACCGTCGTCGCCGCGATGCCGACGGACATCGAGAGCACCGCCGCGCCCGACAAAACCGGCGTACGCGCGAGACTCCGGCTCGCGATTCGAGTAGCGCGGGCGAGCGTGGCGATCATTCCGGTCGCACGCGGATTGCCCCCTTGAACGTGCGAACGCTGACGTGCGCGTCCCCGTCGCCCAAGTTGAAGCGCAGCGTGCGCGGCGGCGAAGCGATCGGGCGGATGCGCGTGAACCCATTCTCGATCGGCCCGCTGACGCTCGACAAGGTGAACGCCGCCGATGCCGACGCGGAGAGCGCGAGGTCGACGGCGCCGCTGTGATTCGAGAAATCGAATACCGAGCCGTGGGCCGGCGAGCCGATCCAATGAATGTCGCCGGAAACGGAGACGAACTGTCCGCGCATCACCTTCGGGGCGATCACGTCGAGCGTCCCGCCGATGGTCGACGCGTCGACGTCCTGCGGCGCGCCGCGGACGAGGAGGTGACCGTCGCCCGTTCGCGCGCGCAGCCACGGTGTCGTCAGGTCGAGGTCGAGACTCCCATTCATCGACTCGGCTTCCACGGACGATGCGATGCCGCTCAATCGTATGTTGCCCGACGACGAATAGAACTCGCCGGACACGCCCTCACCGACGATGTTGGCGCTGGCCGTCCTCACCGAGATGCGCCCGCCACGCGGCATGTAGACGACGATGCTGGAGGGCTCAGAGTCGCCGCGCGAGGTTCCTTCGACGCCCATCTTCACCCCCTGGCGCCCTCCGCCGAAAAACAATCTGGCGTTCTTCGCCATTTCCCCGCGAACGACGATCGAATCACGTGTCCAGGCCACCAGACGGACGGATCCTGCCGGCACGTAGAGATTGATCGACCCCGTGGAGTCGAATGCGTGGGCGCGCAGCACCGGCCCGTCGGCGGCGCTTTGACCCAACGCCGACCGAGCGATCAGGGCGACAAGAATCAGCAGTCGTTTCATATCAGCCCGCGTTCGCGCGCTTGAGGAGCTCGACCTTCTGACGATACGACGTCGCGAGAAGCTGACGCAACGCCGGGTTCCTCGGGTCGCGCGCGATGGCGTCCTTGAGCTCGGCGATCGCGACATCGACGGTGCGCAGGTTTCGGTCGATCGCCGCCTTGGCTTCCGGCCGCATCGTGGCGCGCTGGATCTCGAGACGGTCGAGCAGAATCTGCGCTTCCGCCTCATAGGCCCGCGTTGAATCCGCGACCGCCCGCAGCATCGTGCTGTCGGCTTCGACTTGCGTCGCGACGCTCGTCTGCGAATCGCGAGGACGCGCTCGAAGAGCGAACGTCGTGAGGACCAACGCAGCGGCTACGCCGGCGGCGACGAGCCACAGGAATGGCCGTGTGCTGGTGGAGGGCCCGGCCGTGTCGAGCGCGACGACCTTCGTCGCCTCGATCCGAGCGCGGATCGGGGACCAAAGCTCGTCGAGCGACGGCGCGCCGGCGGGAGCGGAAGCCGTCGATTCGCGTGTGCGTTTCATGAATTCGGCGATGCGCGCGACATCCGCGGCGCATTCGTCGCACGCCGCGAGATGCGCGTCGACAAGTGCGCGACGATCGGCCGGCAATGTTCCGTCGGCGGCGGCCTGGCGCTCGTCCTCGGTGAGGTGTGTCATTGGTTCAATCATGCATCGAGCATTCCCATGAGCGCTCGACGAGCGCGCCAGAGTTGCGCCCGGGCCGTGCCGGGCGCGATCCCCGTCATCTGCGCGATCTCGTCGTGCGAGTAGCCTTCGATGTCGTGCAGCAGAAATACCGTGCGCGCTCCGGCGGGCAGCCGGGCGAGCGCCTTGTCGAGATCCATTCGGGTGTCGAGTCGCGCGGCCGGTGACCCTGGAACAGCAAGCCACTCGTTGGCGTCGGTATGGCGCGAATCCTCTCGCTTGCGCGATCGGAGATGCTCGAGGACGACATTGACGCCGAGCCGGTGCAGCCAGGTGCTGAACGCACTCTGCTCGCGGAACGTGGTCAGTCGTTCCCACGCACGCACGAAAACGTCCTGCACCAGGTCCCGCGCCTGGAGGTCGTCGCCGGTCATCCGACGGCAGAGCGCGTAAATTCGCGCCGCGTGCGCGCGATACACGATCTCGAACGCGTCGACGTCGCCCTGGCGCGCCCGGCGGACAGCGTCGGCGATCGCGGCGGAGCTCAACTCCGCCGTGCCGATCCGAACCGATCCCGGCGCGCCCGCGTTCATAGTCGCTTAAGTCCTCCTCGCCCATTAGATGATTGGCCCGCCCGGATTGCTTACGCCAGGCACCTGTTGGCGCGCGTAGCGGCCGGGCAGGTGCCGGGGTACATTCGCCTTCCGATGAATCCGGCCCCGCAATCGCAGCCGTACCCTTCGACGGTGGACGGTTCGACGCAAGGCGCGAGGGCGCCAAACGGTTCTCGCGGCCCGATGGATGGAGGCGCCGACGCCGACCTGGAGCTCGTTCGTCGCATGCAGGCGGGCGACGAGCAGGCCTTGGGTGCGTTCTACGACCGGTGGTTTCCGGTGGTGAGCGGCGTCGTCGCGCGGATTCTGAGATCGGATGGAGACGTGGAGGATGTGATCGAGGAGACGTTCTGGCAGGCCTGGCGACAGGCCGACCGGTTCGTCGCCGGCCGTGGTTCGGTGCAAACGTGGCTGCTGACGATCGCCCGCAGCCGCGCGCTCGATCGACTGCGCGCCGCGAAGCGACGACGCGAGGAGTCGTTGGATGAACCCGGCGCGCTGGAATCGGCCTCGTCTCCGAGCGACGACACGCCACCGGGCGGCGCGAGCGATCCGTCGCTCACCGTAGAGCAGGCCGAGCGACGTCGCTTGGTGCTGGCCGCGTTGGCGGACTTGCCGGGCGAGCAACGACAGGCGTTGGAGCTGGGGTATTTCGGAGGGCTGAGCCAGACCGAGATCGCCGAACAAACCGGGCAACCGCTGGGTACGGTGAAGACGCGAATGCGATTGGCGATGCAGAAGCTGCGCGAGCGGTTGGCGGTTTTGCGGGAGGATACGCGATGACTCGTGAGATGAGTCACGACGAAGCCTTCGCCGCTCTTGGCGCGCTCGCGGTCGACGCACTCGACGCCGATGAGCGCGCGTCGGTGCTCGCGCACGTGTCCACCTGCCTGACGTGCCGGCAGGATCTCGCCGAGCTCCGCGACGCCGCGTCGAACCTCGCGTTCAGCGCATCCGCCGCCGCGGTCGGGGCCGATACACGCGACCGCATTCGCGGCCGGTTGCTCGCGCGCGCCGCTGCCGACGGCCGACGATCGGCGCCGTCGCGGGAGCACACCGAGACCGTCTCGGTCACGCTTCGCTGGGGGACGGCGGGACTGTTCGCCGCGGCCGCCGGCATCCTGCTCGTCGTCAGCCTCGTGGTTCTCGGGTATCTGCTCCGTGATCGCGCGCGGCTGCGCGACGCGGCGAATGTCCAGACGGCGCAGGCGGCGCGCGAGCGAGCGACGAACGACTCTCTACGGGCGGCGGTTCTCTCGCGCGACAGCTTGCTCGCCGGGATCACGGGACGCGACGTCGCGTTGATGACGCTGACGACGAACGGCACCAAGGCGCCATTCGCCTACATGTTCTGGGATCGTCGCGCGAACACCTGGACGATGATCGCGCACAACATGCCGGAGCTGAAGGCCGGTCGGACCTATCAGCTCTGGTTGGTCACGGCGTCGGCGAAGATCAGCGCGGGAACGTTCCAGCCGCAGAATGGCGACGCCGTGATCCGTGCGACGTATGCGCTGCCCGCCGACCAACTCAAGGCGCTGGCCGTGACCGAAGAGCCCGCCGGCGGCGTTCCGCAGCCGACCGGAGCGCCGATCATGGCCGTCACCGCCGGCTCGCACTGAGAATAAATTCAAAGAACGCGAACGTCGCGGCGTTCGCTGGTGTATCACCGCATGGATTCGTGTATTTTTTCGCCTGGATTGGGAGTAGTGATGTCGAACGAAGTGAAGATCGACTTCGACGCCGCTGGAGGCGTCGACCTCGACCGTTTGGAGCGGAGCCTTGGCCTCCGCGGTGAGCGAGTCGGCCACGGCCGGTACCGGATTACCGGCGGGACTCAGGACCACTGGGTCGACCTCTACACCACCGCGCACCCGCGCTGCGATTGCGGCGACCACCTGTGGCGCGAGCGGATCTGCAAACACATTCTGGCCGCACTTCTACGCGAGGGCAACGAGCGCGTCGTGACGACGCTGCCTCGACTTTTCGCGCGGACGAACGCGGCCTGACTGTCGCGAAGGTCAACTCGATCATTCGCGTTCGGGCGATTGCCCGCGTGATCGGTTTATTGCGGAGTGACGGCCTTCGACGCTGGAGCGGGGTCGAGCGGCACGAAGGTTCCCGCGTCGACCACCCCGTCGCGAACGTGATAGACGACGAACCCGCTCTTGAAGCGGAGAGTACCGTCACCGCTCGGGCCAACGATCGCGGCACTTTGCTCGAATCGCGTCGGCGTGCCATCGATCTCGTAGAGCAAACGTTCGCGAATGTGAACGTGGCCGCCAAGGGCGAGCACCAGCCGCCGATTGCGAAAGCGGGCCAGAACGTCTTTCGCGTTGCCGACCGTATGGCGAAAGGTCGTCACACCGTTCACGGTGACGATCGACGGCGCCGGCGGCCCGGCCATGTACCCGTTGATCGACTCGGCGGCGCTGAAGAAGGGAATGTGATCGAACGTCACGACCGGCATTGACGCGGGAATCTTCGCCAAATCCTTCTCGAGCCACGCGAGCTGCGTGCTGTCCACGTGGCCGTAGTACCACTTGTCGTCGATGTCGACCGTGTTCAATCCGACGAAGTGAACGCCGCCGAAGGTGAACGAATAGTAGTCGGGGCCGCGGTAGTGATGGTACATGCCTCGTCCGTACAACGGATGCGACGCGTCGACGTGCGACGTGTCGCGCTCGATGCCGAAGTTCTCGTGATTCCCCGGCACCGTCCACACGGGCGTCTTGAACTGCCGAGCCTCCGCGTCGAACAGCTCGTAATAGCCCGTCGCTTCCTTCTCCCCGACCCGCAGCGCGTCGCGCACCAAGTCACCGGTGACGATCACGAACGACGGCGCGACAGAATCGGAGAGCGCGCGGAAGCGGCGCATGCGACCGACACTTTGCGCGCTGACATGCGTGTCGGACCCGTGAACAAAGGTGAACGAGGTGACGCGCGGCGCGGAGGCGAGACCGAAAGCGATCGAACCCGCGGCCACGGGCCGCCAGAAGGAGCCGACAGCGCGCCATCCGTCCGGCACGCTCACGAACACCACGCCCTTGGCGTCGGCGCCCGGAAGGCTGAACGCCCCGTTCGCGTCCGTCACGACGACGTCGCGCTGATCCGAGACGACGACATTCGGCAGGCCGCGCTCTCCGGCATCGCGCACGCCGTTGCCATTCGCGTCGTTGAACACGATGCCGGTGAGGACAACCAGCGCCGCGCCGATCATCGGACGTTCGCCAGGTCGACCGCCGCCTGCCGCACCAGCGTCGCTTCGCGTTGGATCGTCGCCGCGACCCGCGCGATCTCGGTGTCGACGTCCGACCACGACGCTTGCTCGATCGCTTCGCGAACACCGGGCACGGTCTTCACGCCATAGCCCGTGTAGAACCCCGGCGCGTACAAGCTGTGCTTGAACCACGGTCGGTTCTTGAGACCATCGGCGAGGAGGAACGCGCGCTCCGCTCTTACGAGCCGCTCGTTCACCGCGGCGAGCTTCGCGGTGTTCGCCGAGGCCGACGCCTGCAGCACCGGCGGCCGATCGCGCCACGCCGCGTACGCCTTGTCGAACTCCGCCGCGGCGGCGGTCAACGTCTCCACCGCGTTGAGCAGCGGCGCGAAGTTGAATTGCGGCGGCAAGGAGTCGGCGCGCGGTGCGGTCGTCGGCGCGCGCGGGTCGGCAACGATGCCGAACAATCCGTCCGCGATCTGCTTCTTCCGCTCGGCGATCTGCT
>DATLPC010000052.1:0-1139 GCA_035535975.1 Gemmatimonadaceae bacterium | reverse complement strand
GCGCGGTGCTGGCCGAGTTGAAGGCGATGCACTTGCGGAGATCGAGTGTGGGCTGGCCGTGCGCGTAGATGCGATCGAAGATCAAATCGCTGGGGACCTTGTCGCTCGAGTTCTGCGCCGAGCTGGCATCGCCGGCGAGGACAAGGCCCTGGCTCTGTGTTACGCCCCGCGCAACCGTGATCTCTAGACCGACGAAGCGCCAGCGCGCGGCGGGACCTTTGGTCAGGAGCGTCGAGACGACGCCCGGAGAGACAAGCTTGGGGAAGGCACTGGCCATTGCCGGCGTGACGCGCGTTCCCTCGGGCGGGAGCTGCCCGTCGGACATCACCGTGATCCAGCCGCCGGGAATCCCGCCCGATTTGGGCCTGATGGTGAAGTTGCCGGTGAAGGTCGCCCCGGCGGCGAGCAAGATGCGGTCTCCTGCGATCGCGGTGTCGAGCGCGCGCTGCAGATTACCGCCGGCCGCGACACGCAGCGTGCGTCCCGCCGATGGCGTGCTCGCCACACTCGTCGTCAAAAACACTTGCGGTAACACCGCGTCGCCGGCGCTTGGCGCCGACCGTGTTGTGCTCTGCGACGCGAGGACCGCGGCGCTCATTGCAATAGCGCACGCGAATGTCAGTCGGTGTATCACGGGATCTTGAGGATGTGGGGCCGACGGATGGCGGGCCGGGGCCGCCTAGCGAGCGACTTCACGTTGGCGATCAGCGTCACGCTAGGCGCGTTCGACTCTATAGAAGGTTGACCCGAGCGTCGTCGAGAGCGCAAGGCGTCGCGTCCATCGGCGAGCATGCGTCGTAGAGCGTGTTGCTGCCGGATCTCAAAAAAGCGGGCGGGTCTGTTTGACCCGCCCGCTTTACGTAGAGTTCTGATCCTTCTCGTGAATTTACGGAGCGACTCCGGCGATCGCTGCGGCGATCGCATTTACATTAGCCCCCGGGTCCGTGCCATCCGTACCCTTGTTGTGGCACATGCTCGTCGATGTAAGCGCCAGGCTATTCAGCGTCGCACTCGTGCTGGTCGCCGAGGCGCCGCCTCCGACGAGCCCGATCGCGTCGAAGCTCTGCGGATAACAGTTGTTCGGAATCGCGTTGAGCCAGTCCGAGGCGTACGCGACCGCGTTCCCGGCGAACACGGAG
>DATLPC010000051.1:0-50222 GCA_035535975.1 Gemmatimonadaceae bacterium | reverse complement strand
GAGCGACTCCCGTTTTTTTTCCGCCTCGCGCCAACGGATCTGACCGCTTCGTGACCAAATAAACTGCTGGCGCGTTACATGACCGAGCCTCAGGATTCAGTTCCGTCCTCAAACTCCCAATCAGGCAGGTTTCTCCCGTGTCGGTGACCTTAAAGGATATCGCGCCACGTCTCCGGATTCCCGCGTACATCGTCACTGCCTATATCGGCCTGGGGTCGTTCGTCGACATGTTCGTCTCGAGCTGGCCGGCCCAGCCGCACGATCTTAGATGGCGTCTGCTGTTCGAGGGCTTCGCGACGACGGCAAGCGGTAGTGAAATGCTCGCTCTACTTCTTTTCCTTGCCTTCGCTTGGGCCGCGGCAGACCGCATCGCGCTGGCATTTGGCTTCTCGTTCTCGCTCGTCGCCGCGGCAGCCTATCTTTGCTGCGCGGTAATCTTCCTGCTCGATTCGCTGCAGATTAAATCGCAAGTTCGTGGCGACCAGGTGGCGCGATTCGACCTCGGGCTCCTCTGGACCGGTGGACGACTCGTTTTTACCGGGTTGATGTTCGCTCTTTTCGCCACGGTGGCCTTCCGCGCCTTCCGAAGCCTCAGCCGCCCGGCGGAGCGTGCCGCGGCCAGCTCGAAGGCCAGCCTGATCGTCGGCAACAAGCCTCAGCAGGCGGCCGAGCGAGTCAACGCATAACGCTCGGCTCGGCCACCTCCTGCCAGATCTCCTGATCCTTCGTCTCGCGCAGGAGGACGGTGCCGACGACAAAGGTCATCAGCGACACGCCGATCGGGAACCACAGCCCCGCGTACTTGTTCCCGGTCGCCGCCACGATGGACGTCGCGATCACGGGGGTGAAGCCCCCAAACCAACCGTTACCGAAGTGATATGGCAGCGAGAGCGACGTGTACCGGATCCTCGCCGGGAAGCTCTCGACTAGGAACGCGGCGATCGGCCCGTAGACCATTGTCACGTACAGCACCTGTAGAAAAACGAGACCGACCAACGCTGGGATGTTGAGCGGATCCGCGTAAGTCGCCATGGCGTGGTAGATGGGGATGTACGTGAGCCCGGCGATCAAGCAGCCCGCCATGATGATCCCCTTCCGGCCGATCCTGTCCGACAGCGCGCCAAAGACGACGAAGAACGGCGTCCCGAGCAGCAGCGCGAACGCCACGATCTTATAGGCCGTGTCGAGCGGGACCTTGAGGGTCGTCTGGAGGAAGATGAGGGCGTAGAACTGGCCCGTGTACCAGACCACCGCCTGCCCCGCCGTCGCGCCAAGCAGCACGGTGAAAAAGACCTTCCAGCGCTCGGCGCTGCCATAGCTTTCCGCGATCGGCGCCGTCGACGTCTTCCCTTCTGCTTTCAGCTTGGCGAAAAGCGGTGACTCCGCCATCCGCGCGCGAATGTAGTACGACACGACCACGAGGATCGCCGAAAGCAGGAACGGAATCCGCCAACCCCACGCCTTGAAGTCGGCGTCGCTCATCGCGTTCTTGGTGCCCAGAATCACGAGCAGGGAGACGAATAAGCCGAACGTCGCCGTGATCTGAATGAACGACGTATAGAATCCGCGCCGATTGTCCGGCGCGTGCTCCGCGACGTACACTGCCGCACCGCCGTACTCCCCGCCGAGCGCCAATCCCTGAAGCAAGCGCAGCGTCACGAGCAGGATTGGCGCGAAGATCCCGAGTGTCCCGTAACCCGGGAGCAGACCAATCGCCGCCGTGGATCCGCCCATGATGAGCAGCGTCATCATGAACGCGTACTTCCGTCCGACCAGATCACCAATGCGCCCGAATACTAGCGCCCCAAAGGGACGCACAGCGAAACCCGCCGCGAAGGTGGCCAGCCACTTGAGCAGCGAAACGGTCGGATTGCTCGCCGGATAGAACACCGCCGCGAGCACAGCCGCCAAGCTGCCGAAGATGTAGAAGTCGTACCACTCGATCACCGTCCCGGCGGACGACGCGGCGATCACGCCCCAGATATTCTGGTTCTCTTCGCGGGTCAACGGAGCTCCATGTCGAAGGCGCGATAATCTGGCTCCGGGTCGCGCGACGCGCTATCCGGCGCGACCGGCACGCCTCTATCACCAGCCAGTTCGTCGGCGCATGTTTGAGTGGTCCGCTGGTGCTCCTTCGCTCCGGAGTCGGCCATGACAACCCGACGCAATTTCATCAAATCCACGGCCGCCATCGGCGGCGCGATGACTCTGTCTCCGCTGGTGCGTGCTTCCGCCGAAACGGAACCGGTCACCGCCGAGCGGCCAAATCGCCCCGTCGAAAGGGCCGCCGCACCCCTCAACATCCTCATCCTCGGTGGGACGGGCTTCACGGGCCCGGAGCAGGTGGAATACGCCATCGCTCGCGGCCATCGCGTCACGTTGTTCAATCGCGGTAAGACGCGGCCCGGACTATTCAAAGGAAAAGTCGCCGAAGAGCTCATCGGTGATCTCAACAGCGACACGAGCGCGCTGAAGGGCAAACAGTTCGACGTCGTCATCGACAACCCGACGACGCTTCCGTTCTGGGTGAAGAACGCAGCGCAGTATCTCAAGGGCAACGTCAAACACTACATCTTCATCTCGACGACGTCGGTCTACCGAGATCAGAGCGAGATCGGCATCAACGAGAACAGCCCGACGGTGCCGATGCCGGCGGGTCTCGATCCCTATCAGCCGGATCAACGCAATACCGCGCAGCTCGCGGCGTCCGCGAACCCGGCCAACTACGGCGCGTTCAAGGCGCGCGCCGAGCAGGAAGTGCAGATGCAGTATCCCGGGATCAACACAGTAATTCGCCCCTGCCTGATCGTCGGGCCGCTCGATCGCACCGACCGGTTCACCTACTGGCCGGCTCGCATCGACAAGGGCGGCGAAGTTCTCGCCCCGGACAAACCCGACGACCCTTGTCAATTCATCGACTCACGCGATCTCGCCGAATGGACGATTCGCATGGCCGAGATGCGCGAGCTCGGAACGTTCAACGCGATCGGACCGGCAAAGCCGATGACGATCGCCGAGATGCTCTACGGGGTGAAGGCCGTCACGACCGCCGGCGCGCAATTCACCTGGGTGCCGTGGGAGTTCCTCCAGCAACAGAAAGTCCGCCCGTGGCGGGACATGACGGTCTGGCAACCGCCGTACGGTCGCACGGCCGGCTATCAACGACGCGACGCGTCAAAAGCGATCGCCAAGGGTTTGACATTCCGCCCTGTCGCCGTCACGGCGAAAGACACGCTCGACTGGCACAAGACGCGTCCCGAAGCCGAGCAGCTCGCGACGCTGAACGGTGAGATCAACGGCTTATCCATGGCGCGCGAAGCCGAGGTGCTCGCCGCCTGGAAGGCTTCTCGCGCCACGCCTCCCTAAACACCTTCCATGGCAATTCCCGCAATCGTCAAACGCCACAAGCTCGTCACGACTATCCTGCTCGTGATCCTGATCCCCGTCACCATTTTCCTCCTCTGGGCGTGGATCACGCTGAGCTACACGTACTCGAGCGGCGAACGGGCCGGGTTCCTACAGAAAATCTCGAAGAAGGGATGGGTCTGTAAGACGTGGGAGGGCGAGATCCAGCTCACCGCGATGCCCGGCGCCGCGCCGGAGATCTTCACCTTTACCGTGCGCTCCGACTCGCTCGCCCAGGTCTTGAACAAACTGAACGGGCAGAAAGTCGTACTCGATTACAAGCAGCACAAAGGCGTGCCGACTGCTTGCTTCGGCGATACGGAGTACTTTGTCGTCGGCGCTCGAACCGTCGGTCCCTAGTGCTCTAGTTCCGAGAGAACAAGAACTCCTGAACCTTGCCGTCGGGCGTTCTGTAAAGCAGTCCACGCGACGCCGTTTTTCCGACATCGAACAGCACGGTCGCGACCTCCATCCCGCCGCGCTCTCCGACCCCGGCGATTCGCACGTTCGAGATCGGTCCCATCGCGTTCAGCGCCCGCTTGCCGGCATCGATCTTCTGCCGAGTGAGAAACACGCTGAAGTCCTCGCCGAGGCTCGCGCGATCGACCTGTCCGCGCTCCAGCTCAGTGAGGAATTTCTTCGCCGCGTCGATCGCTGACAGACCAGCGACCGTCGGGACATCAGGACTTTTCGGCATCACCTTCGCGACCAGCTCCTGATTCAGCGCGCCGATCGGCGAGAAGTCGCTATTCGACAGAACCACGACGGCCGAGCGCGTCGATGGAATCACGGTGTTCTGCGCGACGAATCCGCTCACCGCGCCGCCGTGCGAGAGCACGACGCCAAGGCCGCGATCATTGACGCCTTCGCCGCACCCGTATCCACTCGACCGGCCGTCGGTGAGTCGCTGCGGCGTCGTGAGCACCTTGTACGAGCTGTCCGAGAGCAGCTTGCGATCGAGCAGCGATCGATCCCATGCCAACAAATCCGTCGGTGTCGACCAAATCGCACCGGCGGGGCCCGCCCAGCCCGCGGCCTCCGGATCGGCGGGAAATGGATCGGCGAGCGCGAACGACGTATAGCCACGAGCCATGTCGGCGCCGGACATCTTCGGCTCGTAGGCCGTGCGCGAGAGATTGAGCGGCTGGAAGATTCGCGTCGACAAGACTGAGCCGAACGGCTGCCCGCTCACTTTCTCGATCACTCGTCCGAGAATGAGAAATCCGGTGTTGCTGTACGAGTACCGCGACCGGGGCTCGAAATCGAGCGGACGCGTGGCGTACTCGGTGATGATCGCGTCGACCGTCTGCGGCTTCTGCATCTCCTGATCGACGAAGTCCAGCGGGTAGTAGTCCCGATAGCCCGAGAGATGTCCGCCGAGATCGATCAGCGTGATGTCCTTGGCGCGCGTCAGGTTCGGGAAGTACTTCGAGACGGGATCCTTGAGCGACAGCTTGTGCTGCTCGGCGAGCATCAGCATCGCGCTACAGGTGAACTGCTTCGTCACCGAGCCGATGGCGAACATCGTACTTGGCGTGACGGCAGCCTTCGACGCGATGTCGCGAACGCCGTAACCCTTCGCGAGAATGACCTTTCCGTTCTCCATCACGCCGACGGACACGCCGATCAACTGCTTGTCGACGACGGCCTTTCGAATGATGCTGTCGAGCTCCTCCGCCTTGACCCCCGCCCCTTGCGCGCGCACGCCGACGGGCGCCGCCAGCATGACCAGCGCGCAGATCCGTCGGCAACTCGCGTTCATGGCACCACCTTCGGCGGCTTCGCCGGATTCGTTCCGTTCATGCGCGGACGCGGGCCGTTCGCGACGTCGACGACGAGGTCGCGGATGTAGTTCGTGATACGCGCGTAATGCGGATAGTCGATGAACTCCGGTTCGTCGGTGCGCTGGTGATAGTCGCCGTGCAGTCCGGTGAAGAAGAACGCGATCGGCACGCCGTGGAGGGCATAGTTGTAATGGTCGCTGCGGCCGTAAATGTTGTTGTAGCCCGACCACGTGAGCGTGGTGTCGTATTTGTAGTCGAGCGCCAGTGGCTTCTGTTGCTTCTTGTTGGCCGCGGTCACTTCCTCGCCGAGATCCTTCGAGTCGAAGAAGGAACCGACGACGCCGAGATAGTCCGGACCGCCACCCGGAAGGTCTTCGGCCCGCCCGCGACCGATCATGTCGATGTTGATCTGGGCGACGATCGAGTCCATCGGCACGGTCGGATTGTCGGTGAAGTAGCGCGAGCCTTGCAGCCCGGCTTCCTCGCCCGTGTGCCATACGAACAGAACGGAACGCTTGGGCTTCACCTTCATATTCTTCACCGCTTCGACGATCTCGAGCAACGCCATGGATCCTGAACCGTCGTCATCCGCGCCGTTGTTGACCGAGTCGCGGCGCACGCGTGGATGCTCCCGCCGAACGCTGTCCATGTCGACCTTGATCGTCGCCAGCTGTTCAGGCGTCAAAGCGACCATGTTGTTCGCGATCAGCATCGCGATGCGGGCGTCGTTGAATGCTTTGAGCGAATCGTGATCAACGGGCGTCGTGACGCCGATGTGGTCGTTGTGGGCGCCGATCGCGACGTATTCATGGCGTAGCTTTGGATCGCTTCCCGGAATGATCCCGACGACGTTGCGCGCCCAGTCGCTAGCCAACTCGACGAAATCGAGGGCGGCTGTGACGGTTCCTCCCGCCGCGCCAAGCGTGAGCGACTCGAATTTTCGCCCGCCGAAAAGTTTCTGCGCCGCCGCTTTTGTCAGTCGGAGCGTTGCCTGAGGGGCGAGCTGCCCGAGCTGCTGCTTGAGCAGGGTCAGCGAATCGGGCTGCGGTGCCGCCGCGCCGCCTCGGCCGCGGCCTCCGCCACCGCCTCTGCCACCGGCAGCACTCAAGGTTGCGACGGCCGGCGCGGCGAGACCGGCGCGGGCTCCTTCGTTCAAGGCGTCGAGGTCGACGGTTGCCACGGCCACTGCGTCGGCAAAACGCGACGGCGCGGCACCGAAACCGCCACGCCCCCCGCCGCCCCGGCCGGCCGCGGGCGGCGGTGCGGCGCCGCGGGCAGCGCCGCGGCCGGCGCGCCCGGCGGGCGGCGCGGCTGCGAGGACGACAAATTTTCCGGCGGCTTTATCCGCGGTGATCTGCTGCGTCGTGTCGCCTTCCACACCGCCGTAGACCACCGGCGCATTAGTGATGGGCCGCGGCGCACGGGCGCCGGGAATCGCGATCCAGTCCGTTTCCCACGCGAGCGGATTGCCGTTGGCGGTGAGGCGCGAATGGTTCGTGAACTGGTGGAAGTGATACGGCAGCGTTTGGAAGTACGACTCGTTGTCACCCGCGGGTTCGACGCCGAGTCGCTTCAACTCCGCCGCGATGTAATTCGTGCCCTTGAAGTTCCCGAGTCGCCCTACCTGGCGGCCGAGCATCGAGTCGTCGGCGAATTGGTAGAGCCGTGTTTGCAGGTCCTGCTCGGTGATCGCCGCGGTCGTCGGCGACGGCGTGAGCTTCTCGGGGTTCCCGTATTGGTTGACCTTCGCGCGCGTCTGCGCCGACGCTGACGTCAACGCGGTCGCGACCAAGGCGAGCGATGCAATTCGTGAGACGCGCATTCGTTATCCGTTGGGAGGTAGGGGTGCGTTGAATAACATGCAGTGACGCCCGATCGCCGTCACTCCTTGGACGTGCGACGCTTGATGTCCTCGAACGCCTGATCGACGGTCGTTGGAAGGAGGAGCGAATCGGAGATCGACGCGATCTCTTCAGCCTCGCGCCACGCGGTTTCCAGCGTCTGCAACTCGCCTTCCATGGCCGCGCGCTCCGCTTCTTCGTGGAGCGCCATCTCGAGCGCCAGACGGTGCACCGAGCTCATGGCGAAGACGCCGGTGTTCCAGTCGTTATTCCAACGCTGAAAGCGACGCTGCCGGCGGCTCCATGACGTCAAGCCGGATTTCGGCCGCGTTGTGACCGCGGCTACGCTCGCCAACCGCTCGAGGAACGCTTCCGCGCTCCCCTCGCGTTCGATCTGCTCGACCGCGCTCGCGACCGAGTCTTTCGATCCGCCAAAGCGATTCGCCGCCGGGATGATGCGTGATGCGACGTGCATCGCCTCGGGACCTTCGAAGTAGGTCTGTCCTCCGGCATAGCGGAGGTTCACCGCGAGCGGCTGGTGCGCG
The DNA here is from genome assembly GCA_035535975.1 of Gemmatimonadaceae bacterium. Taxonomy (GTDB): domain Bacteria; phylum Gemmatimonadota; class Gemmatimonadetes; order Gemmatimonadales; family Gemmatimonadaceae; genus JAQBQB01. The sequence continues at coordinate 42,647 of DATLPC010000051.1, read as the reverse complement.
CCCGGCTCGATCGTTGTCTCGAGCAGATGCCGGCGCCGGACGCGAAGCATTTCGCCATTGGGGGCTTTGATCTTCGCGACGACAGTCTCACCGCTTCCACGCACAATCCCCATCCCCGCGCGGGAGATGAGCCAGCCGAAGCCGCCAATGCCGACGCCGGCCGTGACCCCTCCGATCACAAGCACGCCCAGCGCTCCGAGGCCTGCTCCGGCGATCGCTATCTGGCGTCGGCGCCTGCGGCCGAACTGGTCGCCGTAGCGCCACGCCGCGAACTCCGGCCGAAGCGGTTCGCCGATGCGAACGAGCGTCGTGCCGTCGCGCAGCTTCGACAGGCCGATGTTGTCGGTGGCGACGCGTCGCTTGCTATCGCGGTAGTAGCGTTCCGCCTGCTCGATCGCCTCCCAGCGCTCCTCGAGCGGGGACAGGTTCCAGCGCTCGCAGTGCGAGCAGACGACCCAGAGTCGCCCCTTCGCGGCGTCGAACGCGAGGCGTCGCCCAACGGGAAACGTCTCGAACGACTCGTTGCGGCCGAGGTCCTTCTGACAGAACAGACACGTCGCGTACATGGGCCATTGTGAAGCTATCGCCCGACACCGTCGTCTCGCCAGGACGCGCGGGACAGATCGAAGATTGTCCCATGCCAAATAAATGAAACGCCCGCCCGACTGCGGAGCCGGGCGGGCGTTTCATTTACCTCGTGGTTACCGGAAGCTCAATCCAACGACGATCGGGACGTAGTTCGTCCGCTCGCGCGACGTGAACATACGCACGTAGCGAGACTCGACGAACAGCGACGTGTTGCCGAACCCGAACGAGAGACCACCGCCCGCGTTGGCTCCAAACCGCCACAGCGAGCCGTTGTCGCCCAGCGTCGCGGACGTTCCTTGCTCGTTGATGTTCGTGCTTGGATTGGTCACGGCGAACGTCTGCCCGTAGTTGCGCAGATAGTGGGCGCCGACACCGCCGAGCACATACAAACCGGTTGTCGTCCCGGCAAACTGGCCGGAGAACGGAAGACGCAGCTTCACGTCGGCCATGCCCGACCAGATCTGCGGATTCACCGTCGTGAGGGCCACGGCCGTCGGCAGCTCATCGCTCGATCGGAACGTCGAACGCGCGTGCATCTGATCGTACGTCAGATCGAGTCGCAGTCCGAACGGTCCGGTCTGCGAGTCCCAGCCGAGCGGCACTGTCACGTTGTAGCCCGTGTTGTAGGCATCGCGAATGCCGCCGGTCGGCATCGTCGCACCGCCGCCGATTCCGAAGTAGAACCCGTTGCTGTATCGGCGAACAACCACCGGCGGTGCGACGACTTCGCCGGCCGCGCTTCGAATGGTATCAACGACCGTCACGGTATCGTGGATCGGTGCACTCGCCACCGTATCGACCCGCGTCACCGTTACAGTGTCCACGCGTACGACCGTATCGGTGCGCATCGCCGTCTCACCTTTCGTGATCGGAATGCGCCGCGAAGAAGTCGTCAATCGGTTTTGACCGCAACTCGTGTTGAGCCGTGACATTCTCATCGAATCGACATTCGTCGAATCGCGCAGCATCGCGACCGTATCGCATGCCGCGGCCGAGCGCGCTCGAGCGCTTTGCACGGCGGCACTCTGCGCTACAGCCGAGGACGACATCGTCAACACAACCGCGGCAGCGACCCCTGCCGTCGAACTCAATTTCAGTTTGCTCATCTCCCCTCCCGTCACAGGTACGACCTAGGTCCCCTTGCAGTCCCTTCACTGCCCTTGGGATCCATGGCAGGTGGCAGATGACATGCCAGTTTTCGCCGCTAAACACGAGGTTCTCGCTCAGCCGTAGGGATTTTTGCGGCTCAGCTCGCGCGGATGTATTTGCACCCGACATCCTGCGCGTGAATCGCCGCGAACACGCCGGAGGGTTGTAGGATCACCCCCGGCAATAGTCCCTCGAGCGCCGTCTTGCGCGATGCGTCGCCGGTCGTCCCGTCCTTCTTGGAAACCAGCTCGATCATGTCGTCGAAGGCGAGATTGCAAGCGAGCGCGATGTTGCCCCGCGCGACATACCGGTCGAGCGCCACTTCGTCGAAGTCCGCGGGGACCTCGTTGCGCGTCGAGGAGAGCAATGCCGGATTGCGGTCGGTACCCTGCTGCGTGATCGGGTGCATCACGTTCTTGTCTTTCGCCACGCTGTACTTGTCCCAGAAAGATTGCTTCATCGCCAGGGCGATGCCGTTGTGCCGCAGGACGAGCACCGGCGTGCAATCGCGCGGCCCGGCTTTCAGGGTTTCCATGTACTGCTTCACCCAGAGTGACGCGCGCCATACGCCGTAACCGCTGTCGATCTCCGGAACGTCGAACACCGCGCGATACTTGCCCGTGACGCGGTTGGCCCAAGTGAGATCGAATTCTTCGGCGGGCTTCGCTGGTGCGCCGGCGCGGAACGCGCTCAGTGCGTCGATCGAGAGGGGGAAGCTGGCGAGCATCGCTCCGGCGGTGATGCGCTCGAGAAACTCGCGGCGGTCCGTGGACATGAATCACTCGGTGTGGGTGGCGCGTCCAATAGGGGCAAGGCGCGCACAAAGTTCCAGTCCGCGCTACCGTTACGAGTCTGCCCTTCCCGCCGACTTCTTGGACCGTTAGTCCTTACCCCCATGCACCCGTCCGGCTCACACCCGTCGATCCACATCGAATACCCGCGCTGGGTCGACGACGTCGTCGACTGGAGTCGCCCCTATCGCTCCGACGAAGACAAGATGCGATTGGCGATCGAAGTCGCTCGGGCCAACGTCGAGCGGGAGACCGGCGGCCCATTCGGCGCGGCGATCTACACCCAGGACACCGGGCGCCTCGTCGCCGTCGGAATGAACAGCGTGGTACGACTGAGCAACTGCACGCTCCACGGCGAGATGGTCGCGTTCATGATGGCGCAGCAGCGTCTGGGATCGTTCACCCTCAAGGCTCCGGGTCTTCCACCGCATGAGCTGTTCACTTCTTGCGAGCCGTGCGCGATGTGCCTCGGCGCGACGCTCTGGAGCGGCGTACGCCGCATCGTCTGTGGCGCCGCGCGCGATGACGCCACCCGATTGAATTTCGAGGAGGGGCCGGTGTTCGCGCAGTCGTATCGCTACCTCGAGGAGCATGGCGTCACGGTCGTGCGCAACGTCATGCGCGACGAGGCGCGTGCCGTTTTGGAAGCGTACCGCGCGCGCGGCGGCAAGGTGTACAACGCGTGACGACCTCCCCCTCCTCGTCTATCTCCGGTCCATCGCGCCGCGTTCTCGACGGCGCCGCGCTCGCCGACGCCGAGGCGGCTCTCCGCGAGGCCAACCTCCGATTCGCTCGCGCGCACCCCGGTGAACACGAAGGACGGCAGCCCGTCCATAGCGTCTACGGTGGCGCGCAGCTCTTCGCCGCCGACACGACGCAAAAGCTCGGCACCGTCGCGCTGCGCGCGCTCGACGACTACGCGCCCGACGCCGCGACGCTGGGCAAAGCCCTCGGCATCCAGAGCCACGCGGCGCTGGACCGGATCTACGCGCGCCTGGTGGAGAAGCTTCGACGCGAGCCCGTCGAGGACTACCGCATCGACTTCGAGGATGGATACGGCAGTCGGTCGGATGCCGAGGAGGACCACCACGCCGCTGTCGTCGCCCAGGAGCTGTCTCGCGGGATCCGCAACGACACGCTCCCCGACTTCATCGGCATTCGCATCAAGCCGCTGACCGAGGAGCTGCGCCAGCGCAGCGTCCGCACGCTCGATCTGGTGACGACGGCGCTGGTCGATGCGGGTGGTCTGCCGCCGCGCTGGATCGTGACCCTTCCCAAAGTCACAATCGCCGAGCAAGTCGAATACTTCGTGGCCGTACTGCAAGGACTGGAGCGATCGCTCGGGCTTGCCGACCGTACGCTGGCGTTCGAAGTGATGGTCGAAACGCCGCAAATCATTCTCGATCGGGCCGGCAGCGCTCTTCTTCCGCGATTGATCGACGCCGGCGACGGGCGAATCACCGGGGCGCACTTCGGAACCTACGACTATACGGCGTCGTGCAACATCACGGCGGCGTACCAGCGCATGCAACATCCCGCCTGTGAGTTTGCGAAACAAGTCATGCAGGTCGCGCTGGCTGGAACCGGCATTTGGCTGTCCGATGGATCGACCACCGTGATGCCGGTGGCGACCCATCGCCCCGCGCCGGGCAAGGAGCTGACCCGCGACCAACGCGACGAGAACGTCGCCGGCGTCCACGGTGCCTGGCGCATGCATTTCGACGACGTGCGGCACTCGCTCGCCGGCGGTTTCTATCAGGGATGGGACTTGCACCCTGCGCAGCTCGTGTCGCGCTACGCGGCGCTCTACAGCTTTTTCCTCGAGGGAATCGACGCGGCCGGCGCGCGTCTCGCGAACTTCGTGAACAAAGCGGCGCAGGCAACACTCGTCGGCGACGTCTTCGACGACGCGGCGACCGGACAAGGGCTGCTCAACTTCTTTCTGCGCGGGATCAACTCCGGCGCGGTCACGGAGGCGGAAGCGCTCGCGATGACCGGACTCTCCGCCGACGAGTTCCGCAGTCGATCGTTCGTGAAGATCCTCAAAGGACGGAAGTGAGCGGAGCGCTCGTCGAGCTGCTCGACCTCGTTGCACGCTGGCTCCACGTGATTGCCGGCATCATGTGGATCGGCAATTCGTTGCTCTTCAACTGGCTCGACCGGAATTTGCGACGGCCGTCGAGCACCGTACATGCCGCGCTCGGGGAAATCTGGCTGCTCCACAGTGGCGGCTTCTATTTCGTCGAAAAGACGCTGCTCGACGGCCAGCCGGTTCCGCGCCCGCTGCACTGGTTCAAGTGGCAAGCCTACACGACGTGGCTAAGCGGCGCCGCGCTTCTCATTATCGTCTACTATGCGGGCGGACGAGCAATCCTCGCCGATCCCGCCGTCGCGCCGCTCAGTCACGGCGCCGCGGTGCTCATCGGCGTTGGGTCGATCGGCGCAGGTCTGGCCCTTTACGAAGCGATACAGCGGTGGGTCGCCCCTTCGCGCCCGCGAGTCGCCACGATGTTATGGCTCGCCGGACTGACGGCGATTGCCGTCGCCGACACCCGGTTGCTCAGTGGGCGCGCCGCCTTTCTCCACGTCGGCGCGATGCTCGGCACCATCATGGCGGCGAACGTCTTCCTGACGATCATCCCGTCGCAGCACGAGCTGGTTCGATCCGTCGTCGAGGGCGGTGCGGGCGATCCCGCGATCTCGGCGCGCGCCAAACGCGTTTCGATTCACAACAACTACTTCACCTTCCCTGTCATCGTGCTCATGGTGAGCAGCCATTTCCCGGCCGTGTATTCGCACCCGTGGAGCTGGCTCCTCTTGATCATTCTCGCGACCGGCGGCGCGTTGGTGCGCCACCTGTTGAATATCCGCTTCTCATATCAACGGTGGCGTCCCGCACTCGCCGCCGTCATCACGGCGACGTGTCTCGCCATCGTTCTGGTGCTGCAGGTACGGACGCCGGAGAAAAGCACACTGGCGGCAAACGCCCTGCCAGAGCGCGTGACGTTCGACGACGCGCGACACGTGATCGATCGCCGCTGCGGCGCCTGCCATTCGGCTCAACCGAGCGACTTGACGTTCGGCGCCGCCCCCGCGGGCGTCATGTTCGATACGCCCGAACAGATCGCCGCGCGCGCGGCGCGGATTCGCGAGCGGGCCGTCGTCAGCAGGACGATGCCGCCGGCGAACAAGACCAACATCACCGACACCGAGCGCGCTCTGCTCGGGCGCTGGATCGATCAGGGCGCTCAGCTGCCTCGATAGGTCGTGTAACCGAACGGGCTCAAGATCAGCGGCACGTGATAGTGACCCGTGCCGTCGATGTGGAAGCTGACGACCACGTCGTCATAGAAGCACTCGCGCTCCGAATCGCGAAAGTACGCCCCGACGTCGAAGCGCAACCGGTAGCTCCCCGCGAGAAGCGTCCCGACAAAGTCGCGCGCGCGGCCGTCGGCGTCGGTGACGGCGGAGCCTATCGCCGCACCCTGCGCGTTCTGAAGAGTGACTCGAACACCGGCCGCTGGCCGGCCGAGTGCCGTGTCAAGAACATGCGTGCTGATCGTGCTCATGCCGCCGCCACCGGGTCGAGCAGCTTCTCCAAGCGAAGCCGCGTGATTTTTCTTTGCTCCTCCGCCGCGACGCGCAACTCCGTATCGCGATCATTCTCGATCCGCCGATGCGCGAGCTCGAGCAGCTCATCCGCCGATTTTCCCGTCGCGCACACGATGTAAATGAAGCCAAAGCGCCCCTCGTACTCCTGGTTCAACCGCGCCAGACCGATGCGTGCCTCCGCCCCAGCCGCCGCGACCCCCGACTGCTCCGATGCAGACCAGCCTCGCGCCACCGTACTGTCCGCCGCCCCACCCACCTTCTCGCCGAGCCGCGGGTGATGGGAGAACGCCTCGAGCCAATCCTTCTCGCCGGTCGCGCTCCACTCGTCGTCGGCAGCGTACAATACCGCGTCGCGGGAAAAAAACGGTCGTCGGTTCACCATCGCCGCCACCCAGCGGGAGGCCCCGCAACACGCGCGAAACAGGTCCGCTGCCTGGTCGGCCGGAAGTCCATTGAGCTCTTCGACTGAGATGGTCACGAAGCGACGCGGCCGAATACGCGCAAACGCGCCACGCCGCCGTCAGGATAGATGTTGAGCCGGACGTGCGTCGCCGCTCCGACGTTCAAATCATCGAACCGGTGCCGTGAGTGCGGCTCGACCGCCCGCTCCGACACGATCTCGCGCCAGGTAACCGACGCTGAGTCGGACGGATCGAGGTCGGCGACATCCGCGCTCTCGAGCATGACGCGACCCGGAGCGTTGCCTTTGTAATGATCCGTGTCGAGCTCGATCCGGTCGATCGTTCCGCGGCGTGCCAGTCGCACGATCGTCCAGTCATGCCCCGGACCGCGCCGGCGCTTCGTTTCCCAGCCGTCACCCATGTAGGTCGACCGGCCAGGCATGAGCAGGTTTTGTGGATTGCCGTAGTGCATGTCGCTGCAAGCGACCACGCGCCCGCCATTTTCGACCGCGGCAAGGTCAACCTCGCGGTTTGTCGCGAAAATCGCGGGGTCGGGCATCGCCTCGCCATGCACTCGGAGTCGGGCGACCCCACCGTCGGGGAAGATGTTGAGCCGCAGGTGCGTGACCCGCCGGTCGGAAATCACTTCGATCGGGTTCGGGGTATTGCCCGCAAGCTTGGAGGGCGCGAGCAGTGGAAACCATTCCGTTTCCGCGCCGGTCAGAAGCGCCGTCGAGGGCGTTCCCGTCAGCGTGCATGCGTCGATGCTCGCTTCCTCGGGGTAGTTGCCCGTGAAGAAGCTCGTGTCGATCACCACGCCTCGCACGATGCCCGGCAGCCCCAGCCGAACGATCGCCCAGTCGTAGCCCGGATCGCGACGACGGCGGGTCTCCCAGCCGTCCATCCATTTTCCGCGCTCGGTGTAGACGCCTTCGCGCCACTCCGGCTTGGTGGGTTTGAGCAATGCTTCTTTCGGCGCGAAGAACTCGTCGTTCGCGGCGAGTACTGCGCCGCCGAGCCGCTCCGCGGCGAGATCTGGGAGTTGTGTGAACACGAGGATCCTTGTCGAAGCGTCTATCATACGCGCGCAAAGACACAGCGGCCACCGACGTACGTCTCCTGGACCACGCCGTACAGATCGCGTCCGCGGTACGGCGTGAGCGCATGCCGGTGGCGGAGCGTCGCTGGTTCGACACGAAAGCGCTCGTCGGGGTTCCAGACGACGAGATCCGCGTCAAAGCCCGGTGCGATTCTGCCCTTTCGCTCCGAAAGCCCCGCGAGCGCCGACGTCTGCTCGCACATCCAGGTCGCGATCCGCGGCAACGGCACGCTCCGCTCGCGCGCGCCCGTCCAAACCGCGGGTAAGGCAAGTTGAAGCGACGCAATCCCGCCCCACGCCGAGAAGAAGTTGCCGTCGTCGCGCTTCAGAGCAGGCGGGCAGGGTGAATGATCGGACGCAACGAGATCGATGTCTCCCGCCTTCAGCGCGCGCCAGAGCGCATCGCGCTCGGCGCGACCGCGTATCGGCGGGGCGCATTTGTACTCCGTGGCTCCGTCGGGAATCTCCTCCGCCGCGAAGGTCAAATAGTGCGGGCAGGTCTCGGCGGAGATCGCGACGCCGCGGGCGCGAGCTTCCCGGATCACCGGAACCGAGTCGCCCGATGACAGGTGCACGATGTGCAGCCGGACACGAAACTGCTCACCCAAGGTAACGAGCATGCGGATCGCCTCGATCTCGGCCTCCGGCGGACGCGATGCCAGGTACGTCGCGTAGGAGCGGGACCCGCCGACCGGACCATCGTGGAGCAACGACGGCAGCTCGGCATGCACCATCAGCGGGACGCGCCGGCGCGCGAGGATCGGGAGGGCCGCGCGGAGATCGTGCTCGTCGACGTTTGGAAACTCGTCGACGCCTGAAGGAGTGAGAAAGCATTTGAAGGCGCGCACGCCGGCACCGCAAAGCCCGTCGACCTCATTGGCATTTCCCGGAATGATCCCGCCGATGAATTCGACGTTTACCTGCGCGCTCGCCTTCGCTGCCTCGCGCTTGACCCGCAGCGCTTCCACCGACGTGGTGGCTGGTATGGAATTCAGCGGCATGTCGAGAATTGTCGTGATCCCGCCCGCCGCCGCGGCCCGAGTTGCCGTCGCGAAGCCCTCCCACTCCGTGCGCCCTGGCTCGTTCACGTGCACGTGGGTGTCGACGACGCCGGCCATTACCACGGCGTCGCCGACGTCAATGACGTGCGCGTGCTCGGTCGCGTCGTAGGCGCCGACGGCGGCGATTCGGCCGTCCGACACATGCACCGTCGCCGGGACGCAATCGCCTCCCGTGATGACGCGTCGCGATCGCAGCGTGAATTCAATCACCGGCGACCTACCGCGTTTCAGTCCAAAACCGCCGCACGAGATTTCCGCTCACCAAGCGCCGATACTCGGCGGTCGATCGTACGTCGTCAATCGGCACGATCTCGCGGCGGAGCACCTCGACGGCGTCGTCGATCGAGGCCCCGTTTGCCAACGCCTCCTCGGTTCGCCGCGCTCGCACGACAGTGGGTGCAACACTTCCCAGGGCAATTCGCGCCGCTCGACCGTCGCGGACCCCGGCAATCACGACTTTCGAAATCGCTTGCGCCGCGCGCGTGCCCACCTTCCGGAACCACTGTCGGCCGCTCACCGCCGGAATCTCGACCGCCACGATCAGCTCGTCGGGCCGGCGGACGGACGCTCGATAGCCGCTGTAGAACTCGTTGAACCCAACGCGTCGCTCACCGGTGGCGCTCCGCAACACGACCGTGGCATCCACCGCCGCGAGGATCGGAAGCGAGTCACCCGCCGGCGATGCGTTCGCGATATTGCCGCCAATCGTTCCTCGGTTTTGGATCTGCGGTCCGCCAACGAGGCGCGATGCTTCGATGAGCATCGGCAACCGCGCGGCAATGATCGGTGAGCGAATGAGGTCCGTATAGGTGACGAGTGCGCCGATCACCAGCGCGTCCGCATTCACTGCGATCCCGCGCAACTCATCGACGCGCCAGATGTCGAGGAAGCGGCGCGACGCGAGGGTTCCGAAATTGAGCGCGACGAACAGATCGGTGGCGCCGGCGATCGGCGTGCGTTCCTCGTCGCGGAGTGCGGCGAGCGCGTCTCGCACCGTCGTCACGCCGCGGACGTCGAGCGTCGAGATCGCGGTTTTCACGGTGACTTGACCTTCAGAATCGCGCGATAGATCGCCGAATAGCCGGTGCAACGGCAGAGATTCCCCGCCAGCGCGACCTTGACCTCGTCGAGCGACGGGCTATCCCCCAGTGAGAGAGCCGCCATGATCATCCCCGGCGTGCAAATGCCGCACTGCGCGCCGACTTCGTTCATGAACGCGTGCTGCAGCGGGTGATCGTCTCCGAGGCCCTCGATCGTCTGCACCGTCGCGCCGTCGACCTGGACGAGCGGGACGAGACAGGAGCAGACCGGTTCCCCTTCGACGAGCACGGTGCACGCGCCGCACTCCCCTTCCCCGCATCCCTCTTTTGTGCCGGTCAATCCGAATTCCTCGCGCAGCACATCGAGCAACCGGGACATCGGCGGCGACGCGGCCTCGCGCGTCTCTCCATTCAGCGTGAAGCGCATTCGGCCAGGTGCTCGGGTGTGGCGGGGACCTCTCGCACGTCGAGCGCGAGTGCGCGCAGCGCGTTCACCACGGCGGGAGCGGGACCGTCCATCGGCAGCTCGCCCAGCCCTTTCGCTCCGAAAGGACCGCCGGGATACGGATTCTCCAGCATCACGACGTCGAACTCCGGTGTGTCGAGCGACGTCGGGATGATGTAGTTCGTGAGCTGCGCGTTCGCCATCGCGCCATTGCGCATGACGACGTGCTCGAGCAGGGCGTAGCCCATGCCCTGTGCCGTTCCGCCTTCGATCTGCCCGCGTGCCAGTGCCGGATGAATCGGACGGCCGAACTCGTGGACGGCGGTCAACGCGATCGGTCGGACCTCGAACGTGTCGCGGTCAATCTCCAGCTCGACGACGTCGCAGCCCCAGGCGAACGTGGCGTACGCGTCGCCGCGATAGGTGTGGTCGTCCCATTCGACCCAATCGGGCGGCTCGAATTTCCTCAGCACCGAGAAGCCGCCGTGCTTGGCGAAATATTCGGCCGGCGACATGGCGCCGAGTCGTGTCTTCATCTCGACCGCGCACTCTTCGAGGATCTTGCCAACGACCATGCACGTTCGGGACGCCACCGTCGGTCCGCTGTCGGCAACCACCGACGTATCCGGTTGCGCGACTTCGACTGCCTCGTAGGGAATACCCATCGCCTCGGCGACGATCTGCGCGTGCATCGTGCGCGTACCTTGTCCGATCTCGGTGCTGCCAACGGCGATTCGCACGCCGCGCTCGGTGAGATCGAGCCGTGCTTTCGAGTTGAGCGTTCGCTCACCGCCTCCGGTAAATCCCGCCCCGTGATAGAAGAGCGAGAGCCCGACCGCGCGATTGCTCCCCCGGTACGCGTCGCGCTTGGCGCGGAAGTCGGTCCGCCGTACCGCCTCATCAAGCACGAGCCGTGCGCTGCAGTCGTCGCGCATGACCTGGCCGGTCGCCGTCGTGTCGCCCGGCGCGAGCGCGTTGAGCTCACGCAACGTGACGGAGTCCATGCCAAGCGTCTCGGCGATCCGCTCCATGTGCACTTCGATCGCGAACTCGGTCTGCGGCGCGCCGAATCCGCGAAAGGCGCCGTTGGGCGGCGTGTTCGTGAACATCGCGCGGCCGCGAATGCGCGTGTTGTCACAGCGGTACGGCCCCGCGGCGTGAATGCAGCCGCGCGACAACACGACGGGACTCAGCGTGACGTAGGCGCCGCCGTCGAGTACGACCTCCACGTCCATCGCCACGAGGCGGCCGTCGCGGGTCACGCCGGTTCGGTGTCGCACGATGGACGGATGACGCTTCGTCGTTGCCACCATGTCCTCGACGCGATCGTAAATGATCTTCACGGGCCGGCCCGACTTGAGCGCGAGCAGCACCGCATGGCCGGCGATCATCGAGGGATACTCTTCTTTTCCGCCGAAGCCACCCCCCGTCTCCGTTTGCACCACGCGAATGTGCCGGCTCGCGCCGAGCAGGCTCTTGAGAGCCTTGATCACATAGAACGGGCACTGCAGCGAGCCATACACGACGACGCCGTCCTCCTCCGGCACCGCGACGACGCCGTTCGGTTCGATGTAGACGTGTTCCTGATGCCCGGTGCGATACGTACCTTCGACGATGAGATCCGCTTTCGCCAGCGCCGCGTCGACGTCGCCTTTCACGATGTCGATCGCCTTCAGTACGCCCTGGGACTCGAGCGGATCGAACACCGGCGTGTCGGCGTCGTACTCGATGTCGACCGTCGCGGCGAGGAGGCGCTCGCGATCCTCGTGCGCCAAGAGCACGATCGGCTCGGCCATGTGGCGGACGTCGCGTTCGACGAGGAATGGCTGATCCTGCTCGATCAGCTCACATGCGTTGCGGCCCGGAATATCATGGAAATCCACGACCGTGAATCCGGTCGGGTCGAAATCCAATTGGACCGATCGGACGCGACCACGGGGAACCGTCGAGCGGATCGTTCGCCCGTGCAACATTCCCGGGAACACGAGGTCGTCGGCGTAGCGCGCCTGCCCCGTGGCTTTCCCGATGCCGTCTTTTCTCGGAACACTGGCACCGACCCAACGCGTCATTGCCTCTCCGTCGTCCGGTCAGAAAGTGGGCGGTTCCGCAATCTCGAATGACGGCGCGCTCCGCGCTACGTCCTCCGCTTGAGAAACGGAGCGAGCACGAGATCGAGATCCTGGCGCATCCATCGCACCGCGGTCCCTTCGCGGTACGTCGCCCAGGTCAACATCGAGCCGCCGATAATGGTCTCGATCGTGCGCGCGAGCTGCTTCGGATTCGCTCCTTTGGCCAGCTCGCCCTGCGCGACGGCCTCCGTGAGAAGCTTGGCGATGGCCGTTCGCGTTCGCCGTGCCTGGGTCTCGAGATGGCGCCGCAGGTCCGGATCGCGCAGGTCGTCGACCAGGTACGCGAGGTTGCGCGCGAAGGCTTCGGGTGACGCGGCCAGGTCGGCCATGCAGTCCGCGTAGGCCCGCAACACGGCCAGCGGCGACTCGTAGCGTTCGCGCAGCCCCTCGATGAACCCGACCGACGCCCCCGCGGAGAGCTCGGCCAGCCGTACCATGAGCCCCCGCTTCGAGCCGAACCGCTGCACGAGCAGTCCAGCGGTAACGCCGGCCTCGTCGGCGATCGCCGACAACGTGAAGTCCGGCGGCGCCACGCGCTGCATCACGCGGTAGGCCGCGGCGAAGATCTGGTCGTCGGTGGCTTTTTGTGGCCTGGCCATCGTGGGGAGCGGGAGCGCCCAGCTTGACCGTTACTAAACGGTCCTTTAGAATCCGGTTTCTAAAGGCACGTTTAGTTTAACACTTCGAGCGGGAGCCTGCCATGCGAACGGTCACCTACGGCGCGGCCTGCAGTCTCGACGGCTTCATCACCGGGCCCGATGAGAACATCGATTGGCTGCACAACAGCGCCGACGCGAATGAGATCATGCGACGCTACTGGCAGGATGTGGATACGATCATCATGGGCCGCAAGACGTACGACTTCTCCCTCACCATGGGCGGCGCGCCGGAGATGCCGGGGATCACCGCCACCTACGTCTTCTCCCGCACCCGTCGCTCCATCGAGACGCCGGGGATGCAGCTCGTCTCGAGCGACCCTGCCGAATTCGTTCGGGATTTGAAAACGCGTCCCGGGAAGAATATCTGCATGCTCGGCGGCAGCGACCTTGCGCGGCCGCTCATCGCGGCCGGCGTCGTCGACGAGATCGGCCTCAACGTGCACCCCATCCTTCTCGGGTCCGGCACCCCGCTCTTCCGGGATCCGGGCCATCGGGTCCGCCTGCGTCTTACCGAGAGTCGAACGATCGACGGCGGTTGCGTGTTCGTGAACTATCGCGTGCAACCCAACTGACGATCCTCACGTAGATTGGCGGCATGATCCCTCTTCTCCTCGCGGCGAGCGTCGCGCTCGCGGATAGCACGGTTTACCCCGTCCTCAACCACGACCGTCTGGCCGGGTCGATGGTTGTCGCTCGCCAGGGCGACACGACCACCGTGCGATTCGTCTTCACCGACCGCAATCGCGGGACGCGCCTCTTCAGCCGATACGTCATCCACGACGGCCGGATTCTCTCCATCGAGAACCGCCCCGTACTCGCCGACGAACGGCTCGGCGAGCCGACGTTCCGCCTCGAAATCGTCGGCGATTCGATCCGACAATGGACGCCGGCGCGGACGTCGAGTGCGCCCCTCCAGCGTGATGTCTTCTACGCCACTGGGTTCTCGCCCTTCGACCAGGTCCTGCTCGCGAGGCATCTCCTGAAGCAGCCCGGGCGAACCGCGAAGCTCCCGGGGAACGCGTCGGCGCGATTGGAGGTGGTGAAAGAGCTGAGCGTCCCGACGGCCCATGGCTCGGAGCGAATCCGACTCGTCTCGATCGACCGCGGTTTCGGCCCAGCGCCGCAGATGCTCTGGCTCGATCGCGACGATAATCTGTTCGCCACCGAGGTCTCCTGGTTCATGACCGTGAAGCCGGGGGCCGAACCGTCGCTTCCGACGCTCCGAAAAACGGAATTCGCGGTGCGCGACGCTGAGGCGGAAGCACTCAACAAGCGGCTCGTGAAGCCGACGTCCGGTACCGTCGCCATCGTCAACGGCGATGTGTTCGACAGCGAGCGCGGGGTCATGCGTCCCAAGACCACGGTGCTCGTCCGCGGCGACCGCATCGTCGCCGTCGGTCCGTCAGACTCGGTTACGGTCCCGCAAGGCGCGACGGTCATCGACGCCGCCGGCAAGACGGTCATGCCCGGAATGTGGGAGATGCACGGGCACATGCAGCTTACGAGCGAGGCGACCAGCGGGCCGATGCAGCTCTCCTTCGGCATTACGACGGTGCGCGATCTTGCCTCGGATATCGACGTCGCCGTCAGCGAGCGCGATCGCGCGCAAACCGGCGCCATCGCCGGCCCGCACATGGTGCTCGCCGGATTCATCGAGGGCCCTGGCAAGTGGGCCGGCCCCACCGCGGTGCTGGTTCGCACGGAGGACGAGGCGCGCCGGTGGGTCGCGCGCTACGACTCGCTCGGATACAAGCAGATCAAAGTCTACAATTTGGTCCACCCTGACCTGATCCCGACGATCGCCGCGGAGGCGCACGCGCGAGGCATGCGGCTCAGCGGCCACATCCCGCGCGGACTCACGGTACCAAACGCGATCGAGTTGGGTTTCGACGAGGTCAACCACGCGGCCTTTCTGTTCTCCACGTTCTATCAGGATTCGCTCTACGTCCCGACGATGCGAGCGTATTCCGCGGTCGCCACCTCGGTTTCGCCGAACATCGACGTGGACGGACCGGCGATGACTCAGCTGATCGATGTGCTCAAGCGTCACGGAACCGTGATCGACGGCACGTTCAGCGTCTGGATCACGAGCGCCGGCACCGGCATCGGCCAAGCCGTCGGGGCGGGCGTTCCCGCGGACACGCGGAAGGCCGACGCCAACTATATGAGACTTCTCAAGCGTCTCTACGATGCCGGAGTGACGCTCGTCGCCGGTACCGACGGCTTCGGAAGCACGACGTACGACACGGAGCTCGAGCTGTACGAGAAAGCCGGAATCCCGGCGCCGGTCGTGCTCCAAATCGCCACGATTGGAGCGGCGCGCGTCATGAAGGACGACAAGGACTACGGAACCCTCGCCGCCGGGAAGATCGCCGACGTCATCGTCGTCAATGGCAGACCGGCCGACCACGTCAGCGATATTCGCAAAGTCGAGACGGTGATTCGCGCCGGCCGGGTCTACGACGCGCAGGAGCTGCGCAAAGCGACCGGGCTCGCTCGACCCTGATCCCGCCCCGTCCAGGTCTCCACTTTCGCCGCTAGTCCGCGACGGCGGGGAAGCTGACGGAAAAGACCGAACCCCGCCCCGGCTCGCTCTGCACCGAGAGCTCGCCGCCCATCGCACGCGCCAAATCGCGACTGATCGCCAGACCGAGGCCGGCGCCGGAAGCCGTGCGCGTCAACGCGTCGTCGACTTGGACGAACGGCTCGAAGATTTCCTTGAGCCGATCGGCGGGGATACCCACGCCGTTGTCCTGCACGTCGAAGCGAACGCGGTTCGATTCCGGCCGCGCTGCCACGCGCACGACGCCGCCCGGATTCGTGAACTTGATCGCGTTGCCGACGAGGTTGACCATGATCTGTCGCATGCGCTGCCGGTCGACCGCGACGACCAGCCCGTCGGCGGACTCCGCGGTCACCGAAATCTTCTTCAGCACGGCCTGCGGTTCGACGAGCGGCACCAAGTCGTCGATGATCTCTCTCACCGGCACTCGCTCGAGCAGAACGCGAACGCGCCCCGCCTCGAGGCGCGCGAAATCGAGGATGTCGTCGATGAGACGGGCGAGATGCGTTTGGCTTCGCTCGACGCGCGCCAATGCCTCACTCTGATCGTCGTTGATCGTCCCGAACACCCCGGAACGCAGCAGCTGCGCAAAGCCGAGCGCCGCCTGGAGTGGAGTCCGAAGCTCATGGCTCATCGAGGCGAGAAAGGCGGCCTTGGCTCGGTTCGCCGATTCGGCCGCCGTACGCGCCGAGCGTTCCGCCTCGAACAACCTCGCGCGCTCGAACGCCTCGGCGGCGATTCGAGACAGAGCGCTCATGAACGACCGGTCGCCAGGCGAGAAGGCGCGCGGCGCATTGAACCGGATCAGAAGGCCGCCGAGTATTCGTCCGCGGTTCTCCATCGGAATCGCCGCGATCGACTGCACGCCGTCGACCGCATGCCGCGCGACGACGTCAGGAAAGCCTTCTTGGATCCGTTCAGGCCGTTCCAGGACGATCGGCCGCTTTTCACGCATCGCGGCCGCCAACGGCAGCGCGCTGTCGAGCGGAATCGTGTCGCCGACGTTGAATACCGAGATCCCCCGTAGCGCGACGAAACGCAGCGAGTGATCGTCGTCGACGACGGCGAGGGCGCCGGAGCTTGCCCCGATCGCCGCGATCGCCTGATCGATCAGCAACGTCGCGACCTCTTCCAGTGAAAGGGCGCTGCTCAGTGCCTCGGTGGCCGCCTGCAAACGCTCGGCGCGCCGTTCCGAATCCTCGGCGACGTGCAGTGCCAACTGTGCCTGCTCGGTCGCCTGCTCCGCCTCGAACGCCGCCAACTGCGCGGCCTCCGCCTGCTGCTCGAGCTCGACTGCCTGGTCCTGCAATCGCTCGTTGGCGACTTGTGCCTCGTCGAGCGCGATCCGCCGGTCGCGTAGCGCCCTGTCGAAGTTGCGATTCACGAAAAGCGCGAGCACTCCGGCGATCAACGTTCCAATCGTGAGTATCAACACCGCCGCTCGCCGCCACGCGTCTTCCGAGCGCTGACGCTGCACGAGAAAGACCTCTTCTGATGCTTGCAGCGCGGCGATGTGACGACGGGCTTCGTCCATCAGGCGCTTGCCCGGACCGTGCTGCACGATCCCGACGGCCGCCGCGCCGCGGCCACTGACCGCGTCGGCGATCGCGGTGTCGAGCGACGCGAAACGTTCGCGCGCTCGCGCCGTCAACGTGTCGAGGCGGTGTTGTTCGTCCGCGCGACCGGCAACCAGCTCACGGAGTCGGGTCAAACTCTGCTCTGCGCGAACGCGTGCGCCTCGATACGGCTCGAGAAAAACGGTGTCGCGCGTGAGGAGGAATCCGCGTTCGCCCGTCTCGCCGTCGAGGAGCGCTGCGAGAACGGCGCTGGACGCCTCGAGAACGTCGCGCGAATGCGCCACGCCCTCGCGTGTCGCCAGGGCGCGCCTCAGCGCGCCCAGCGACAGCAGGCCACAAACGACGACGATCAGCGCCGGGCCAAAGACCGCGGCTCGGCGCCCGAGTCGGCGCCGGCGCGCCCCGGGCCGTCTGGGTCGCTCGACCGTCCCCGCGGTCACCGCGTCTTCGCGATCAGCAGCCGGTTGGTGATTTCGTCGGCGATCCGCTTCGCGTCGGCGCCGTCATCGTTCGTGAGGACAATGATGGTCGCGCGTCGCTCGGGGATGCGTACGAATGCGGTACGATGACCGTCCGACGTGCCGTAGGCGCTCAATCTGGACACGCCATGATACGTGTCCGCTTGCCAGCCCTTCGTCAGATCGACAGCGGAGCCATTGCCGCTCGCGCTGCTGTCACGCCCGAAGGTCCGCGGATTCTCCAACCCGAGTGACAGTCGATACAACTCGTCAACGCTGGAGAGGACCACTCCCTCCGTCGTGGCGGCGGTCTTGTGCATTCCGATTGGCGTCGACACGCGGCGAGTGATGCAACTCTGAAACGGCGTCAACGGGGGCCCTGCGGCACGCCCGCCCCGTCCCTGGCCGCGCCCGGCACTGTCGGGTGCGCCGCCGCCACCGCGCGCCGGCGTCTCCGGCAACTGCGCGCAAAGCGCGGTGAAGACCTCGGAAATCTTGCCGACGGCGAATTGAGGCACCGTCGTCGTCGGCATGTATTTCGGCTGGTCAGGAATCCCGAATGAGCGGTTGACGAAAACCTTCCCGCCCTGGGCGACGAGCACCGTTGCTCCGCCGGCCGACGGGTCGGTGTACTTCTTGAACAGGGAGTCGATCACGGAAGCAGCGACCGGGGATTCGTCCGCGACGCGATGCATCACCCGTCGCGTCGCGAGGTTGTAACGGTCGCCGGGAAAGAGCGTGAGAAACGGCTTGCCGCGATCCGTCGCGTCCTTGCCGCCATAGACGAACGCTTTGTTCCGCCCAACGATCGTTGCCGTATCGCCACGCACGACCCAGGCAGTGCCTTCGTCCTCCGAGATCGCGAGCATGCCCGGATACTTCGCGATGATCGAATCGGCGAGGTCGGCGAGCCGCTCGCGCGCGACGACGTGCTGATCGATTCCCACGCCACGAAGATAGGCGAAGCCCTTCTCGTAGCCGGGATAGTCCATGATGAAATTGTTATTCGACGGCGCTCCGCGAACCAGAAAATCGCCGAGGATCGACGCGCCCGCGGACGACCCACCGACGACGCCGCCGCGCGCGAGGACGTCGTTGAACGCCTTTTCGGTTTTCGTTCCGGCGTATGAATCCACGAGATGAAACTGCCGGCCGCCCTCGAACCAGATTCCGCCGGCGCGCTTGATGACGGCCGTGAAGCTGTCCGTATCGGCGAGCCGTTTGTCGGTGGTGTGAAGGACGTATACGTTCTTCGCGCCGGCGGTCTTCCATCCGCGCGTGCCCGGCGCGTTCTGCCCGTAGACGCTGTCGCCGCCGGCCGTCGGCACGTCGATGATGAGCGCGTCGGGCCCGCCCGCCGCTTCGATGAACGCCGAATAGATCTCCGGCCCCATCGATCCGCCGCCGACAACGATGACCGTGCCGCGCGACGGGCCAACGGTCGTCGCGCCTGCCGGCGATTGAGTGGGCTTCGACTGTGCCGCGGCGAGAGCGGGCACGAGCAGCGCGCAGAGCGCAACCTGGCGGCGTACGAGCAACATGCGTAGCTCCGAAATCGGCTGAATTCGCCCAAAGATACACATTCGTCCGCTTCCAGCGAGGCGTCGCAGCACACCCCTTGCTTCATCGCTCCGCTGTCGAACCGCGCGGAGCCGCGCACTCAGGAGGGAGCGACAATGCAAAGGTGGAAATTGATTGGAGCGGTCCCGGTCGCCTTCGCGATCGCGGCCTGTTCATCGAACCGATCGAATACCGACAGCGCCACGAGCGCCGGCGTTCTGTCCGATTCATTGGGGTACGGCGTCGATACCAATCCGGCGAAGAAGCCGGCCATGACGATGGACACCTCGAAGACGGCTGATTCGCTGAAGTCGGACTCGGCCCGGCGCGACTCCACGATAAAGGACTCGGCGCACAAGGCCGCAAAGACGGCCAAGAAGCACCCGAAGAAGGGCCGCTGATCCGATCGTAGCGCGAGACAAAGCCGGCGGTGGGCGTGGCTTTACGGCCATGCTCGCCGCCGGTTGATTTGTTGGATGCCTCGTTATCTGATTTACGCCCAGGACCAGTTCGGTACCCCCGCCTCGAAGACCGGCAACTCGGTCATCCGCTACTCGGCGGCGCATGTCGCCGCCGTACTCGACGCCAGCCGCGCCGGACGCACCTCTCAGGACGTTCTCGGCTATGGCGGCAACATCCCGGTCGTCGCGTCGGTCGACGAAGCCGTCCGTTTGGGTGCCGATAGCCTGCTGGTCGGCATAGCCCTCGCCGCGGGGGGACTGCCGCCCGCCCTTCACGACACAATTCGCCGAGCATTGGAGCTCGGGCTCGACGTTTGGAATGGGCTGCACGGCTTTGTTGGCGATGATCCGGAGCTAGCCGCCATCGCGACGCGAAGCGGCGCGACGATTCACGACGTCCGTCGCTCGCCCGCCGACCTGCCTGTCGGCTCGGGACGCGTTCGCGAGCTGGATCAGACGGTGTTGCTCGCGGTTGGCACCGACGCGAACATCGGCAAGATGACCGTGATGCTCCAACTCCGCGCCGCGTTACGTGAGCGTGGCGTGCGAGCCGGCTTCGCTCCGACCGGCCAAACGGGAATCTTCATCGAAGGCTGGGGCGTCTGCGTGGACGCCGTCGTCGCGGATTTCATCGCCGGCGCGTCCGAGGCCGTGACGATCCAGGCCGCGCGCGACAACGACATCGTGCTCGTCGAAGGACAGGGCTCGATCCTTCACCCAGGATATTCCGGCGTCTCGCTTGGACTTCTCCATGGCAGCCTTCCCCACGGCTTGATCGCCTGTCACCAGCCATCGCGGTCGACGTTTCGCCACAACGCCTGGCTGCGTATTCCACCGCTCACCGATGTCATCCAGCTCCACGAAGCCATCGCGAATCCGCTGCGCCAGGTGCGGACCATCGCTGTCTCACTCAACACCGCCGACCTGAGCGATCGCGACGCTCGCGCCGTCATCGAACGCACGGCAGAGGAAACCGGGCTTCCAACGACGGATCCCGTGCGGTACGACATCACGCCGCTGGCGGTCGCCGTCGTCGACTTCGACCGCGAACGCCGAGCGTCGGCGAATGGTCAGGCTGAACGGTCGGCCCGCGCGGAAAGCGCGACCACCCCATAAGCCGGGATCACCTCGACCGGAGGTCGATCCCCAAGCACGAAAGAGGCGGCGTGCCGTCGCACGCCGCCTCCAAGGAATTGGGCGGGTGTGCCCTACAATTGCTCGATCGTGTACCCTTTGGCGCGGAGGAGCTCGATGACGCCCTCTTTGCCGACGAGGTGTCCAGCCCCAACCACGACGAGTGCGTCGTCCTTGCCCTTGATCAGCGACTCGAGTTTCGGGATCCAGGAACGGTTCCGATTGGTGATCAGCGCCGCGAAAACCCCGGGTGAGTTCTTCATGCCGCTGTTGAGCAAGCTATCGAGCGTGCTGGCGTTCCCCGACGACCAAGCATCGCGAATCGCCTTCAGCTGCTTCGCCGCTGAATCCGGAGAAGAAATCTCCTTGAGCATCCCTTCCTGATCCTGCGGCGATAGCGAGTCGAACAGGCCGAGCTGAAAGTCGGTGCTCTCGAGTCCGAACTCCGGCTTGCTGGCTGCTTTGGCCTTCGCGTGGAGCTGCATGTCGACGCCCAGCTCCGCCTTGAAGTTCATCTTTTGGAGAACGAGCTGGGTCAGCACCACCGAGACGAACCACGGTTTGAAACCGTTGAGCTGGTCGAGACTCATGCCGTAGCTTCTGATCAGCGAATCCGCGTGTGCCGCCGTCGACGGCGAAACCGAGCCGCGAAGCGTGGCGCCGTTGGTGTATTGCGCGCGCGACATCAACTCCATGGCGCGCATTTGCAGCGTGTCGATGCTCGTCTCGAACCCCACCGCTTTCGCCTGCGCGAACGCGGCGTCGACTTCCGGCGGGAGCGTCGCGGCGTCGGGCGACAGCAGATGAACGGAACCGAGCAGGAAGACCGTCGCGCCGTTCGGGCCGCGAACGCGGAAAAGCATGTGCTTTTCCGGCGTCGCATTCCAACGGGGGCGGGGCGAAGGCGCGGCAGCGCGCGCGACCGTGGCGGTCAACGCCACGGCGGCCGCCGCCGCGACGACGGGGCGGAAAAATTGTCTGGGCATCGTTAAAAATCTTGTCGTCATAACATTCATATGACGACCCGCGGGCCAGTGACGTTACGGACGCCTATTTGTCTTTGATCTTGGCCCAGCTGTCCCGCAGCGTCACCGTCCGATTGAACACCAGCGCCCCCTGCCCCGCCCCCTCCCCCTCTCCCGGGCGCGAATCAGCCGGATCGCTGATGAAATACCCCGTTCGCTCGAACTGGTAGCGCGAACCGAGGGGATCCGATAGCACGCTCGGCTCGACCTTGGCGCCTCGAATCACGACGAGCGATTCGGGATTGAGCGCGCTGAGGAAGTCTTTCCCCTCTTCCACGGCGTCCGGATCGGGGATCGTGAAGAGCTTGTCGTACAAGCGGAGCTCGCAGTCCGCGGCGTGAGCGGCTGAAACCCAATGAATGGTCCCCTGCACCTTGCGGCCGTCGGGAGAGTCTCCGCCGCGCGTCGCCGGGTCGTAGGTACACCGCAATTCTACGATCTCTCCCGCCGCATCCTTTACGACTTCGGTACAGGTGATGAAGTAGCCGTATCGCAGCCGAACTTCACGCCCCGGCGCGAGCCGATAGAACTTCTTCGGCGGATCTTCCATGAAGTCGTCGCGCTCGATGTACAGCTCGCGCGAAAACGGGACGTCGCGCGACCCGGTCTTCGGGACGTCGTGCGGGTAGTACGACGCCTCCAGCATCTCCGATTCGCCTTCGGGATAATTCGTGATCACGACCTTGAGCGGACGCGTCACGCACATGACGCGCGGCACGCGCATGTTCAAATCATTCCGGACGGCGTGCTCGAACGTCTGGAGCTCCGTGCGCGCCGGCTTTCGCGCCACGCCGATCGTCTCGCAGAAGTCACGCAGCGCTTCAGGTGTCACGCCGCGACGCCGCATGCCGGCGATCGTCGGCATGCGGGGGTCGTCCCAGCCGGAAACAAACCCTTCATTCACGAGGCGCAACAGCTTGCGTTTGCTCAATACCGTGTAGTCGACCTCGAGCCGCGCGAATTCCGTTTGCTCCGGCGGACGCTCGAAGCCGCACTCGTGCACGAGCCATCGATAGATGTCGTTGTTGTCCTTGAACTCGAGCGTGCAGAGCGAGTGCGTGATCCCTTCGATCGCATCCGACAACGGATGCGCGAAGTCATACAACGGATACACGCACCACGTGTCGCCCTGCCGGTAGTGCGACGCGTGCCGAATGCGGAGCAGCAGCGGATCGCGCATGATCATGTTCGGATGCGACATGTCGATCTTCGCGCGAAGCACGTGCGTCCCGTCCGGGAACTCACCCGCCTTCATACGACGCAGCAGGTCCAAATTCTCCTCGACGCTTCGCGAGCGAAACGGGCTGTCGACGCCGGAGGTGGTCACCGTTCCACGGTTCTCGCGAATTTGCTCTTCGTTCTGCGAATCGACGTATGCCTTGCCCTTCTTGACGAGGAGTTCGGCGAAGTCGTACAGCTGCGCGAAATAGTCGCTGGCGTACAGCTCGGCGTCCCAATCGAAACCGAGCCACCGCACGTCCTCCTGGAACGCCCGGACGTACTTCACGTCTTCGGTGAACGGATTGGTGTCGTCGAAGCGGAGATTGCAGCGACCGTGAAACTCGTCACGGATGCCGAAGTTCAGACAGATGGATTTGGCGTGGCCGATGTGCGCGAAGCCGTTCGGCTCGGGCGGAAAGCGCGTGGCGATCTGACGGCCGAACCGGTTGGTCGCGACGTCTTCGGCGACCATCTCGCGGATGAAATCGCGCCGCGTCGCCGGCGACGGCGCGGTCGCTTCGTTCGTTGGATTTGACACCAACGGAAGTTACGCGGGCGGCAGCTCGATTCGGAAGGAAAAGCGCGTTCCCGCTTCGACCGCCGTGTCCACGACCAGCCGGCTGTCCATCTTCTCGATCAGGTTGCGGCAAATCGCCAGGCCCAGCCCGGCGCTCGAGAAGCGGATGCCCACCGAACCTGGACGGAAACCGTCGAACAACATCGCCAACACGGAGTCCGGGATCCCGCGTCCGGTATCCTCGACCCAAAACTCGACGAGCGTCGACGAGTGCTCGGTGCACCCGATGGAAACAGACCCCCGCTCGGTGTAGCGAAGCGCGTTCGTCGAGAGATTGAGGAGGACACGACTGAGCGCCGAGGGATAGCCGAGTCGGCCATCGACGTTCGGAAACACCGTGTTGAGGACGAGGTTCTTTTCCTCGCCGAGTGGACGCACGATAGCGCAGACCCCGAGCATGACCTCGGTGATCGAGAACGGGATTCGTTCGCCGTCGAGGAGTCGGTCGCCGTTGATCGCGTCGACCACGTCGGAGGCGAGCGTGCTGAGGCCGAGCGCGGCGCCGTAGATCAACCCGAGCTGGCGCTCCTGGACCTGCGTCACGGTGCCGCTCTGTCCACGGCGAATCGTGTCGACGAGGAAGAGAATCGAGCCGAGTGGGGAGCGCATGTCGTGCGCCATCTCGACGACGGCGCGAAGCGCGTCCGGGCTCGCCAAGCGCTGCGTGAATTCCGTGCTCGCCGGCCGAACCGGTCGTTCAGTCAGCTCTTCGAGCGATGCCAAGACGCGCGCCAACTCGCGTCCGTCGACCGGGCGATGCTCACTCGCCACCTTTTGGAGCAACCGGACACGGAATGCGTTGACCTGTTCGCGCGTAAGCTCGAACGACGGGTGTGCACCGTTGCCGTTGCCGTTACCGTTTCCGTTCGATGTCGGGCTCGTCGCGCCAAGAGTCGCCGCGAGGTCGCGGTACTGGAGCCGCAGATTCGCGACGTCAGCCTCCGGAAGCGGGCCGAGGTCCTCTACGACAGCTTCTGCTGCCTTGGCCAGGACCTGGCGCATGACGGAGCTCTCGCCGCCAAGCGCGACACGCGACGACGTCAACCGGACGCCGGAAGGGCGAGTTCCGTCCAATGTTCGGGCGCTGCGACTACGTTCACGTGGAATAGAGACCGGGGCCCTCGCCGCGGCTTACGCCTGAGACGGACCAAGCCCGTCACGACGGAATCCATGGCGCTCGAGAAGACGATACAGCGTCGTGCGATCGACATTCGCAAGCCTCGCCGCCCGCGACATGTTGCCGGCCGCACGCGCCACCAACCGTGTGACATACTCCTTTTCAAACGTCGCCAGCACCTGCTCCTTCGCGACATGATACGCATCGTTGTGAAGCGACGCCATGCCGAAGGTGTCCGCCGGCTTCGTCCAATCTTGGTGTATGGGAATCTCGTCCGGAAGGATCTCGGCGCCCGGCTGAGCGAGCACGACAACATGCTCGATCACGTTCTGGAGTTCTCGCACGTTTCCACGCCAGGGACGCGACATCAGGAAGTCCAACGCCGACTCACCGAAATGCGGCACCGGGTCCTTGGGCGAGTGATGGCGAGCCCAGAAGCGCTCGAGGAAGTAGTTCGCCAGCACAGGGATGTCCTCGACGCGATCGCGCAGCGGGGGCAGCGTGATCGGGAAGACATTGAGGCGGAAATACAGGTCCTCTCGGAGGTGCTTGTTCCGAATCGCCTCGCCAGGGTCGCGGTTCGTGGCGGAGATGAAGCGAACGTCGACCACGGCGTCCTGCTGCTCGCTGCCAACGCGGCGCAGCACACCGTCCTGCACGACGCGCAGCAGCTTCGCTTGAAGCGGGAGCGGCATCTCGGTCAGCTCGTCCAGGAAGAACGTCCCGCTGTTCGCCATTTCCAAGAGACCGACCTTATCCCTGTCGGCGCCGGTAAACGCCCCCTTCCGGTGACCGAACATCTCGGACTCGAGCAAGTGCTCCGGAATCGCGGCGCAGTTCAACGGCACGAGCGGCTGGCTCGCGCGATTGCTGTGGCGGTGCACGAACTGCGCGATCATCTCCTTGCCGGTGCCGCTCTCGCCGACGAGCATGACGGAGGCGTTGGTCGACGCGACCTTGCGCGCAAGCTCGACGATCCGGCGGAATGACGCCGACGCGCCGAGCAACGTCAGCTTGTCGCTGTTCCCGTGCCGCTTTCTCGCCTCGGCCTGGGCGGTCTCGCGCTCGCGACTCGAAAGCACCGCATGCGCCGCGCGGCCGAGCAACACCTGGAGGTGCGTTCCAGAAAACGGCTTGGGCAGATAATCCCATGCGCCGCAGCGAAGTGCTTCCATGCTGGAGGCAACGCTTGGATTACCCGTCATGACGAGTACAATGGTGCCGGGGCGAATCGTCAGGACGGACTTGAGGATTTCCATTCCTGGCACGGGCGTCATGTACAGATCGACCATGACGATGTCGTACGGGGCGCGCCGCACCATGTCGAGCGCCTCGTCGCCGCGTCCGCAGGTCGTGACGTTGTAACCCTCGACCTGAAGAACGCTGGCACAACCTTCACGGAGCGTGCGGTCGTCGTCGATGATCAAGATCCGAATCGTGTTCCGATCCGTGACCGAGATATGCGCGTCCGCGCTCGCCTTTTCGTCAGCGCGTTGAATAGAAATTTCCGACTCCACTGGGTCTGATGCCGAGAGCCCCTTCGACGGTATGTAGAGGCCGTTTTCGTCGTACCGCGTCTTCATTGTCTGTGCAGTGTGATTGTTGAGACTGCGCAACAAGACTGGTGCACCCGTGGGGCGAAGGACAAGTTGCCCCTCCAGGATGGGCTGTCAAGCCTTGACAGATGGGACTCAGATAATTCGTGAATGCTAGGATCATCACGTATTAGGACGCGCATTTGACACAGCAGGGCACGCCAAATTTGAAAGTGCGGCGTGGGGTCCACACCAATTGACTGCATTACGTCGCATAAACGCCACACAACCGCTTGGCACGGCAACGCTTCGCTGACCTCGGTAGGCCAGCGAAGCAAAAAACCGCCGATTTGTTTAGTTGCTGGTTATGTCGTCAAAATTTGTTGCAGCGCGCTCCAGCAGGGGCGCCGAGGAATGGGCCAGCGCCAGCTCGGCGCGGCGGAGTAGTTCCACGGGCTCGATCCCGGCGGACGACAAATCATCGATGGCGCAGTAACCGGCATACAACGAGCCGACCGTGCGCCGTCCCTTTTCCCCACCCGCGGCCGCGCCGGTCTCCAAGGCGCGGGCGAGCCGACCGACGAAGCGCTGTGCTCCGAGTGCATCGGTGTCCGGCGCGAGGATCGCCAAGCGCGAATCGCCCAGGTAGCCAATGACGTCGGAACGGCGGCTCTCCTCGCGGCAGAGATCCATGATCTCGACCAGCGCGCCGTGAGAGAGGATGTCGCGCGTGACCTCCTCGCTTGCGTACTCGCCGCTGGCGAGGAGCCGTGCATCGGGCGCCGTCTGCGGACGGACGGCGACGCACGCGATGGGCTCGCGGTTGCGAATGGCTCGCGCGCCAAGCTGGCGCGCCCAGTGCTCGAGACCCTTCGCGCTGTAGAGACCGGTCGACGGATCGAGCAGCGCCGACGTCCGCGCCTCGCGAACGTCGCGACTGGCGCGCACGAACGTCGCCAACTTGAGCATCAGCGCTTCGACGTCGATGGGTTGACTGCAATACTCCCACGCGCCGGCGGCGTACGCGGCCGTGCTCGCGCGGTGCGCGGCCGGTCCGGCGCTCGTCACGATGATCGGCGTCGAGTGATCGAACAATGGGTCATCGCGCAGGGCGCGGCAGACCTCGATACCGCCCATGTCGGCGAGGCCGGCATCGAGAAAGAGCGCGCCCAACGGAGCGCGGCGCGCCAGCTCGAGTGCGCGTCGTCCGCGCTCAATGCGGATGACGCTGTAGCCGTTCAGCTCGAGAACACTCTCGATGGACCGACCTTCCCATTCGCTGTCGCTCGCGATGAGAACGGGGAGGCCGCGGGTCTGTGAGTCGACCATGTCCGATGAACCTAGCCTTTTACCGCGGGTTGACTTCGGTTTCACGCGCCTGCGCTACGTACCACTCTAGTGCCTCACCGAGCCCTTCTGCCACGGTCATTTGCGGCTCGAAGCCAAGACGTCGTCGTGCTTTCGAGATGTCCGCCACTGAACGACGAATATCGCCGGGTCTGAACGCTTCGTACACCGGCTCATGCGACGACAGCTCCGCCTCATGGCCGGCCAGTCCCAATCGGATCATGCGAAACAACTCGTTCAAGCTCGTTTCGGTACCACAGCCCACGTTGTATACCTCGCCCACGGCGGAGTCCGCCGCGACAGCCGCCAGCAGGTTGGCTTGCACGACGTCCGACACATGACAGAAGTCGCGCGTCGTCTCGCCGTCGCCATAGACGTAGCAAGGCTCGTCGCGCAACAGCGCCTCGACCCACCGCGGAATGACCGCGGCATAGGCGCCGTTCGGATCCTGCCGCCGACCAAAGACATTGAAATAGCGAAGTCCAATAGTCTGGAGACCGTACTGTCTCCCCCAAACCTGCGCGTAAATCTCGTCCGTCCGTTTGTCCGCCGCGTACGGGGACAACGCCTCTCCGACACGATCTTCCGACACCGGGACCAGAGAAGCTTCTCCGTACACCGCGCTGGATGACGCGTAGACTACCCGCGCGTTGGCGTCGCGGGCTGCACTGAGGACGTTCAAAAAGCCGCCGACGTTGACCGCGTGGCTGGCAAGCGGATCGTCGATCGACATCGGAACCGATGGCAACGCGGCCTGGTGGAGGACCACGTCCACACCCGCGATCGCCTCGCGACAATCGTCGAGGCTGCGAATATCTCCCTCGACAAACCGGAACGCCCCGCCGCTCCGGCCCTGGAGGACGTCGTCGATGTTGTCGCGCGATCCCGTGGAGAGGTTATCGAGTCCGACAACTTGTTGCCCGAGATCGAGGAGCCCCTCGAGCAGGCTCGATCCGACGAAACCGGCCACGCCGGTTATGAGCCACGTGCGCGGCGTAGCGATCAGATCGTCGCGAAGACGTAGGTATACTGCTGGAGTTGGCGAGTCGCGCATCACGGGGGAGGGACGTTGCAGAGGCGAAAGCATCTTCCGTTCCGCCCTTGGTAGTGGTCGGTACTGACCCAACACTCATCGAGCGAAGGACTTGCGTTCACGCGACCGGCTTGGATCGCGACGCCGACCGTAGACTGTCGCGCCGCCGCGGCATTTCTGTCGTCCTGACTCGTCAGGGTGCTGCGGCGCAACTACAACGCGTCAGGTAACGCGCGCCTACGGCGCGATGGTGACCTGGAGGCCGACGCTTCGCGCACTCGGCAACTGTCCCATCTCGATTCCTTGGAGACTCCCGGCGCTGAGCGCCGTCTCCGGATCGACGTTCGGGACACTCGTCCAAAGGGCGAGATTGCGGCCGATGAGCGAGATGCGGACGCTCTGCGCCGTCATCACCGGTAGCGAGCGCAGCGGAAGCGCAAAGGTAAGCCGCAGGTCGCGCAGCTTGATGAAGCCGGCGTCGTACACCCACGGCTCCGCGATGCCACGGAGCGCATGATAGTAGTCCTCCGTGCTGACATGCTGCGTATTCGCCTTACCCGTGGCCGCGTCGATGCCGGCGATGACGATGCCTGTATCCGGTCGAAACTCCGTCTCTTGGAAAGTCCCCGAGCTCATGCCCCAGAGATTCGTCGCGCTGAAGACCCGGCCCCCGCGATGGATATCGAGTAATCCCGCGAGCTCGAAATTCCAGTAGCGCACCGTGCTGCTCAGCGAGCCGGTCCAATCGGGCGACATGACGCCAAGGACGCGAGATTGCGATTCCGCAACCGGCAATCCGTTTTGGAGCAGAAGGGCGCCGGTGTTCGCGTCTCGCTTGTACGCGGTCCCGACCAGCGCGCCGAGCGCGTAGCCCTGCCGCGCCTGAACCGTGACTCCGTAGAGCGACGGCGTCAGGGAAACGACGCCCGAGCCGGTCCGCAGTGCCTCGACCGTGTTCGAATTCTTGGCGTAACGACCCTCGACGGTCCAGTCCAGGCCCCGCGGATTGCGCACGGGAACGAGGGTCACCGTTGCCTCGACACCCTTGTTGGTGATGGCGCCGACATTCGATGCGACGACGGATCCTTCCGTGCTCCCCGGAATGCCAAGCACCACGTCCGACGTGCGCTCGCTGTACGCGGTGACGTCAACAGATGCGCGATTACGAAGCAGATCCAACTCGCCCCCGACCTCCAGCGCATTCGTCAATTCGGGCGACAGCGACGGACTGAGCGACAACGCGCCCGGCTGCGTCGCGGACTGCGCGAGAATCATCCGGAGGAGCAGTGGATTGATTTCCCCCCCCGCTTTGGACCAGCTCGCGTGCAGCCGTGCGGCGGTGATATTCCCAGCCTTCATGCCGGCGAGCTTGAACAAGTCGAGCGCG
This sequence comes from Gemmatimonadaceae bacterium, assembly GCA_035535975.1. Lineage (GTDB taxonomy): Bacteria > Gemmatimonadota > Gemmatimonadetes > Gemmatimonadales > Gemmatimonadaceae > JAQBQB01. Next base: position 12,678 of record DATLPC010000051.1, on the reverse strand, counting down.
CCCGAAAGCGACGGATACAGCTGCGAGCTGCCTCCTGAAGACAACATCGAGTACGATTCGGCCCGCGCTCCGGCGCGCACCGAAGACGCCTCGCCGATCCACTCGCCGAACGCGAACGCCGACGTCGTCGTACTCGACGCGGAAACCCGGGCCGTCGGCGTCACGAGCGCGGACGACGTCGCGGCCCCCTGATCGGAGCCGTCGCTCACCACCTTGAAATCGTTGCTGCGCGTCCCCGCGCCGGCGGAGAGCACGAGGCTCGATCGTCCTCCTGGCCGCGGCATCGTGCTCGTAACGCCGACATCACCGTTCGTCTCCGACGCCGTGATGCGCTGCCGTTGATAACCGCCGTTGGTGAAGTCGCCCCGTCCAGCAAACCACGCGAAGCCGCCCATCCAGCTCGTGTCGACATCGAAATTGCGCGACTGGTCGTATTGGTCCCGGCCACCGCGAACCGTCAACGCGAACCTTGGCGACGTCGAATACGTGGCCGAGGCACCTGCCGTCCAGCCGGTCTGCTTATCCCGGTTGCTGTTCTGGTTCGTGATGAAATACGGGTTGTTGTGCCCCGTGTAATTCCAACTGATCTGTCGGCCGGCGAAATCGGCGAGGTTGTCCTTCAAGACGCCGAGTTCGACCTGGCGACCCATGCGCGCGAATTCGGCGGCCGGATTGCCCACGTCGAAGCCGGTGCCCGGACGATTGTGTCCATCCTCGCTGTTGAAGCGCGCCTGAGCCGAGATGGAGAGATCGCTCGACAACTGGTCGGTCGCCACGAGTGCTCCGCCCTGCCGCACCAGGCTGCTCCCTGGCGTGAAGCCGCGCGTATCGCGACGGTTGGCCGAGAAGCGACCGTTGAGGTGATCGTTGGCGCCCTGCGCGGCAACGTCGGTCTTCAGGGTCATGCCCGAGCCGTAGAAATCGGCGACATTGTTCGGAGACGGCAGGAAGGCGCGGACATCCGGTTGGCGGGGCGAGGTGAAGCTGAACTGGGAGACCGCCTGGCCCTGTAACGCCGGCCCCCAATTTTCGGCGACGCCGTCATTCGTCCCGCCGCCGGCGCCGTTGAAGTAGGCGAACTTTCCGGCGAGCCCCTGTCCGTAAGAATTCTGAAATGAGGGGAGTCTAAGGACGGTTTCCCCGGTGAACTGCTGGGCCGCCGACACCTCGAGGCCCGAGAGCGCGCGTCCGTTCTTGGTCGTGATCAAGAAAACGCCGTTCGCCGCGCGGCCGCCGTACAGCACGGAGGCTTCGGCGCCACGCAGGAGGACGACACTGGCGATATCGGCAGGATTGAGGTTCTGCACCGGCGCGCCGTAGTCGAAGCCGCCCGATCCGAACGGCTGGCCCGGCGTCGCGAACATCGAATTCTCGACCGGGACGCCGTCCACGACAAACAGCGGCTGGACGGCGTTCACGATCGACCGATAGCCGCGGACGACGATCGGCGCGGATCCACCCATCGTGGATGATGTGGTGACGATGACGCCGGCCACGCGGCCGGCGAGGCCGCTCACGGCGTCGACAGGACCCGCCGCCTCTTCGTACGCGCTGCTATCAACGACGGCTCTCGCCGCGACGACGCGCGTCACGATCGGCTGCACATCTGTCGGAGCGGCGACGGTCGCGCGCGTATCGGCGCGCGGCTCGCCGGCGGGGGTCAGCTCGAAGTCCTTGATCAGCGAACCGCCCGTCAGCGTGATGGGCGTCGACTCGATATTGTACCGCACGTGTCGAGCGACGAGATCGACGGTCTGTCCGCGAACCCTGCTCGAGGGGACGATGAGGCTGTAGCGGCCTTCCGATGTCGTCGTCGAGCTCAGACCCAGGGCAGGAATTCGAACGGTCGCTCCCTGCACCGGAATGCCGCCCGCCGAGACGTGCCCCCCGATGGTCACCGCTTCTTGCGCGGCGAGCCGCGCGGCGGAGATCGAAAGGGCGGCCAGGCACCACGAAAAACCGACGCGCATACGAGTCATTTTTCCTCGAGAGCGATGAACCCTTCGCACCCGGATCGCGGCAACGCTGCCGGGCGATCGCATCACGCTAGGGTGTTACGCCGAGCACGACATACCGCGGCGTGATGCGAATCGCCGCGTTCTTGTCACCGAGTTCGCCGGCCAGGTTGGATCCCCAGCAAGCGACCGATCCGTCCGACGTCGTGCCACAGGTGTGTGCGACGCCGGCGGCAATGGACGTGAAGTGCAATCCCCCCACAACCGCCGTGGGGAACGACTTGGACACGACTGAACTGTCGCCCAACTGTCCGAATTGATTGTTGCCCCAGCAATACGCTTGGCCATCGCCGGTAAGCGCGCACGCGTGGAAGCTTCCCACACTCAGCGACGTGAAGGTGGGAAGAGTCGAACTCGTGTAAAGGTGCGGGATGGGCGTCGCTCCGAATCCTTCGAGCCCTCCCCAGCAATAGACTTTCCCGGCAGTGGACAGGCCGCACGACCAGGGGTCGCCGACGTCGATCGACTGGAACGTGACGCCGCCGGCGACGAGCGTCGGCGCCAGACGCGGCGTCGTACCACCATCGCCGAGTTGTCCGAAGGAGTTGTTCCCCCAGCAGAGGACCGTTCCGTCGAGCGTCAGGCCGCAGGTGTGGCCCGAGCCGGCGGCAATCGTGCGGAATCGGAAATCGCCGTAAACCAGCCCCGGCTTGAAAATGGCTCCGGTGTCGGATCGAATGCCCAACTGGCCGACACTATTCGCGCCCCAGCAATAGGCAATCGCATCCGTTGTCAGAGCACAATTGTGTGCCCCGCCTGCGGTGACCTGAGCCCAAACGAGGTCGCTGGGAAGTTTGGCCGGCGTCTTCGTGGAATTCGTCCTTCCTGACGTGTCAACAAGGGCGTTCGCGCCCCAGCAATAGACGGCGTGGTCCGTGCCGATTCCGCAGTTGTGCGTTGGGAGGCTGGTCACTCGGCTCGGCGAAAGCGATTTGAACGCGATCGATCCCGCCGTGGGCGTCGGCGCGAATTTGCTGAGCGTGTCGCCGTCACCAACCTGCGGCTCCTGGCCCATGCAGCTCGCGAGACCGGCGGCGTCGAGCGCGCACGTCACGAACCCGCTCGCGATGAGCCCCGACGCCGGTTTGTAGTGAATCGGCGTGCCGGTCGCCGACGCCTTGAGCTCGAGCTTGGCGCTCTCGAGGGTGACGATCAGCTTTTGCTGCCCCGGGATGTCGCCGAGCGTCCACGTGCCCGGCGAAGCGACCCCGTTGGAAGCCGTGGAGACAACTGCCAACGACACGCGACCGCCTGACGTCGCGATGAAGGTGAGCGGAATGCCGACGCGCGGTTTGCCCAGGCTATCGACGAGCTTGACCGAGGGAAGGACCGGCAACGCCGAAAGGATTTGGCCCGTCTGGCCGTCGCCGTCGACGGCCGACAACGCGTCGTAGCTCGTCACGGAGAACTTGGTCCCGTTACTGTCGACCCAGGTGATGGGCTTGTCGTGCGTGTCGACGACGGTGGCGGTGATGGCATTCGAGCCTTTCTGCGGACCGAGCGTCCATTGCACGGCCGCGAGACCGTTTGGATCTGTCTTTGCGCTCGCCGGCGATACGGATCCGCCACCCGCCGTCACGGCGAATGCGACCTTCGTATTCGCAACGGGGGCGCCTTTGGGGTTCGTCACCCGCACGCGAATCGAATCGGCGACGGTGGCTCCGGGTGTCGCGGCGTTGGGGCTCGTCCATTGAACGCGATCGAGCTTCGCGGGACCAAGCCAGACGATTTGCACCACGATGGTTTGCGACTGTTTTCCGAGCGAAGACGCGGTGATTTGCGTGGCGCCCGAATCCCCCGCGACGAGTTTTCCGCCGGGCAGAAAGCTCGCCGCCTTTTCGTTCGTGCTCGACCAGACAACGGGGACGTCGAGTTTTTGGCGATGAACGTCCAACACCGTCGCGGTAAGCGTTACGTCGCTTCCCCGCTCCATCAGAAATGAGGTGGTGTCGATCGTGATCGACCCGATTTCCTTCGGCGGGATGATCGAGCCTTCTCCGCTTCCACCGCAGGCCGCGGCCAACGCCGCGACCAGCAGGAGCGCACCAATTCGGACGAGCGCGCGCGTTGGCCTTCCACGTCCGCGTCCGCTGCCAACGATTATGTCCCGGTATTCTGACGACAAAGCCATGTCTGTTCCGCCACCCCTAGCCAAAGCGATTCTTACCCGGGATGAGCCGGGACACTCTACGGACGATTGACGCGCCGCCATGATTGCGCAGTCCAGAAGGTGGCGGCGAATGGAACCCTTCGACGGCCGAAGGTTATTGGGCGTTCAAGTAACCAGCAACAGAGAATAATCACCGTTGCTAAACGCGATCAAACGGACCTGTTGCAAAGAAGCGGCGTCAGCGTTGCCCGGTTGCTACAAGGCTCGTCCAAGGTCATACTTGCCGATCCAAGTTAAGGCGGCGAACGCGACGTTCGCGAGCGCGACGCCGGTCAAAGTGACCGGCCACGGTGGTATGGCGAGTGCTAATCCACTAGCCGCCAATCGTTTGAAGCGTTGACTCCGTAGTATCATAAGGTTGTCATTCGGCATTCCGTCGCTACCAAAGCTGGTGGTTTATGGCTCGAAGCGCAGCACATCGACTCACGACATTGACTGCAGTGATGGCTCTCGGTGTTGCCGGGAGTCCACTGCCGGCGCAGGACGTGTCGCCTGCGGGCTCGGTGAGCTCTCCACGACGAGAGTACGAATCAAGAAGCGAATTGGAGGCGCAGGCGAAAGCGGCGGAAAGTGCGCATCGCACCAACGAAGCATGGCTGCTCCATCAACGCCTGGAAAAAGGTGATTTTCAGGACGGCGACAAGATCTTTGTGGCCGTTCAGGCGAGCCTGATCGCTGGTCCGTTGGACATTCCGGAGACGGTCACGGTGCGTGCCGGTCGCCGAATCGAGCTGGGGCGCATGGGGGAGCTTTCCCTGGAGGGCGTGTTGCGCGCGGAGCTCACAGAGAAGCTCCGGGACCACTTGGCCCAGTACGTGAAAGAGCCAATCGTGCGCACGACCCCGCTGGTCCGGGTTGGTGTGTTGGGATTTGTCGGTCGTCCGGGCTTCTTTTATTCTCCGGCCGATCGGCCGCTCAGCGACCTTCTCATGCAGGCGGGCGGACCAGGACAGGACGCAAACATCACCGGCCTGACGGTGCGTCGTGGCGACGATGTGATCTGGAATGCGCAGGACACGCACACGGCGCTCGCCGACGGCATGTCGCTCGATAGAATGCACCTGCGCGCCGGTGACGAGATCTATGTTCCCCAGAAGAGTCACATTTCGTGGTTCGCAATCGGTTCATTCGCGCTGTCGAGCATTGGCGCGCTGATGTACTTGTTCTCACGGTAGCGACGCGCGCCTGCTGGCACGCTCCCCGCGAAGTTCGACGGCAAGCAGAAGTTCTCTCGTAAACCGCGGTCATTCATGTCCGAAGACGTTGGCTCCTTCGATCTAGTTCGCGCTTCCGAATCCACGGCGATGCAGAGTTGGGATCGGCCGGGACTTTCCACCGGGATAGTCCCGCGGCCGCCGCTCGAGCGCGCACGGGGAGCAATTCGGCGATATCGCTGGCTCATTCTCGCGGTCATGATCATCGCGACAGCGGCCGGCTTCGTCGCCACGCGATTCGTTCATCCGCTGTACGATGTCGCGGCGACCATCTGGATTCAGGCCGAGACGCCCCAAGCGCAAAAGACGGGGGCGATCCGGTCGGAGGAACTGCTCAACGAACAGGCGTGGGTCGCGCTGCTGAAGACTCCCAGGGTGGCGGACGCCGTCGTCCTGAAGCTCGCGCTGTACCTCAAGCCGAAGAACCCCGCGGACTCCGTCTTTTTCCGCGGGTTCACGATCGGCGATCGATTTGCCCCGGGCCAATACGAGTTGAAGATCGACCGGTCGCGACAGCGATGGCGCATCGCCATGACGTCGGGCGTCGCGGCCGACAGCGGCGCGGCCACAGACTCCGTCGGGCGCAAGAGCGGATTCCGTTGGGTTTTGCCCAGCACGGCGTTCGAGGGCATGGGCGAGCGGAAGGTCGAATTCACCGTTTCGACGCCGCGAGAAACGGCGATGGACTACGCCGCTCGTCTTGGCGTTTCACTCCCCGAGCGCAGCAGCTTCCTTACCGTCGCCCTTCGCGACGAGAATCCGCAGCTCGCCGCCCGGACCATCAACACCTGGATTGCCGATTTTGTGGCGCTGGCCGGCGAGCTGAAAAAGCAGAACGTCAGAGCGTACGCGGACATCCTCAACGATCAGCTGAAGTATGCTGAGACGTCGCTCCACACCGCCGAGAACGAGCTCGAAGGATTCCGCGTCAAGACGATCACGCTCCCGTCTGAAGGCGGACCTGTAGCGCCGGGCGTCGAGCAGACGCGCGACCCGGTCATGAGAAACTTCTTCGACCAGAAGTTCGAGTACGACGCGCTTCATCACGACCGCGAAGCGCTCGAGAAAATCATCGCCGGCGCTCAGCGGGGCGAGGCGCAGTACGACGCGGTGCTGTTTCTTCCGAGTGTGAATGGCGGCGCCGGAGCGGCCGCGCTGCGAGAAAACCTCGCCAAGCTGCACACGGCGAAGGGTGATTTGGCAAGAGCGCGCTTGGCCTACACGGACAGCTTCCAGGGCGTCAAGGACCTCGCCGCCAATGTCGACCTGCTCGAGAAGCAGACGATCCCGACGCTGGCGAATGAATTGTTGTCGCAGTTGAAGGATCGCGAGGCACAGTTCGAGAAGCGCATCGCCGGAGCTGGACAGGACCTTCAGTCGATTCCACCGCGCTACATCGAGGAGATGCGGCTGCGGCGTCAGGTCGCGGTTGACGAGGGGCTGTACACGAACCTCAAGGGCAAATTCGCCGAGGCCGCGTTGGCCGAAAAGAGCACGACGCCCGACTTGTCCGTTCTCGACTCGGCAGTCGCGCCCCTCTCGCCGTCGAAAAACACGGCGCCTCGCTTGATGGCGATGGCGATTCTCGGCGGACTTGGCGCGGCGATCGCGCTGGCGCTGCTGCTCGACATGATCGATCGAAGAATCCGATACAGCGAACAAGTCACGAACGAGCTGGGTCTAGCGATCGCGGCCGCGATCCCACGTTTCCCGAAGGGTGGCGTGAGCGCGCGCTCGCCGGAACAGGTGGCGCACCTGGTGGAATCCTTCCGAACGCTCCGGATGCACGTCCGCCACACATGCGAACCGCCGATCACGCTGGCGATCTCGAGTCCGTCTCCGGGCGACGGGAAGTCGTTTGTCGCGGCGAATCTGGCGATGTCGTTCGCGGATGCCGGCTTCAACACCGTGCTTGTCGACGGAGATACGCGGCGCGGCATGGTGCACGAGGTGTTCGGCCTAGAAATGGGGTCGGGCCTGACGGAATTCCTCTCGGGGCAGGTCGGCTTCTCACAAGTCGTCCACGCCACAACCCACGACCGTTTGGCGCTCGTTCCGTGCGGGTCACGCCAGCCGCACAGCCCTGAGCTGCTGACGTCGGCCGCGCTCCCCAGGCTCGTGGCCGAGCTCAAGACGCGGTATGACGTCGTCGTCTTCGATACCCCGCCACTCGCCGCCGGCGTAGATGCGTACGCCATCGCCACGGCACTGCAGCATCTCCTGGTCGTGGTGCGCATCGGAAAGACCGAGCGTCGGATGGCGGCGGCAAAGCTGATGCTCGTTGACCGGCTCCCCATCAACGTCCTGGGGGCGGTCCTAAACGGCGTCAACCTGAAGGGCGAGTTCGATTACTACGGGTACGCTTCGGGCTACGGCTTCACGGACGCCCCGGTCGAGAGCGAGTCGACGGCCGTCGAGGTGACCTGACCGGCTGGGCGACCGTAAGAAATTTTTACTGGCGGGCGTGAGGCTAACCCTCACGCCCGCTTTCTATTGCATGCGAGAGTCGACTCGAACGTTGTTGCGACGGCGCGGAGACTTGTGGGACGGTCGCAACAGGTTTTGGAGCTGTGGCGTTTTGCGACGGAACGCCCGAACTCGTAAGTCATTGACACACAATGACATCGGCGCGTGTGTCCGGGTTGTGATCCTGAGCACGCGGGCTGCATAGGGCTTCCCCGCTCGCTGAGTGAGACTCGGTTCTCACTCCCCGAACAGACTCGCGCGTTGGAGACACCTCCTGTATGCAGGCAGCGCAGTTAAAGCTTGGAAGTGAAATCGCGGTCCTTCCGACCCGCCAAGAAGAAGCGCGGCACGCCCGTGCTTTGGCGAGCGAGGTCGCGCTCGAGATTCCGACGATCCAGTTTGCGGACGTGGGGTTCGCGGTGGCCAGCGACGAGGCCGTCCAACCCCGTCAGCGTGACGAGATCGTCGCGCGCGTCCTCAACGTGGTCATCGCCGTTGTCGCGCTCGTGCTGGTTTCTCCGCTCATTCTGTTGGCAGCGCTGGCCATCCGGCTGACCTCGCGCGGCCCTGTTCTGTACTCGCAAATTCGTGTTGGTGTGGATCGCCGGTGGCGCTTCGCCCGCAGCTTTGACCGACGCGTCTACGATCATGGCGGCGCGCTGTTCAAGATGTACAAGTTCCGCACGATGCAGGTGAACGCCGAGCCGGATGGCCAGCCGGTGTGGGCCTCGAAGCAGGATCCGCGCGTGACCCTGGTTGGCAAGTTCCTCCGGAGCACGCGGTTCGATGAAGTGCCCCAGCTGTGGAACGTCATTCGCGGCGAGATGAACATCGTGGGACCGCGGCCCGAGCGTCCGGCGATTTTCGCGGAGCTTCGCAAGAACATCCCCGAATACCCGCTGCGTCAGCGCGTGAAGCCGGGCATCACCGGCTGGGCGCAAGTAAACCAGGCATACGACTGCTGCATCGACGACGTGCGCTCGAAGGTGCGATACGACCTCGAGTACGTGCGACGGCAGAGCGTCGTCGAGGATCTTCGCATCATGTCCATGACGCTACCGGTCATGGTGTTCCGGCGCGGCGGGCATTAGTCGACCGCGTTTCACGAGGGAGAGACATGAAGGGGCCGATTTCGATCGGCCCCTTCGTGTTTTCGGCTGCCCGCCTCGGCCTTCCTCGGCTACTCGGTCAGCGGGACGGCGCTTGCTTCCGGTATTCGCGGATGTACCAATCGACAACGAGCGGCAAACCTTCGCCCACACGATGAATCCGCTCGTAGCCGAGGGCGCGGGTTGCTTTGCCGATGTCGGCGCGCGAGTGTGCGATATCGCCGGGCCGGAATGAATCGTGAACCGCGGTCGCGTCGCGCGCTTCGGGATGTGCTCGTGCGACGGCATCGCGCAGGATGACGAAAAGCTCATTGAGCGACGTGGTTTCGTTGCAGGCCACGTTGTACGCGGTTTCCGTCGCTTGGGCCGGAGCGGTCGCCGCAAGCAAATTGGCCTCGACGGCATTGGCGATGTGGCAGAAGTCGCGACTCGTTTCGCCGTCGCCGAAAATGCGACAGGGTTCGCCGCGCATCAGGCTCGCGATCCACCGTGGAATGACGGCGGCGTACTGGCCCTCTGGATCCTGTCGCGGACCGAACACATTGAAATAGCGAAGCCCGATCGTCTCCAGGCCATAGGTGCGTTGGAATACGGCGGCGAACATTTCGTTCGCAACCTTGGTCGCCGCGTACGGTGACAGGGGCCGGCCGGTTTTTTCCTCGACCTGGGGCAGCGTGCGCTCGTCGCCGTAGACGGAGCTCGAGGACGCGTAGACGAATCGCTTCACGCGAGCGTCGCGGGCCGCGACGATCATGTTGAGAAAGCCGTCGACGTTTACCTGCGCCGTCGTGATCGGATCGCGAATGGAACGCGGTACAGAGCCGAGGGCAGCCTGATGCAGAACGTAGTCCACACCGGCGCACGCGTCGCGACATGCCTCGGGATCGCGAATATCGCCGTTGATGAATCGAAAGCGACGAGCAAAATCCCCGTCGATCGAGAGGACTGCGTCGACGTTGTGCCGATGCCCGGTGGCAAAGTTGTCGATGCCGACCACCGTTTGCCCGAGATCGAGCAGCGCTTCCATGAGGTTTGAGCCGATGAAACCGGCCACGCCTGTGACGAGCCAGGTCTTCGGCTGCGCGGCGAGTTCACGACGAAGTTGCTCGTAGCGAAGTGGCAATTCCGTTTGCACGCTGGTTCGAGGTGTCAAGGACTTTGGCGCGTGTACGACGACGAGCCAAATTCGTTGACGTAATCAGTGGCTTTCGAACGACAAGATCCAGCGGTGTAATGTGATTTGGCGCATAGTTTTTTGCGTCTCGACGTCTCGGGTTACAGGGTCCGAAATCACTCGTCAAGCTAGCGCAATCACACTCGCTCGATCAGCGAGTTTTGCGAGTGCTTTCCCCCGGTATTCGTTTCACACAACTGATCGGCAGGATCGCGCCCCCTTCGCGGGGATCAGCGACAAGGGCAAACCTGTGCGAAAGCCAGGGACGCAAAGCCACGAGGCTACAGCGCGCTCCGCGCGTCACGCTCGTCGGGTTGCCGAAAGATTCCTTTCGGAGGGTTTCTCATGCGTTCGCTCGTTTCGACGCTCGCGACGATGGCGACCGTCGTAGGCCTGATCGCCTGCGAATCCAACGGCCCCGCAGACCCCGCCCTCCAGTTCGCCCGGATTTCGTTGAATCAACGGTCCGTGGACGTCGGCGTCGACGAGCAGCAGCAGCTCACGCTGTCGTCTACAGAACCCGGGTCTTCGGTGACGTGGCAGGTCACGAATCCTTCGGTTGCAACGGTGTCATCGACCGGCGTCGTCTCCGGTCGACACATCGGAACGACCATGGTGATCGCGGCCGCGAAGAAATCGAGCGACACGGCGACGATCGTCGTGCACACGCCGATCACGTCTCTCGCGTTTCCGTACGAGCTGACGACGCTTGCCCTCGGTAACAGCTCGCAGCTCTCGTTTTACGCATATGACAAGTCCGGCAAGATGGTGCAGTTCACGCCGGGCTCGGGGAAATGGACGTCGCTCTCACCTGGCATCGTCTCCGTGTCAAATATCGGCGTCGCGACGGGCAGATCGCTCGGAACGGCGACCATCCGGATCGACATGAATGGCAAGACGGCGACGACATCGGTGCAGGTTGTTCAGATCCCGATCGCCAGCATCACTGTCACCCCGTCGCCCACGACGTTGAATGTCGGAGGCAAGAAACAGCTTCAGGCCATCGTCAAGGATTCGGCCGGCAACATTTTGCAGAACCGCACGATCAATTGGACGTCATCCGATACGAACATCGTCGACGTCTCGGGCACCGGCACAGTCGACGCGGTCGGAACAGGAACCACGACTGTTACAGCGACGTCTGAAGGCAAGCTGGCAGCCGCGACGATCACGGCGAATCCCGCGGTCGTGGTCTCGGTCGGAGTGGCGTTGAACGCCGGCAACATACAGGTCGGCCAAACGACACAAGCTGTGGCAACGGCGCGCGACTCCGCCGGCAACTCGATCTCTGGCCGCGCGGTGACGTGGTCGAGCGCGAATCCAGCCGTCGCGACCGTATCCAGCCAGGGGTTGGTGACAGCGGTCGCCAACGGCTCAACTTCCATTACAGCAATCGTCGATGGCGTGAACGGCTCGGCGAATCTCACGGTGTCCACCGCGGTTGTGGCATCGGTAGGCGTGACACTCGGTAGCTCCAGCATCGTCGCCGGCGCCACGACACAGGCGACAGCGGTTGCCGCCGATGCACTCGGCAATGCAATCACCGGCCGGTCGGTAACATGGACGACGTCGAATCCGGCGATTGCCACGGTTTCGAACCTCGGTCTCGTGACGGCGGTCGCGGGCGGTACGGTATCCATCACCGCTACCGTGGACGGCGTCCAGGGCAGCGCGACCCTTGTTGTCACAGCGCCGAGCGTTGCGAGCGTGACGGTCACCGTAGGCTCCTCGACGCTTATCGCCGGGCAGACGACGCAGGCGTCGGCCGTCGCCAAGGACGCGTCGGGGGCGGTTCTGAACCTGCCCGTCACCTGGAGCAGCAGCGCTGCCACCGTCGCGAGCGTTTCTTCGAGCGGTACGGTTAGCGCCCTCAATGCGGGAACAAGCAATATTGTGGCAACCGCGGGCGGCAAGACGGGTAGCGCCGGCGTGACTGTGCAGTCATCAGCGCCTACCTCGCCGGACGGCAGCCCCGGCCCGAACGACGCCGTGTTGCCGCAGGTCTACTTGGCGACGAGCGTCGCGAGCACGCCGTCGGCGGGACGCACGCTCCGTGTCGCGGCCGGCGGTAATCTGCAGCTCGCCCTCGATACCGCGGTCGCCGGCGACAAGATCCTCATCGCCGCGGGCTCCACGTTCATCAGCAATTACGTCATCAGACCCAAGTCGGGTGGCATTCCCGGCGGCTGGATCACGGTGATGTCCGACGGGCAACTCCCGCCCGAGGGAACGCGCGTCACGCCGGCAATGGCCAGCGCGATGGCCTTCCCCAAGCTCGTGTCCCCAGGCCTGATCTCGACGCTCATCACCAATGGCCCGGCCGCGCGTTGGCGCTTCATCGGCCTCGAGATCACCGTCGATCCTAGTGTGACGACGAGCCAAGGACTCATCCTCGCCGGCGATGCCAGCTCGGCGCAGAACTCGAGCGACAAGGTCCCCAGCGATTTGATCTTCGATCGCATCTACGCGCACGGCCAGCCCACACTCGATCTCCGCAAGTGCATCGCCTTCAACTCGGCCAGCACCGCGC